>JASLXP010001145.1 GCA_030740295.1 Planctomycetota bacterium
CGGTTGCCTCAACTGCAATCCGGTTAAAACCACTCTGTTCGAGCTGTCCGATTGTGTTCTGAAGCAGCGGCAACGAATCCGATTCCAGTGATCCGCTCAGCGTGAGGGCGGCCGCATTTTCCACGCCTTCTATTTCTTCAATTTGTGTTTCAAGCTTTGACATGTTCCCAGCGGATTCGCCGAAAAAAGCCCATCCTGCAACTCCGTTCAGATCGGCCGCCCGAGTGTGCCTCGCGGACGAGGTCAGTTTCCTGAAGAGGCGTCTTCAGGTGGCGCAGTCACGGCCTCATCGCTGGTAATGCCAGCGACGGCCTCCTCTACTGACGGAAAGAGATTGATGTATGGGGACAGGCCGAGGACATCGAAAACCAACTGAACTTTGGAGTGCATATTGGCGAGAACCAACTCTCCGGCACTCTTTTTGAATAGCTCTGCATGCTTCAGCAGAACGCTGAAACCAGTGCTGTTAACGTAGGAAATATTCTCCATATCCAGGACAAGTCGTTTAATTCCCTGACGTCGCAGCCTGTAAAGAGCACTCTGGAAATTTAACAAGGTTGAGGTGTCTATCCCGCCGCTCAATTGGCAGATAGCCACTTCCTTGTTGTCCTTGAGAGTGGCCACTTTGGCCTCGAAATCAGGCATTCTGCGCTCCGCAACTGTTTTTGAGACAGGAAAGGGCGAAAAGTATAGCACTGGTGATGCTCTCGTCAACAGAGGTCTTTTGTAGCTTCTCTCTATGTCACAAGAGTTTATGGCAAGAATTTGCCATACAAACCTGAGGATCAAATTATGAACGGTTCGGCAGCCACACATCAGAGAATCAGGGTATCACCGCCCCAGGCACCGGGGGAAAACCAGCCAGTTGGGCCTGATCAGCAGATGCCAGCGCCTGATCTGGACCTGGGCATGGCGCTCCTCGAGGAAGGGATCATCACCGCGGAGGAAGTCAGACGGAACTTACCCAAGGCAATGGGCAACCCGGGCTTCCTGAAGTTGCTTCTTTACTGTCCGATGGTCTCTGAATCGGAACTTGCCTCATTGCTTTCCGTGCGGCACCAGGTGCCACTGCTCGACCTGGATGCTATGGAGATCCCGCAGAACGTAATAGCCAGCCTCAGTGCCAAGCTCGTTTACGAGCTTGAATGTCTGCCCCTCGCCCTGGTCGGTGACATTCTCTGTGTAGGTGTGGCGGATATCCGGAATCGAACACTCATTGACCGGCTCCGCACCGAGCTCGGAAACCGACGAGTCAAAGTGTTCCCATGCGAGCCGAGCCAACTGCGGAAATTCATTGTTCGGCATTATGTAGTGCCTTCGCCTTCGTTGCAGCCAGACCAGAATCCTGCCCTGGACTCCAGCGAGGAAGTTGCTCAAGCGCATGGACTGGATCTCGTCCCGCCAGCGGAATCCGATCCGGTGGAACCTACGATTGAGGTCGACCGAGATGCCATGGAGGCCGCGGCAGCCAGGGACGAAGCCGTCGGTTCAAGAGCCGCGCTCGAGCCCAGAACATCTCTGGTTGAAGAGGAAGAAGAGGTAGCGGGTAAGGTCAAAGCCGAGAGCAAGGAACAATCGGGAGGAATTGAGATTCCGGCAGGATTCTCACCCGACCTCGAAACAGCGGAGACGCCCCAGGCGCCGAGCGAAAGCAACTTTGCTGTCGATCTGTCTGAAGATGATCTTGAAGACTATCTGGCCTCGATGCAGGACCTCGAGGAAGATCACTCAGGGTTCGAATACTTCAGGGCTGAACCGGTGCCGGAGGAGGAGTTCTTCAAGGCGGCAGCTTTCGGCGAGAGCATCGAGGCACAATGGGAAAAGGTGCACTTCAGCCATGCTCCCGTACGAGCTGAACCGGTTGCGCTGGGATTTCCAGGAGAGGACCCATTCGCCCATGACGACGACGCGCTGCTCCCCTGAGCGTAGTTCATTCAAGGATCGCTGTGCCCGTGGCATCGCAGACGCGCATCTGAAACTGCCACTCCACCGTCCATTTCTGAACCTGTTCATCCTGGCAGGCTTTGAGCAGGATATGGTTTTCGCCCTGCTTCAGTCGGACCGGTAAACGATACTGATCGATACGCATGCCGCGGTGATATTCATCTCTGCCAAAGAGCAGTTCACCGTTCAGCCAGACCTTCCAGGCGTTTTTGCAGCCGAGGCGCAGCTCTGCCTGCCGGGCTTTATTGGCTTTGAACACAGTATGCGCGTAGCCAACGACACCTTTGAGCTTGCCGTAGGATTTATTGAAGTCGACCATCCCATAGGAGTGGTCGCCCTTGAAAACCTGCCAGGCCACCTCGCCGGCTTTACCTTTGTATTTTGCCTTGAGCTTGATCTCCTTCTCGGGCGGATAAACGCTGTCGAAGCCGACCCTTTTGGTGTTATCGAACGGCCCGATCAGATTCCAATCCATTAGGAAACCAAAATGTCGGGGAAGGTCGACGGCCTTTCCCAGTTTCCTCAGATTGGAGGCGCTGCTCTTTATCTGATCCACGTCCCGTGAAGCATCCAGCGCTTTCTGGAAGAGCCTGGTCGCCTCGTCTTTATTTTCCGCCTTCAGTGCGGATGCGGCCTGCTGGAGAATCCTCGCTACAGACAGGCGGCGCAGGCCAACTGCGGGGTCGTTGAGCAAGCCGGGGACCAGCTTCTCTGCGGTGGCTTTGTCTACACGTGATATGAGAGCGAATGCAAGCTCACGCGCTTCCGGGGCATGCTGCTTCGTGGCCAGGAATGATTGGAGGGGGGCGAGGGAGAGTTTCCGGCCGGCTTTGGACTCATTGTCCGCGATAGTATCGACGGCTGTTCTCAACCAGTTCGAGGACACCGGGTTTGCCTTGTCCATTGCTGCCAGCAGCGCGGGAATGGCCGGGGGGCCTGTCGCGACGATCTGCTTCCACGCTTGTGCCGCGTTCTCGTTTCCTTTTCCCTCTTTGCCGACGCCGAGGAGGGACTGGATCGGCGTCTCGAGCCCGGCGTACTCAGTCAGGGCCTTTCTCTCCTTTAGTGGATACCAATCGTCAATCCTTTGAACCAGCCTGGCCACGATCTCAGGATGCTGTCCCGCCAGGTTTTTCCTTTCGTGCGGATCTACGATCAGATCGAAGAGCTGGGGGCGCTTCTCTTTCCGAGGATGTGTGCCTTTGTATCGATTCACTTCGCCGTCATAGGTCAGGAGAAGCTTCCACTTGCCCTCGATACACCAGCGGAAGAGGAGAGAAGCCTCTGGTTTCTCGATGTCGGCAATATCGTGGGCGAAGCTCTCACCGAAGATTGCCTCTCTCTCGATCTTCCTTTCATCTGTGAGGTGTGGCAGCAGATTCAGTCCTGGCAGTTTCTGTTTTGGCGCGCGTGCGCCGGCCGCGGCAAGCATGGTGGGCACGAGGTCGATGCTGCTGACGAGCTCATTCCGGGAGGCGGGCTTCAGTTTGCCCGGCTGCGAAAACATGATGGGTGTACGCACGCCGCCTTCGTAAGGGGTCTGCTTCGAGCGCGGAGCATATCCGCGGCCTTTGGGATTTTGGATCCAGCCGTTATCGGTTACGTAAACGATAAGTGTGTCTTTGCGGATGCCTTTCTTATCGATGTAGCCGACAAGTTGCCCGCAGGTCTCATCGAACCAATCACACATCGCATAATACTTCGCGATGGAATCCGGACGTCCCTCCTTCTGATACTTTTCGAGCAAACGCCTGGGCGGATTGTGCGGTGAGTGCGGAAGGAAGGGCGCGTACCAGATGAAAAACGGTTTTTTCTTTTCGACCGCCATATCCACAAAATCTTCAATCGGTTTCATACCCGTTCTCCCAATTCTCAGTCCGTCGTCGCCGTGCCGGCCGCCGCGTTGCGGAAAGCCGCGGGTCATCCCATGCGTGAAACCACCATTCTTGAAGTTACCTTCCCACCACTTCCCGCTCTGATGGCTGAGGTAGCCTTGTTCGCCTAACAGCTTCGGCAGCGATTCCACTTTGTTCACGTACGAAATCAGTGAGGCCCGCCGATCTTTGGAAAGCTGAGAGTTCCTCTGCGCATATTTCGGTGAAGGGTCGTTGCCGGTCACTCCATGCGTACTGGCATAGTGCCCCGTCACCAGTGTCATCAGCGAAGGCCTGCACAACGCGGTCGGCACATACCCACGCTTAAACACCACACTCTCAGATGCGAGCTTATCCAGGTGGGGCGTTTTAATATCCGGATGCCCCATGAAGCCGAAATCTGTCCAAGATTGGTCGTCAGAAATGATCAGGACGATGTTGGGCTTTGTTGGCTCGGCCTGGCAGACGGGAGAGATGAGGGCGCAGAGGAGAAAGGATAAGGATGATCGTTTTTTCATGGAAAAAGCAGGGAAAGCTGACGGGCGAAAGATGAGGAATGATAAGCAGGGCACCTGGACTGGCCAGAGACTGAAGCGCTTGAACTGTCCATACACAACATGCAACCTGCTCGCATTCATCGAAAGCACTCACCTCGTGAAGGAGCACCCTATGGTTTCAAGAAAAGCGCAGATCTTACAGGCAGTCACAGTCGCTGTTCTTCTCGCAACGTGTCTCAACACATTCGCAGAACAGGGCCCAGTCATTAAGAAGGGAGACCTCGTCGCTATCGTTGGGGACTCCATTACCGAGCAGAAGCTTTACAGCAAATACATCGAGATGTATCTGACTGTGTGCGTTCCGGAACTCGAGGCCACTACTATTCAACTGGGCTGGAGTGGTGAGCGTGCACCCGGATTCGCCGGGCGCATGGAAAACGACCTCGTCCCGTTCAAGCCCAACGTAGTCACCACCTGCTACGGTATGAACGACGGCAGCTACCGAAAATGGGATCCGAAGATCGGTGTGCCGTACAAAAAATCAATGACACAGATCGTCGACCGCATGATCAAAGAGGGCGCCACAGTGGTCGTCGGCGCGCCAGGAGCGGTGGATAACGTTTCCTTTAAACGATCAGAGGAAAGAGCCATCGAATACAACGACAACCTCGCCCACCTTCGAGACATCGCTAAAGCCATCGCCGAGGAGAAAAAAATGCCCTTCGCAAACGTGCATGACACGATGGTCTCCGCCATGAACAAGGCCCAGGCCGAGTTGGGCGATAAGTATCACGTCTGCGGCGGAGACGGCGTGCATCCTTCGCCTAACGGTCAACTGGTCATGGCCTACGCTTTCCTCGAGGCGATGGGTCTGGATGGTAACCTCGGCACCATCACGGTCGACCTCAAAGGAACAGCCACCGCCACGGATGGCCACAAAGTCGTCTCCGCGAAAGATGGCAAGGTCGACCTGGAAAGCAGCCGCTATCCATTCTGTTTCTTCGGCGACAATAAATCGCCAAACTCCACAAAGAGCATCCTTCCTTACCTGCCGTTCAATCAGGATCTGAACAGACTGGTCTTGAAAGTGTCGAATGCCGACGCCGCCAAGTACAAAGTGGTCTGGGGAAAATCCTCCAAAGACTTCACGTCTGCCCAGCTCACCGCCGGAATCAACCTGGCTTCAGAATTCATGGACAACCCATTCGTGGCCCCGTTCAGAAATGTCGAACGCGCAGTCGCCCAAAAGCAGAGCTTTGAGACGTTGATGATCAAACGTATTCTCACGAATTTCCGGCACGTGAAGAACATGTTCAAAGGCGACAAGGTCATCAATGAGTCCACCGAGAACATTCGCAAGCGCATGGATGAAAAGCGACAGGAATTAGGTAAGGCCGCTCAAGACGCGTTCAAGCCTGTTAAGCATACGATCACGATTGCCGCTGTGGCCGAATAGGCCGCTGTTTCAGGCCGGTTTCAATCCAAGCAGTTCGCGTGCATTGTCCCTGAAGACCTTCGCCTGGACAACTTCAGGCAGTTTCAGGGATTCGTAGAGTTTGAACTGCGGCACGTTCTGCTTTCGCGCTAGGTAGTCCGTGCCGAACAGCAACCTGTCCGCACGCCGGATCAGGAACTCCCGCCCGAACTTCAGATCCCGCCGAATAGCATTCGCTCCGCTGCCCGCAGACAGGTCGCCGTAGATGTTGGGATAGGATTCCATCAGCCGATCCATCGCTCCACCGGGCTTTACCGTGCCTTTGGGATAGCTGCCGAAATTACCCGCGGTGACGCCGGCAGAGATCGAGCTCCACCATCCCTGGGCGTGTCCGATGAAAACGCCATTTGGCACTTCTTTGAGCACCTTCTCTAACCCGGGCAAGCCGGGCTTGTCCTTGTTACGAAGGTTGTCCATGTGGAACAGCACCGGCAGCTTCAGCTCCGCGCATGCCTTAAACATGCTGATGTTGCGGGCGTCATCAATGGCGCCTCCCCACTTGTGTTCGCCGAACCCCTTCGCGCCTGCGTCCCGATATCGTTTCAGAATGTCAAGAAAGCCCTTGTACCCGCCGAGGTTCACCGAGCGTGGGTCAACGCTGCAGAAGGGAATCAGGCGATCCCGATGCGGCTTCGTCTGTTCGAGAACCCAGTGAGGGGTGATCGGATAGAAATACGATTCCGGTGAAATCAGCGGCAGCACAACCGCCTGCGAAATGTCGTTCGCATCCATCCACTCGAGCAGCATCTTCGCATCGAGCACTCCACGGCTGTTCCACACCTGGCCGAGGTGCACATGGACGTCCACATAGCGTCCCTTGGGGAATTGCTTTTTGGGTGCTGACGCTTCTTCGGCCAATCCCGCTCCAATGGTTGAAACAGCTATCGCTGACGTGCACACATCCGCAATGAACTCCCGCCGAGTCGAATTCTTGGCGCATGCCACCTTTCTGTACTTCATGTTTTCATTTTCCATCTTCTTACCCATTTCTTGCCTTCCATCCTTCCGGCACAGAAGCCTACAAAAAAGCCTTCACGTGGTCGATGATCTCCTTGACATCCTCGAGAACGTAATGTCCTGCATCTTTATAGGTGTGCACGACCGCGTTTGGAAAGCGTCGAATCCATTCGTCACGGAAATGAACGCTGAAAACGAAATCTCTCTCGCCCCAGCAGATCAGCATCGGTCTGTCTCCGAGCTTTGTTAATCCTTCCTGGATTTCTGTCACCAGGTCGTAGCTTGGGTCGCCTTCTTTGAGTGGGATGTCCTGCACGAAACGGTGCGTCGCTATTCGGTTGTTCCATGAATCGTATGGCTCGATAAACCTTCGCTTGACCACGGTCGGCATTGGATGGCGTTTACAGCAGACCATCGCTGCAACACGTGCAAAAGCGTTGAAACGGCGAATCAGGAACCCGCCCAGATGCGTGTTGCGTCCCAGCCACAAAGCGAGGGGGAAACGCTTGGTAGACGGCAGGTGAAACGCGCTCGTGTTCAGCACTACGATCTTCTTGATGCGGTCGGGATACTTCGTCATGTATCCCATCCCGATTATGCCTCCCCAGTCGTGAACGATGAAAGTTATCCTGGATCGGATGTCGAGATATTCGAGCAGTGCCTCGAGATCGTCGATGCGGCTCTGAAGGCGGTATTCGTACCGGCTGTCGTCCGGCTTATCCGAACGCCCGCAGCCGATGTGGTCGGGAACGATGCAGCGGTGTGTATTGCGCAGTGCGAGCACTACATTACGGTAATAAAACGACCAGGTCGGATTGCCGTGCACCATGACGACTGGGTCGCCTTCACCTTCGTCGAGGTAATGAAGCCGCAGGCCGTTGCGTTCGAAGTAATGGCCCTCGAAAGGGTAGAGATCGTCTACCATTCCAGTCCCAGCATGAGACAGTTGAGACCGCTGCCGATACCAAGGAACGCCACCTTCTGTCCGGCCTGAATCTCCTCACGCTCCTCCGCCAGGGCCGCGGTGAGAGGCAGAGAAACCGTCCCAATGTTGCCGAGGTACTCGTAGGTCGTGAAGTCCTTCTCGGCAGGGATGCGCAGGTTCTTGAGAATCTCTGCCTGGTGGCTCGAACCAACCTGGTGACAGATGACACGGTCGACATCCGCTGGAGACCAGTCGAGCTCGGCAAGAAATGTCTTCCACGTCTTGTGACCGAGTTCCACACCGTATTTCAAAACGTCAACAGACTCGGTCATCATGGTCTGCTGATACGAAGAGTCGGTGATCGGCTCCATCCCCCAGCGGCAGAGCGCGTGATGTTGCGGCTCCGTGCGGGTGACACCGCCGACGAGCTTATGACGATCCAATCCCGACATCTGCCGATCGGTCAGCAGCACTGCGACCGCGCCCGACCCGCCCGTCAGCGTGGCCAGTGCTGTCTTGAAAATATCCATGCTCTGTTCTTCGAGCATCTGATCGATCATGGCTTCATTAATCTCGCGGGCTGTTTCACATGAGACCACCAGCCCGGCCCGAATCTGGCCAAGCTCGATCATGTTGGCGACATTGATGATGCCGTTGAGCACGCCAAGGCACGCGTTGCTCAGGTCGTACAGGGCCGCGGTCGAATTGACGCCAAGCCCCGCGGCCACGCGGCAGGCGGTCGCCGGCTCGAAATTCTCACGGCAAACGCCCGCGTAAATGAGGACATCCACATCGTTCGGTCGGACGCTCGATTCACTGAGCGCTTTATCGGCTGCGAGTGTGGCCCCCTTCGAAAGCGGATAATCGGGCTCCCACCACCGGCGCTCGTAGATGCCGGTAATCGTTTCGAGCTGGCCGACGGGAATATGCAACGCCTCGTAAAGCGGCCGGACACGTTCCTCGAGCTCCGCGGTGGTCACCACCACCGGGGCGAGTTCGTAGCCAATCGCATCAATGTAGACGTTGGAGTATTTCATTATCTCATTTCGCTGCAGCCTTCATCGAATCCTCAACGTAAAGTCTTTCATCTGGTAAATCACACGCCCGTCGACCGTCAGAAATCCGTCGGCCTTCATGAGCCGTTGGGCGTCGTCTACTTCACTCACAATGGCTTGGACGATCACTTTTTCGTCCGGAGGAATGACTTGGCCACGGTAGACCCACTCGTGTCTTTCGCCGACGGCAATGGTCTCGATTCGGCGACCCTCTTCCCAGCCCCAGCGGCGCAGGGCGAGTACTTTAAGAAGTTGCAGGAAGGATTCCAGCCCCAACGATCCGGGGATGACCGGATCCTGGAAGAAGTGCGCTTTGAAGAACCATGATTCGGGCCGGACCTCCAGGCTGCCCTGAATGTAACCGAGCCCGGCCGGCCCGCCATCAGGCACAAACAGGTCCACCCGATCGATCATACGAAGCATCTCGTCCGGGTAAGGGTGAGACCCCGGAAACTCGAACGTCTCAGCCCGATCGGCCTCCGCCGCTGCAGGCGCATAGAGCACGGCATCGCGAATCCCGACCTGATTCGCCAGTGCTTCCTTTGAAAAGAACCCGAAATAAGTATCGCCCTTGTAGACCGTGCGATCCTCGCAGGTCATCTCCATATCAAAATTCTGAATGATCATGCCGCCCGACTGCGAGACGTTGGTCATCTTCACCCGCGTGGTCAGCGTGCCCATGTTCGGATGAATCGCCTCGAATTGCGTCGCCGACCCTCCAAGGTTTCGAAAGGAAAGATCGTTATCACTCGTCAGCGCGGACCCGCAATAGGCCGCCAGCCAGCCGCAAGGCTGCAGCGCGATCTCCAGCAGCACCGCGAACGGCATGTCCTGATGCGCGTTGGATGCAAAGTACCAACCATCCGGCGGAATATCATACTGTGCCACCGCAACCGGCCCCGACTCCAGCACCCACGGCTCACCTTCCACTTCGGTAATCCGATCGAGAAACTGGTAGGGCGGCCCCGGCAGACGGGCAATCACTCGTTCTTCGTCAAAAGCCTCATATCGCTCCCCGAACGCCTCCGAAGGCTTCCCAACAGCAAAAGCAAGGATCTGTTCATGGGAGTAGATGGCCGGTTGGCGATCGTACTCAATGCCGGATTCTGGATGCTCGAAGCTCGATGCCGCAACTCCTGATTCCTGATTCCTGATCCCTGATTCTCGATTCCACACTCTCTCAACCTTCTCCCGATCCATCCCCGCCAACTGGCACGTCATATTAGTGATTTCCACAATCGGTTTTTCATCCGAGAACATGAGCGCATCCACAATCACGAACGGCTCGGGCCGGTAGCCGATCTCCTTCAACGTTACCTGATACGTCGCCTGCTTCGTGGACTCGATCACCTGCCCCCTGCACTTGAGTGTGCTGGCCACGCCCGGGATGGGCTGATAGGCCAGATCGCCCTCTTCGCCGATCCATCCCATTCGAAGCAAAAAGATGCGAAGCGTGTGCATGCAGCACTCATACATCAGCGTGCCCGGCATGACCATGTCGTCGACGAAGTGGCAGGTGAGAAACCAATCGTCCGGGTGAATGTCGAGCTCCGCGGTGATCTGCCCAATCCCGAAGCGTCCGCCTTGAGGGTCAAGCTTCGAAACCCGATCGACCAGTCGCATGCGCCCACCCGGCAAAGTGACCGGATGCTGGATGGGAATGCCATCGAACTGCGGCCCGAAGCAACCGGCAAGATCCCCATTTCGTAAGGCTGTCACCTTTTCATCCGAATAAGACTCAATCTGCATTGGCACCAGTGGCCGCCAGCCTTCGGGCGTTTTGCCGGGCATGGCTTGCATCTGGAATTCGGTGTGAACGATGCCGACGCCGGCCGCGAGTTCGGCCTCGGTAAAGAAGCCTGCACAACCATTCTCCATGCTGAGCAGCGGCTTGCTGTTGACCGTGCCTTCAAAGCGGAAATGAAAAAACCAGGTCTGTCCGTGCTGGAAGAATCGGTCAATATGGATTTCGTAATGAATGACATTGCCCGGCTCAGGCAGTTCGTCGTGAAACGTGACCTGCGCATCCAGCAACCGGTAAACCGCCTCGCCTCTGGTCTCAAAATCGATGCCGAGGTAGCCGGATAAGAACAGATCCGCCTGGCCGGCTTCAACGGCAATACAAGTCGGAATGCGGTTGCAGTCGAGATACCACGAATCAGGATGAATATCGTGCTCGGTCACCACACGTCCCTGCGTCATCGAACGTGCTTCTCCTTCTATTTCGAGGATGCGGTCGGCCAGCATAAGCGGTTCATCCGGCAGGCGGACCCGCGTTGGGAAACTGTCTGCTTCGGCGAATTCCTGCCCGAGAGCGATGCCGATCTTCCCGATGGCGAATTCCATGCATGCGGCGCGATCAAGCGCGGGGAGTTTGAGAGGGGGAGTTTGAGAGGGGGAGAGGGGGAGAGGGGGA
>JASLXP010001146.1 GCA_030740295.1 Planctomycetota bacterium
TGCTCAATTGTCACTCTCGGGCGCTTGTCTATGTCTTTCACTTTTGAAGCATTGCGGGATGAGCCTTGGCAACATCTATTCGCCCGCGGGCAACGTTGCAGCGGTTAATTTCTCGATCTGGTAAGTCACGTTCGGCAGCACGCCTCGGATGAGGACGTTGATCGAAATTAAGTTACCAACTTCAACCGGAAGATATCCGCTTCGCAGTCCCGGAGGGACGCAGGTGAGTAGCCCCTGGTTTTAACCGGTTGAAACCTGGGGCTAATTGCCTCCGTCCCTTCGTAAGTGTTTAGCGTCTTTCTCGAAGTCTCAGTTATGGCCGAAGGCCATGATTCACCGTAGCCTGGGGCAACGCCCCAGGATTCATGAATCGAACGAGATTCATTGGCCGAAGGCCAAATTCACCAACGTCACCGTCTCGGTGAATATGGCCTTCGGCCAAAAAATGCTGATACGCATCACATTCCTGGGGTGATACCCCAGGCTACGATGAGTATGGCCTTCGGCCAATTCGCAGACGCTAAACGCCTCCGTCCCTTCGGGACTACTGAAACTGGCAACATTATTTTGGCCTGACTCCTAAGGGTAGCAGGAACGCCCGCATGAGATTACTACAGAGGAGCCCTCACGCCCTCTGTGAAACAGGGCCGTTTTTAAGTCGCTCTTCCATGTCTTTCCATTCCTTTGATCCGTCGTCATCCCAGCGTTCGAGATTCACGCCGTGCTCGAAGACGCCCGGGAAATTGCCCCGCTCGGATTCTGTCCAATAACCGTAGTGAGACATTTCGGGCTGGAACCATCGTTTATCACCGCTGGCTCGAACGAGCGCGTAGTGGGCCCTCACGTTGGGCTTGTCTGGTGAATCCACTTTGAACTGGTGAAAGTCATCCGCGAGCTTGATGCCGAGCCCGGGACTGTCCGGCACTTTCGCAAAACCGCCTTGTATTTCGATCTGCTCGCTGATGAGCTGGTGTTGATACATGTTGACGCAGGTGATCATCGGCCACTGCGCGTGAGTGGCCACGCAGCCGAGGTGCAACCCCCAGGTGGTGGTGATGCCCGTGCCCACCAACTGCAGCCATCCGGGCAGATTGAACCTGGCCGCACACGCGAATTGATGCAGCGTAGTGTAAGCACCACCTCCAATGACAAATCCGTCACAGACCTGTTCACTGACCGCGGTGGGGAACGGAGGATTCCCGAAGTGCATGGCGATGGCACATCGCGTCTGGGAGCGGATACGTTGATTGCCCGCGACATCCTGCTGGGGTATGGGCGACTCCAGGAACGCGACGTTCGGGCATTTCTCCAGCTTCCTGATCACGCTTACCGCATTTGCTGAATTCACCAGATGGCCATTGAAGTCGAGGTCAATCTTGAAATTCTCGTTGGAACTGGCGGCGGTCTGTTTAACCTGTTCGTAGACATCGAACCAGGGCCGCGGCTTCTGCTTCATGGATGTGTATCCGAGCTCGACAGCCTCCCTCGCCTGCGCTGCGTAATCTTCCGGCGGCATATCGATGGCCCACCACGAAATGGGGCAAAAATCACGATGCTTCGCGCCCATGAGCTGGTAAGCGGGAACGCCCATCGCCTTCCCTGTGACATCGAACAGCGCCATCTGAACTCCAGCACCCAGCGAATCGTCCCACAGAAATTCCGCCGGGCTCCTCCCTTTCAGCTTTTCCGTAACGTTCTCTTGGACCCTGCTCCAGGTATACGTCGGCAGCGTTTCGCCAAAACCTTCCACACCGTTGTCGAGCTCAATTCTGCAGATTTGAAAAATGCGCCAACCATGAAGCTGGCGCTCCATATTGCGCTGAGGGATTTCTTTGAGCGGAACGTCAACGTAAAAGAATTCGACTTCCTTAATCTTCATCATGCGGTCTCTCTGGTATGCGAATAAGCAGCGACCGCGGGACGTTACAGGGAAGCGAGCGGACCTTCAATATCTGTACCCGCGCTGAGTCTATACCTGCCACCGGGAATCAGGATTCAAGATTTACGGATTCAGGATTCAGAGGGATTCATCCGCCCAGCACCATTCACCATTCACCATTCACCATTCACAATTCACAATTCACAATTCACCACCCCACCACCCACCTCATCCTCCCGATTTCGCCAATGCCTGATCGAGCCGCTTCACGAAAAGCGACGCAGGAACGTAGCCGCTGGTATTGAAGATCTGCCGGCCATCCGCACGGGTGAAGATGATGTACGGGGTGACGTTGCCGCTCGGTTTTAATCGCAGGAGTTGTTTCAGATTTTGAGCCACGTCGACCTTTGCCAATACGAATTTATCCAGGCGTGCTTTTACCTTTGGATTTGCCAGTGTTGATGTCTCCAGTTTCCGGCACTGTTTGCAGTTGGCGCGGTAGTAAAATAGCAGCATCGGCTTGCGACTTTCTGCCGCCTTTTCGGCCGCTGCTTCATAAGAATCCAACCAGTCAGCCCCGTTGCTGTTCAAGGGTGCTGAATAGACCAGGGCGAGGACCAGGAGGGATAGTCTGGACATGAGCGTGTCTTTCAGAGGAAAGCGGAGGGCGAAAGAAGTGGATTCTACAGATGTCCGGTTTGCTTGCCGGATTCAGCGATGTTAAGTGGAACCCGCGGAGAATCTAATCCACAATCAGCAGGCGGCCATAGGTGACGACATGGGAACTTCAAGAAGGACTATCGGAAGACTGAACTGTACAGAGATAAACGGAAACAATACGGAAGAATCGCCTGAGGCCGCGGTCATTCTCTGTCATGGTTATGGTGCACCCGGCGACGACCTGGTTGACATCGGCCACCACGTGCTCGGCATGGATGATCGCATCGCAGATCGCGTCCGTTTCGTTTTTCCTGAAGCGCCCATATCCCTGGAAGAGGCCGGCATACCAGGCGGTCGTGCATGGTGGCCTCTGAGAGTGGCCGAACTGATAGAACTGGCCGAATCGGGCGATTTCGAGCGCGTCGTCAAAAGCGTTCCGGGCGGCATGGATGAATCGCGGGACCTCGTGCTGGAAGTGGTGCAGCAGGTTTGCGACGAGACATCGCTGCCGCTGAGCAAGATCCTCATCGGCGGCTTTTCACAGGGGGCCATGCAGATGGCGGATGTCGCGTTTCATCTGGATGAGAGCCCTGCCATCCTGATCCAGATGTCAGGCATCCTGATAGCGCTCGACAGATGGAAGGAACTCGCACCGAATCGCAAAGGCATGAAAGTACTTCAGAGCCATGGACAGATGGATCCCATTCTGCCTTTCGTCGCTGCTGAATGGCTCAGAGAGTTCCTGCTGGAATCAGGTATCGAGGTCGAATTCATTCCCTTCATGGGCCCGCACGCGATCCCGGGTCCGGTTCTTTTCCGATTAAAGGAACGGATTGTTGAAGTGCTGGATGAGGAGGATCCGGGCTGATAGCACGGGACGCTACTTGCGCAACTTCGGTATGAAGCCGACCGAAGTCTCCATCCAGTTCCCGCAACTGCAGCCACCGCCTCCTTCGGGTGACAGGAGCATGCCGCCGGCGGGGATGGTGCTGATCCAGCAATCGGGACGAAGCCGATTCCATTTGCTGGTCTTGCCGCCTTTAAAATCCCACATGGTGATCGTGCCTGCACGGAACAGGAAAGCATGCTCCGTCACCGCGTACGTTCCACATCCGCCGCCCGGCATGTTGCCCGGCAGCGGCTCGCCGGTGTCGAGACGGAATGTCCTCGGCCGGACGGCGACCAGGTTGCCCACGATGGCGGGGCGCGACATGTGTGAGCCGTGATGTCCCTCATTCGGCCATTCGAACGTGGTCTGCCAGGCGGGCCCACCATTGGCGGCACTGAACGTATCCAGGCTGTAATGGCCTTTCTTGCCTTCCGGGCGTGAGCCGCAGATGACCAGCTTGCCGCCTCCGTAGGCCATGTAGAAGGTGACTTCGCCGTCCGGCGTATCGATGGCTTCTTCCCAGATTTTTCGGCCTGTTGATACGTCAAGGGCCACCAGAAACTGGTCTTGCCACATCTCGATCATCCCCACCCGGCGGGACTGGGAGGCGACGGTTTTTTCATTCCGGATTTCAACGAAGAAAACTTTCCCGTCGGCGATGGTAATCGTTGGATTGATCACTAGACCGTTCTGATAGGCCCAGACTTTTCTACCATCTGCCTTTTGCACAGCGAAGAGGTTGTCGCTGCAGACCTTGGAGTTAACCGGACCTTTCTTCGAGTCATACCAGCCTTCACTACCGCCGCCCCAGAAATTCGTGTAAGCGGAATTCTTCTTGACTGCACTGCCGATGAGCAGCTTGTTCTGGCTGGCGATGTATCCCCAGTCAAAGGCCCATGACTTTCTACTGTCCGGGACTACATCGATCTGCTTGAGCGTTCGGCCGTCCGCAGCATTGATGACCCAGCACCTGCCGCGAATGGCGGCGTAGATGTGGTCGTCATCCGCGCACCAGTTGCTGCAATCGCGTGGCATGTTGAATCTCTCAAAATTGGGAAGACCGAGTGTCCAGAGGACAGTTCCGTTGTACGCATCGATCGCGATGATCCGATGCAGGCCCTGGATGAAGAGCCGCCCATTAGTCGCCAGCGGCGCAGGTTTGCGGCCGTTGCGATCGGCCTGATTGCGCGGGCCGGGGTGGCCGAGCCATTGAACGTCCATGTCTTCGCTCTTACGCGCTCCGCTGAGCGACTCTCCTCCGAATGCTGAATTGTCCGCGCTGCCGTACAAGTGAGACCATTCGCCTGTGCGAGCCAATGGAGGTCGGATGACTTTGGTCATTCCGGGCAATGCGGCTGAATTCACAGTGACCACCTTCAATCCCAGTTTCCTGGCAGCAGCGCCTGAAGCTTCAGTAGGAATAAGAGCGATGCCGCCTGACGGTCGAAGAATATCAAGCAGGCTGGCATCAAATTTCTGTTTTTCCGATTTCAGGCTTGCCTGCGAGAGAACGAGGTTGGCAAATCTTCTCGGCAAATGCTGGAGCCGACTGACGTGATGGACCGTAACGCGGCTGCCGTAGATGCCGGCCTTTTTGAACTTGTTTCGCGCCTCCTCCATCCTGGCCCTGTCCTGCTCGAAACAGATGACTCGTAAATCAGTGCCGCGGATCAGTTCGATCGCGAGGCTGCCATCGCCCGCATCCAGATCCACGCAGATGCCTTTCTTTACCTGGGTCGTTCGTATGATTTCGGCGGCGATGTTTGCCAGCTCTGCATCATTGGGAGTGCTCTCGAGATCGGTTCCGGATTTGAAATTGAAGTGAGTGTCTAATTCAAAATCTGTGTGGGTATTACGGATCGAATAGCGGTAGAGACGATTCCGGCGAAGGTCTGTCAGACGTACCTCATGGCTGGTCTTCTTTGACGGATCTTTGAAGGTCCATTGGTCTTCGTTATCCGACCAGTTCAACGAAGTCGGCATCGGCTTGTGAGTCTGCCAGCGTACCACTGCGCTGTTGTGAGTCTCAAATTCATGGACGGGGCCGAGGGCCAGCTCGAGTGGCTGCTGGCCGGCGGGCAACAACTTTACTCCTTCTTTGAAATGGTTCTGAATCTCGGCCTCGCTGAGAGCGGTGTTGTAGATCCTGACTTCACGGAGGAGGCCGACAGCGCGAAAGTACTCGTCCTTATCGTGGTAAGCGGCCAGTTCGAAGAATGCCTGGGGCGGGTAGTTAATATCGCCTTTCTGCGCGGGTGAGGCGCTCTCGAGTTTGCCATTCACATAAACACGCATCTCTTTGCCGTCGTAGGTACCCACCACGTAATACCAGGTGTGAGGTTTGAAGGCAGATTTCGCCTTGAGATAGGTAAGCCTCCCCGGGCCTTCCTTGCCGCAAACGGCAAAGCTGAAAAATGAACCGGAAAACCCCAGTATCCATCCGCGCTCGTAGTCGCCGTTGTCCTGAATGATGCCTGCGAGGCCGCCCCATTGCAGCGGCTGGTTCACCTGCACCCAGGCTTCGGCAGTGATGGTGCGCGTGGGATGCGGTATTTTTTTGAAGTGGTTGGCGACCATCACGCTGGTCTTGCCGTCCAGTGCAAGCGACTGGATTTTGCCTGCAGCGTGAAGCCGCGGATTGCCGAGAATCTGAGCCTTCCCGTCAGCCGCCAGATTGCGAACGTCGGAGCCGCCGGCCGCCGGCTGCTGAAATACCCACCGATGCTGCAGGCCCTCTTCTTTGACCTTCGGGATCGGAGCAAGCTCCACGGGCTGGGTTGTCTCTTCTACAGATTCCTCACGCGGATTCTGCTTCTTTTCGATCACGATTTTCTTACCGCCCTTGCGGAAACAGTAGATTCGACCTTCATCCGTGCTGACGTAAAGCGCGCCATCGGAAGCAGCGAGACCGAATGCGTTGCCGTGAACGCTGGATGACCAGACCCTTCGGCCATCGCTGGTGCGAAAGGCTGAGACCTTCCCCGCCCCGCCAGCGATGAGGATGTCTCCGGCAAGGATCAGGGCGAGTGGGACGTCACACGGCGCGCGCCAGAGGTTTTTTTTGTTCGCGCGGTCGAAGCAGGTAAGAGTGGTGTCATTCAGAATGTATGCGAGCGTATCCGCGACGATCATGGCGTTACCGCGCGAGGTGGCGATGGTCTCGCGAGTGGTTGCGTTGCTCGTGATGATGTTGTTGCCCTTCTTTGGCGTGCCCGGCCCGTGGATCACCGTGTCGTCTTCCGCCAGCAGAACGAATGAGCCTCCACCTCCTTTGAGGCCGCCCGCGGGTTTACCGGTCAGTCGGCTGAACAACAGCGGCGCGACCCGGCCCTGGGGGAGCACGAGTCTCTGTCCGGAGGCGAGAATGGCACCCTCCATCGTCTGAGATTTCAGCCGTTGAACATACCTCCCATCGCCATCCGGTTTGCCGGTCTCCGCATTCACCGCGCAGAGATAGGATTCCTTCCAAGGTAAAAGAGAATGGCCAAAGTAAGCAGTGCCATCGCGCACAGCGACGCCCGTTCGACAAGGCCAGAACGAGATCAGCCGGCCGTTGTGAATGACCAGCCGGTGATCGGGGTTGGGATTGAAACTCCAGATGAGTTTTCCGGACTCAGCACTCAGGCAGTAAGCGTTGCCGTCATCCGAGCCGAAGTAGACTTTTTCTCCCGAAACAGTCGGTGCGCTTCGGACCGGCCCGTCCGTGCAGAACGACCACTCAACAGTCCCTGTCTTTGCATCGAGGCAATAAACGGAGTCATCAGCGTTCGAGCTGAAATAGACGCGCCCTCTGGCGATCGCAGTGTGGAACACCGGGTCATAGTTTCGCAGAGATCGGAGACCCCGGATGCGTGCATAGGCATCCCATCTGGCCGGGCCCGGCCATGCGGGTTGGGGTGGAAGAGATGAGCGATACGTCCAGACGGCCCCCAGGCCGACGGTCTCCAATCTTTCGTCTGTCTTCCCGCTTCGAAGGCTGTCATGCTGGTACGTCGGCCAGTCTCCCGCGGAGACGGCAGCGCAAATGAGGAGGACGGCCGGAAATCGAACACTCATATTCTCTGAACTGTTCATCACCTACGCAGATTTGAGCTTGGTGATCTCTTCATCGACTTTCGCGAGTTCGCCTTCCAGGTTCGCTACTTCGTCATCCTCGACCTCTTGTTTCTTTGCTCCAGAGATCTGCTGGAGTAAACGCTGTTTGAGCTTCTTGAGAATGTCCAGCCGTTTCTTGTCCCGTCTGTTCATGATGATTTTACTGGTGAGAGTAATGAAGCAGCCGTAACTATATGGCCTGGAGTTGTTGGCGCAAAGGCAACGTCTGTTTAATTCGCTTGCCTCTCATTCGCTTGCCTCTGCTTGGCACAGGATTTCCTGTGAAACTTCTGCGCGGGGTGCGTGTACTTCCCTGGGAACGCAGGCGTCTCCCCTGCTGCGTGCGAGCTTTGCTCGCAGAGGAGCAAGCGGGTCGCTTGCGTTTCCAGGGGCGCCCAGGAGGCCCTGAATTCGGTTGCGCCCGATGGCCGCGGCAAAAAAGGGAAACCAGGAAAACAGGGGGAATCGCTAAAGTTTTCTGAGACCTTTCGATAATTAAGAAGGCCGGTTTTGACGTCTGGCGAAAATGCAGCTCCGGAATCGCCCGACCAGTCCCGGTCGCTCTCCTACAGGTTCTCCTCCTGAATCTCCTGTTCAGTATTCAACTCCACGAACTCAGGGTCTCACGGCCCGGTGAATACGAACAGGAATCATGGCACAGGGAAGTCCGTCCAACCAGGATGGCCAACCGCATCCGAATCTTATCCGGGATGCATACGGCCTAATCAGAACTCACGATGAGGATCAGGCTGATTCCACCGGTGTTCTTCGGACCTCCTACAGCGTTTCGCACATGCCGACCGGCCACATCCAGAGGCTCAAAGAATTCCAGGCTCTCCAGGCAAGGCGCGCGATGGAGTCGATGTTTTATGGCGTGCCAATATCGAAGCCGAAAAGCAACGAATCGGGAAGCGGGAATCAGGAATCAGAACAGACCTGAGGAATTCAAGTCGCGCACTTCGTGTGTCAGTTTTCCGGATTGTCACTTCCCAGCAGCTTGTTCCGATATTCCGGCTCAAGCCCGGCCCTGGTGATGATCTCGCTGATCGGTGAATCGTCGATGCCGTCAAAGCTCCAGTGGCCCGCCATGCCTTTCTCGGTCCCGCGCTCCGCCTCAGGCAAATCGTGATGGGATTTCGTTTCATTGGCCGAAAGAGCCCGGTCGTAGATGCGGACCTCGTCGATGATGCCTTTGAAGTAGTTGTACCCGTCCTGCCTTCTGCCGATATGAACCGGATCGCGTCCGGCCTTCCTCTTCTTGCCAATCGTTTTTGAAGCGACCTGCTTCCCGTCCAGGTAGACGATCAGCTCTTTGCCGTCGTAGGTCATGGCTGCGTGATGCCACTGCTTGAGCTTGATGGCACCCTTTTGGGACCATGCCGAATTCTCGTTTCCTCTTCCACCGCCGATATTGAGGTAGGCACCCACCCGATCCACCTGGACCATCAGCGCGTAGTGTCCCTCGATCCATTCGTTGCGGTTCTTGTTTACCAGCCACCGTCTCGTGTCTTTGCCCGATGGGAACCTGTCGAGATAAACCCATGCCTCGACGGTGAGCTGTTCCGGATCAAGCTTTGGTGTGTGAGGAGCTTCGTGAAAGCTACCGGTACCGTCGCAGAGCAGGCCGCTGCCCACTTTGCCCGGCACTGTCCTCGTCTTGCCGAAATGGTTGTCCTTCCACGTATGCCAGTCCCGGCCGCATTGATTGAACCGGACGGGTCTTCCGGCCGTTGAGTAGATGACGTTTTCAGCGAAGAGATAACTCTTGCTTCCCTGGTCGATGAACATGCCATTGTTGGGCGCGGCCTGAGCGAATCGGCTGCGCTTCACGTCATGGATGTGGTTACCGCGAATGATCGTGCCGGGCTGGAGGCCGAGCGTGTAAATGCCACCGCCATCTCCGAGCTCCTTCATCACGTCGAAGATGTGGTTGTTTTCGATCCGGTTTTCTTTGCACGGCGTCGGCTTCGGGTCCCACTGCCAGCCGACGGATATCCCGGTGTAGGGCAGGTCGTGCACGCGGTTGTTTGTGATGACGGCGCCCTGGGAGAAGCCAGCCCAGATGCCCACCGACCCGTGAAAATCCACTCCGCATGCATGGACATGATTGTTGGCGATGCGGTTGTTCTTCGGGACATCCTCTTCTTCCTTCGGGCCGCCAAGCATGATGCCGTTGCCACTGACGTCGAAAACATGATTGCCCTCGATCACGTTGTTGCGGCAGCGGGTGACAAGTTCGATGCCGCAGCCGCCAACGTGCGCGATGCCGCCGTCTGTCAGACTGGATGACTCGACGTAATTCCACCGGACCGCGGCTTCGATACGTTTCCATGCCTTCTTGTCCTTTTCGCTGGTGATGTAGTGACATGCCTGGACGCCCATGTAGCCGCCAGGAGGCAAGTCCCACGCAGCATGCTCGAAACGGATGCCCTTGAAGTGGAGGTTGCGCACCGGGCGTTCGGGTGTTCCGGCTACCTCCAGCAGGCGCGTGAGCATAGGAGCGACCACTTCTGCTTTCGTCATGTCCTGCCCGGGGAGAGGCAAGTAACTCAGAAATCCGCTTTTGGGATTGAGATGCCACTCGCCCGGCTGATCGAGAAACTCGACGGCATTCTCAAAATAGCTCCATCTGCCCTTGCGCGGGGTGTTCCACGGGAGAGGCGGGATGTGCGGCAGCGCAAGAGTGACGATGCCGGTCTCTTCGTTAACGCTCTGGACGCGCTTTCTGTTAATCGCCCAGTTGCCCCGCATAAAGACCTCGACCGCCGAAGGATTACTCCATCCTTTAACCTGACCGGGCGGAAATTTCAGTGTGAAGCTCTCCCTGGAATTGCGGGCATCGAGCATTTGGAGGAACGGGCTGGCCGAATCCACGTTCGGACTCCGCGCCCGCAGGGCCCGAGCCTCATCGACGTACAGTTGCCGCGGAGACCATGCACCATCTTTCATTGCTGCCGCTTCGGCAGTCCAGAGATCATTTGCAGCATGTTTCCATCCAATGATTCGTCGCCCGCCGCTGATGAGCACTGTTTCGCCTGGATAGCTCTCGTAGCGGATCGAATGTTTGTCCGTTCCGGAATCTTCGGGTCCAAAGGTGAGGGTTTTTGCCGGACGGTAAGTTCCTCCCCGGACGAGAACCTTCACGTCTGATTTCAGCCCACCAGCGATCCGCTTACCCACGGCGTCACGAGCCCGCTCAACAGAAGCGAAGGGGCTCTGCAGTGTTCCGGCATTCGCATCATTGCCGTCAACCGCCACGTAGAAATCGGCTTGAGGACCGGATCTCTCCGCCGGAGCTCTGGTGACCATCAGACCAAGAACGCAGACTATCAGGGGAAGTTTCAATGGAGCTCTCCTGTTCGACATGAAAAAGCCGCGGGTCCAATCCAATTTGCGGAGATTTTATCTTGTTTGCTGGAAGCTACCGGACTCAAGCGAGGGAAGGCCGGTCAGGGTGCCCGTGATGCACTTGAATGTCCTGCTCATTTGTTGGTCTTGAATACCTGGTCTGGCAACAACGATAGAACCGGTGGTAGTTTTTTGTCCAGGATAATGCTGCAATCTTCGAGCACACCCTCATCCGCCCTCGTCAGTTCAAGAGACCATGTCTTGCCTGCATTTCCTTTGACTGGGACTTTCAAGCGAATGCTGCTCTGCCTCGCGCTCGTCTGAGCACTGGCGGACAGTTGACCTTCTTGGTCATACACATTGATGCGGACGGTTTCGGCACCGGAGCCCATGGCAACGAGTTCGAACTGCTCTATCCCTTCAGGGACATAAAAGAAGAGGCGCTTGGCCCCGTAGATCATTGAGAGCTTTTCTCCGGCGAACAGTCCCAGAGAGACATTGGAGCTCACCACCGAATACGCGCAGGTTCCCGCCGACACTCCCAGAAGATAGACGCCGTCGTTTCCGGCAGTGAACTCGACCTTTCCTTTGTCCCCATGGGGAATCGTTCCGGAGGCGAGCTTGTTCTTCGAATCTCGAAGGTCCCAGGCGAGGAGCGAGACGTATTTGGCGATCGGGACATTCTGAAGCACGACCTCAACTTTCTGGCCGGCTCTGGCTGCGATGACCAGCATGTTGTCCCTGCGCAGTTTGACCGTTGGAAAGTCCACCGTGCCGGCAGGTTGTGGTGCGGTCAGTCTGAGTGGTCCTTCGATGGCGCCGAAAACATCGACCGCCCAATTCTCCGGGTTCACTCTCGGCTCATGCTGGGATTTGAAATTGCCTGAAACGATGGCTTTGTTCGCCCATGTGAACCATTTCCAATACTCCGGATGAGTCTCATCGTACTTCGGCCCTTCGTAGAAGACCCAGTAACCGTCGGTAATGTCCGAAATCATGACAGCGTTCTTACCGCAGAATTCGGGGTCCGCGCCTCGGACCGCAGGATCGATGCCGCCGGCGTAGATAAACGGGATACCCGCCTTCTTTGGAACATCTTTGCGCGCCAGGAGACGGCCGCGATTCGTCCGGAGCGCTTCCGATTGAGGCAGCAGCCGTGAGGACCTCCCATAGGTCGATGCATCGGCCAGGATGATGGGCGCTTCTTCGGTTGACCATTCCGGATAGCAGGCATTGACCATGAAGAGCGTTCCGGGCGCGGGGTAAATGCAGAACTGAAATGAAGCGTTGTGTTCGTCAACGGCCTCCCGCAGTTTTCTGCATCGCTCTTGCCAGTGGCCGATTTGAAAAGTGGAAAACTCGCCATGCAGGCCCTTCTGTTCCAGCCATTTCTTTCGTTTCGAATATTCCAGCTCCGGCAGTTCGGTTTTCATTGATTGAGCGAAACGCTTCAGAATGGCGTCGTCATAGGAAAGGCTGTAGAGATTCCCCTCTTTGCCTTTGGCGTAGTTCTCGTAGTCGAGGAACACGCCAATGAGGTGCGGCTGTGCCTTGCTCATTCTTGCGTACTCGATGATGTAGCGGCTCGTCCATTCCCAGAATTCGTCCGAATTCGGACTCCAGAGCGGCTGCTCATTACCGCTCGGCCAAACGACACGTCTGCCATTGGCCTTCTCACCGGCAGGAGCGGTCAGCGTGCCGCGCATCCATGGCATGTGAAAGATGTCGTACTTCTTGCACCAACTGGTCACCTGTCTCACTTCCGCCAGGTTCTCATGACCGCGCCTGGGC
>JASLXP010001147.1 GCA_030740295.1 Planctomycetota bacterium
AACCACCCAGCATCGCGACCAGCGTCGAATGAAACAGCGCACCGCTCAGGGCTCCCGCGGCGCAGCCCAGGGCCGCCAGCCCCATCAACACAATAAGACAGCCGGCCAACTGGTCGAGAGAGAGTCCACCAAGGGAAAGGCCGAGCAGAAAAATCGGCAGACCTCCCATCACAATCAGCACCAGGTTGAAGAACACCACCAGGCACTTGGTGAAGACAATCGAGGTTGTGCTGATGGGTGAAAGCAGCAGCAGGTCGAGGCTTTTCTGTTCACGTTCGATCGTGATCGATGCGGCCACCATCGGCGGCGACATCAGCGTCAGCACCCCGGCCTGAATCCAGAGCATCCAGGTGATGAATGCGGTCGCACTGCTCTCCAGAAACATAGCCGTCACCTGTCCGCTCTTCGGCCAGATCAGGGCGAAGATAAAGCTCAGCAGGCCGGCATAACCGACCTGGTACATCCAGAGCCGTTCCCGTTTTTCAGGAATCAGAATCTCGCGCCAGATGATTGGATAGGCGAACATGCTGCCAAGATGATGAAATAGTCTCGAAGCTAAATTGTCTGATACACGAAGCGATTATGCCTCATGTGTGATGCGAACCGAACAGAAAGAACAGGTTTGTGGTGACTGGCTGTCCTCTACGGCGGAGATAACGGTACTGCATTAAGAGCAAAAGTGGATCGCCCCAAAGCGTCTGCGTCGGCCGCGTACTCAGAGCTTCGGCCTCAGACGCCACAGCAAGCCCTGCGCGGGTTCCTCGCCATCCAGGAGAGACAGGGCGATGAACCAGTCTCCAGGCACCTTGCCAACTGACTTTTCAACCCTGACCAGCAGTGTATTCCAGCCGGACACGAGGCGGACCTCCTTGCGCGACAGACCAACGACTTCGGTTCCCGCGGGACCCGCGCCACTGTCACCAACTCCCAGCAGATCATCTCCTGCTTCGCCCTCGTCAAGTTCAGCGAACTCATCCTCTGCTCCGCCGAACACAGGTTTGCCGTTGAGCCAGGCTTTCATCCGATTGGGGCCATCGAGTTGTAGTGTTAGGTCTCTTTCCTTCCGGGAATGAACGAAGGTGAGCGCGAAGGCCACGTTGGCGTAGTTTTCCTTCGGGTTCTGAGGGACATACTTGGTTGGGGGTGTTCCGTAGAGGCGGTCAAAGTCGATGCGAGACTCGGTTACGGACTGCAGGAGTTCGCGCCATTCCACATTTTTACCTGATGCTCCCGGATACTCTCCCTCGAGGTCGATCTTCGTTTCCGGCGGTAGTGGCCGCACAGCAGTTCCCAGCAGCTTTGGCTTGAACGGCCCGATGGTCAGGTATCCCCGGCAGCACTGAGCCGTTACAGGTACCGAATACGCATGGGTCTCGCCAGCGGTTCTGGCGGTCAACTTGATGACCGGTCTGTCCGGAGGGAGCTCCGCGTCTTCCGCCAGTCGGACAAGGGTCCGCAGCCGTCTGAGCTCTCGTTTGGCGAGCCGCAATTTCCAGGAGGAAGGCTGGATCTGCCAGCCCTCTGGCCCGGTGGCCCTTATCGCACCAGCCAGCGGTCCGTCCGACTGATTCACGAGGGTGATGGTCACTGCGGTGGGCCGCACGTTGTTCACGGTTGCCTGTACGGCTGAGAGCCAAAGGGGGCCTCTTCGCCGCGACGGAGGTGGGGCTGGTTCAGGATCTTCCACAGTGTGCAGGGCCTCCTTCGCCGCAACGATGGCCTGCGCAATCATCCGCCTGCGATTGAAGAGGCCTTCGATGTAGGGCCGTCTGGGGTAAAGATAGGGCTTGATGATGAGGCCCGAGAGGTCGAGGGCCTTTACGGCCTTGGCTAACACCTTGTGCGTTTCCGGCAGCCCTGCCGCCCGGAGCTTTGCCACGTGGCGCGAGAGGATTGAGTGGTAGTCGTAGTCCTCGATCCCGTCCCTCAGGACGGCCAGTCGCATGCTGGGCAGCATTTGACCTTCGGGCCCACAATAAAGCATGAGGATCTCACCGTTCGAATCCCCGTAGATTCCCGGATTCACATCCCACGGAGTTCGCACGTTCTCATAATCCATGCGTACACCTGCCATGTGGTACCACGAGGTCAGTGGTACCTTGAGATATCCGGTTATGCCCCAGCGTGCACAGGTCCAGGGGATGATCCGCTGCTCAACCGCGGGACAGTCAACGTAGACTTGCGGCCAGACGGGCGGCGCCGGATATCCGGAAGTGTAGACCCAGTACTCCTTTCCCAGACCACGAAGCCGCGCGGGCACACCTCGACGATAGTAGGCGTCCCAGTCATCCACCGTTCGTGGGACGTAGATGTCAACGACATTCTCCAGCCGGTCATCTTTGTGAGTGACCGTGGTCAGAGTTCTCACTCCGGGCAAGAGCTTCTTGGCGATGCCATAGTTGGTTGGGATATTGCCCGAGCCTTCGTCGATACCGTAGTAGTAGGCGCGGTCGAACCATCCCTTCTGCACCAGGTGGGCGTAAAGATCGATGAGCTCTTGCTGACGCTGGGTACTGGCAAGGTCGTTATTGAAAACGGTTCCGGCGGCGAATCGGGTAAGGCCGTGTGCCATGGCCGTCTCCATGGCCCTGTCAAAGCGGGAGAAGTCCCATATCTGGCCGGCAGCACGGGCATTCTTGCGAACGATAAGACCGGTGTCCTGGCCCAGGGCGAATGGGCTGAGCCGATGCTCCAGGAGCGCCTTCACGAAGTTGAGGTAGATTTCTTCCCAGGGAAGATTGCCGCGATTGGCCTCGGGGTGGCTGGCATAAAACCTTCTGATCCAACTGGTGCTCAGCTCCGCCGCTGTCTGAAGGAACGGCTCTCGTGGAAGCGAGAAATCCCAGACGCGGAATGTGATGGGTACTTCCCTCGGTCTCTCATTCCCGGGCGCGACTCGGACGGTCCCGGAGTAGAGTCCTGAAGGCGCGTCGCCTGGGACGTGTACCGTGATCCATACGGGCTGGACCTGCCCGACAAAGACACTGAAGGGAAAATTAGGGAGCAGCACATCAGGCCACCAGCCCAGGTACTCATGGTCGTACCGGGGTGGTTTGGTCTTTACGTAGCCTGCGACCCGGAGGTCGATGTTTCTTGCAGGGATGATGAAGTCGCCGGGGCCGTTCAGCCCATCGCAGGAAACGTTAACTTCCGTGAGGTCTGCGGTGCCCGGAACGATGACGACCTGCGCGCTCTCCCGTTCGTTTCGGCAGGCCTCCATGACGAGTTCCGGCCGGGCGCCGGGAATCCTGTCTGCGTCCGGGGTTACTTCCTGTCTGAGTAGCGATCTGAAAAAGTGGCCGACCCGACGAGAACGTCGAAGAGACCAGGGGCGGCCGCCGGCGGCCCCGCGGCATTCCTGGAACAGGAGGCCTGGCTCGTCCTGAAACAGCTTGTGCAGGCTGTTTTCCACACCGATGAGGTATGGCGAACTTGAGAGAACGCGGCGCAGGGAGATTTCGGTCCGCCTGGCAATCAGCATAGTATCGCTCTGTCGCTTCCGGGCGCGCTGGAACGTTCGGAGGGCCGCTTCCGGCGAAGGTCCGGACGTCAGGCATACCGCGCCCAACTCCAACTCCACACCGGGAAAGTCCACATGCCGCATGCTCAGTGTGATTCGGTTCCGGCCCCGGTGAAGCCATTCGTTCGGAAGGTGGGTGTAAATGAAGCCCTTCCCGTTCTCGCCGTACGGCGCCGCGTCGAATGGCAGGACCTGACGCGTGCGGACCTGGGACGGTTTCGCGCCATCGTCGACCATGATCTCGAAATCCCTTGGCAGGTTGAAGACATCTCGCGTTCGGGAGAAGTCGATTCTGAGTTGGAGCGGCCGGTGCACGGGCAGGTTGAACTCGATGGCCAGTTCACCACCGGGCCTTAGATCGTTGGGGCAGGTCTGCCCCGGCTTGACGACAGTGGGGGAGCCAACGGGTCCTTTCGACGGAGACCGGCAGACGTAGATCTCACTGGTCTCACCGTTGGCCAGGGGGATGTGCAAGATGACGCAGGCGATCAGTCTTGGGAGCGTTGACGTCATTCCATCTCCTCGAGATCCGCGGAATCCTCCGTCCCAAACACCATTGCCTCCGTGCAGGCGTTGCCGCCTTTGGTGACGTGGAAGCGGATGCCGCTCACCTTCGCCGGAGCCCATGACAGCGCGCGCCCGGCGCTTCGGCCACGGAAACGGGCCAGCACCTTCCACTCTTCGCTTTTGGCGGCACGGGCGGAGACAAATCCCTCCGTGGCCCAACTCGACGAGGCGCTCAGGTCCTCTATCGCGAGGAGAGAGCTCACGGTCCGAGGAGAGCGGAAACGAATCTCGTACCACCACGGCGCACGGTCCTTTGCCATGACGCGGTCCGGCATGTTGCCGTCTGCCAGAGCCCTTGGCGCTATGGCGGCTGGGATCCATTTCTGGGCGGCCTGCTTAGGCCGCGTGCCCATCATCTGGGCGTAGTAGGGTGGATTGAAGACCCAGAGCCGCAGATCGTCGATGGGGCTCTCCATTCCTTCGGTCAATGTCGGCTGGGACGCTCTGCCCAGGTTTTGGCCAGCGAGTTTCCAATCTCGGACCTCGACCTGGTGGAGGCGTGTCGCGGTCACGGAAACGTTGGCATTCCCTGCCGAGGTGGGAGGAAGAATGAATGCCCCGACCTGGTGGCGACTGCTTGCGGATGGCCAGATCCATTCGACGGGCTTGTCGCCATCAATGCGAACCGACCCGCGCAACTCCCCCTGCCACGTCAAGAGGACCTGGTGGACGGTGTCACGCTTAAGCAGAACAGAAAACTGGCGGGCACGTGGATCGTCTCCCTCTTCGACAAGCCTGGCTGATTCCGTGGGGGCAAGGCCCAGCCTTCGGCGGTCAGCATCAACCGTCGTGCTCACGATTTCTTTCCCGGCAGGTCTCTTGGCACTCTCTCGGACGGCGACCAAGTCAGCCAGCGACACCTGCCAAAGCTCCTTGGCCTGCTTGTCAAAACGCGCGATCGTTGATGTTGTAGCGGCGAGGAACGTGCCGTCCCGCAGGCTGCGCACGGTCACCGGCCCTCCCATGCCGGCTTCCCACCGCTTCTTTCCCTGGCTGTCAAAACCAGTGACCGTGCCGGAAAGTGATCCCACAGCAACTATGCCTTCCCTCAGGCTCGCGGCCGAGGTGAACTCTGTCACTGGAATTTCGCGAAAAGAGCCGGCTTTCGTGGCAAGCACGAAGCCGTCGGGCTCTTCGTCGGTCAGGCACTGTACGAGGAAGAACCCAGGTCCAATCCCGACTGCTTCGGCCGGCCGTCCAGGAGGAGTGACTCTCCGCACAGGCTCTCCGCTGTCGGCAAGTATCAGTAGCTTTCCGGCGACAGCCTTGCCAGCTTCAGCAAAACACAGGACTTCGCCCCCTTCGTTTACGCCAAGCAGCTTGCCCGGTCTGGGCTTTTCCCAAAGGGCCTGTCCGGTCTTGCCACTGATTAGCTGGATGGTCGCGGCGTCGGGACGCTCCGTCGGCTGGCGGCGGAACGTGAAGGTCGATCGCCATTCAATGGCCAGGTAGTGACCGTTCGGCGAGACGCAGCACTTCACGAGCTGTCGCGGATGTTGGAAGTCTTCGAGCGTCCTGTAAGTCTCCCAGTCGAGGTGGCCCCAATGGTTTCCCTTTCAGCCTCCTTGTATCTCGGTCGGCAGTTTCCGCAGGAAGGAGAGGGCGGAGATGGCGCCGGTCTCGATAAAAGCTACGGGTTGGGCCGACCACGCGATCTCTGTTGCCTCCGCTATCGTGGGTGGCTTTCCCGGGCCCAGTGGCGTACGAGCACCATGGGCGAACTTCCTCGCTATCCCCGCATCGTCAATCGCGATCAGTGTTTCGTTGGCCCCGCAAAACACCTCGGGCAACAGCGCGTCCACTCGAGCGGCACCGAGCAGGATTCCGTCTGCGCGAAAGAGAAAACAGTTCCGGCCGTAGGAGCGGACGCCGACCGCAATCACGGACCCATCCCTCGAAACGCAAAGCCGGACGATCTCATCACCGGGGAGTTCCTTGGTCTCACCGAGAAAAGGTTGGCTCGACAAGGCGAGTTCATGCAATCCGGCAATGATAGCCAGGGCTAGGAGTACGGAGCGTCTCATGTAAAAAAGGGAGCTGGTCTGCTGTTCCAACATTCGGCCCCATCATAGCGGCATCGCGGGCCCCGCCTCAAGGAAGACGGCAGCCTGTGGTTCTTGACCCAGGCGCAGATGGAAAAGCACGCCACCTCTATACAATCATTGTCAGTTCACGAATTGCCTATCGCGCTCTTCGCTCTCAATATGTTTGCACAATCTGGCCACATGGAATTGGTGCAATAGACATACGTTTCGGATAATCACGATATGAAACGC
>JASLXP010001148.1 GCA_030740295.1 Planctomycetota bacterium
CTCGGCGTGGTTGTAGCGCTTTCAGACACTTCCAAAGGCGGAGGATCGGCGGGATTCCATCTGGGAATCAAGAGCGAGTTGGGTGACTACCGCAGCAGCCTGCTCCGCGGAGCGAACCGCGGCATCAAGGCCGGAATCACCACTGGCGGCGCCCTCTTCATCGGCAACCCTCCGTCAAAGGCCGGTGACGAATCCGGTCACTTAAAAGAGGGAGTTCGGCTGCGGCTTCTTCTGCAGCCGGAGGGCGAACTGTACTCGGTCAAATTCTCAGCCGCGACGCTTGACGGCAAAGGAATAAGCACTGTTGCAGGCAGAGCCAGGGCCGACCAACTCGATGGGAATATTGCACTCGTAAACAATTTCGGCCCGGCCAGGCAACCGCGGCGCAAAAGGGGCCAACCCGCGCCGCCGAGACTTCCCACGCGCGCGCTCTTTACGTTCACCGATTGGAAGCTGTCCGGCACGAAACTCGTCGCTCACGAAGACCATGCGTGGGGGCCGATTCTTTATGCCATGCATTCGTTGAGCCGGAACGTGATGAAGATGACAGCACAGATGCCGCCCGTCGGTGCGAAGGAAGAACAGCAGGTCAAGCTTCAAACCAGGAATGGTGAGGAGTGGAATGAAACAGCCAAAGCTGACATCGATGCACTCTCGCGGACCGCAACCTTCAAAATCACGAATTGGGACAGCACCCGCGATACGCCGTATCGGCTTGTTTACACGATGGTCACCCGTGGCGGCGCAAAAACCGACCATGCATTTGAAGGCACAGTTCGAAAAGATCCGGTTGAAAAGGAAAAGGTGGTCGTGGCCGGCTTCACAGGGAATACCGATCCCGCCTTCCCTAATGAGCACCTCGCCCGCAACGTCGCCATCCACGATCCGGACGTTCTGCTTTTTACAGGCGACCAGATATACGAGGGTGTCGGCGGGTTTGGAATCCATCGCAGCCCGGTGGATGTCGCAGTGCTCAATTATCTGAGGAAAGTCTATCTCTGGGGCTGGGCGTTCCGTGACGTGATGCGGGATCGTGTCACGCTGGCGCTGGCGGACGATCACGACGTTTACCAGGGCAACATCTGGGGTCAGGGCGGCCGCGGCGTTGCATCCATGCGCGACCATGCGAAGGGTGGCTATGCGATGCATCCTGATTTCGTTAACGCGGTTCAGCGGACCCTGAGCAGCCACCACCCAGACCCGTTCGATGCGACCCCTGTCGAACAGGGCATCGGAGTCTACTACGGTGACATGGTGTACGGCCGCATCAGTTTTGCGGTCATTGAGGACCGCAAGTTCAAATCCGGACCGAACGGAAAAGTCAACACCTGGAAGGGACGGCCGGATCACATCAGGGACCCGAAGTTCGACCCGAAAAGCATCGACAAACCAGGGCTCGTGCTGCTCGGCGACCGGCAGCTCAGATTTCTCAAGCACTGGTCTGCCGATTGGCGCGGAGCAGATATGAAAGTGGTCTGTTCGCAGACCATCTTCTGCAACCTCGCTAACTACCATGGCGGGGGACAGACGTTTATCGTCGCTGATCTCGATTCCAACGGTTGGCCTCAGACCGGCCGCAACAAGGCCCTCCTCGAGATGCGGAAAGGGTTTGCATTCCATTACGCGGGCGATCAGCATCTGGCATCGATCGTCCATCACGGAGTCGATACATGGAACGACGCGGGCTACTCGTTCTGTGTTCCATCCATCGCCGCCGGCTATCCTCGGGCCTGGCGGCCGGACAAGGAGGGCAGGAAGGCCCAGAACCGTCCCCCGGGCAATCTGCCGAACACCGGCGAATATCTCGACGGCCTCCGCAATCGCGTTACCGTCTACGCGGTCGGCAATCCTGAAAAAGTCAAACGCAGGCCAGTCCTCGAGCTGCTCCACGACAAAGCATCCGGTTACGGTCTGGTCCGTTTCGACAAGAAGAATCGCAAGATCGAAATTGAATGCTGGCGTTTACTCATTGACGCGTCCGAGCCCAAACCGGGCGACCAGTTCCCCGGCTGGCCCAAGACCATCGATATGCAGGACAACTATGGCCGGGCTCCTGCCGCCTGGCTGCCAACCATCGAAGTGCAGGGCATGAAAGATCCGGTCATCCAGATCATCAACGAGGCCGATGGCGAAATCGTTTACACGCTGCGAATCAAGGGCGCTTCATTCCGGCCGAAGGTTTTCAAAGCCGGCAAATACACCGTCAAGGTTGGCGACCAGGACAATAACAATATGAAGACATTCAAGGGCGTGTCCTCGCATGAAAGCGGCCAGACCGGAAAGCTGCAGGTGAAGTTCTGAGGATCGATGATTGAGTCCCGCGAGCAGCGCGTCGTTGGAAGGCCTTTCACCCGATAACCTTGTTCCTTTCAGCCAGAGGCATTATTCTCCGGCGAGAGGGCTCATGGAAGACGGCCTCACCTTTGAGATCCCACGAGAAAAAAACATGTTGAGAGCAGGTTTCATTGGCGCCGGCTCACGCAGCCAGGGCGCGCATTACCCGAGTGTCGAACGCCTCGAAAATGTTGAGATGGTTGCTGTTTGCGAGATGGATGAACGGCGGCTCGACCAAGTGGTTGAAAAGTATGGCTTCGAGCAAAGCTTCACCGACCACCGCCAACTGCTCGACACGGTGGAGCTGGATGTGATCTATTGCGTGATGAATGAGAAATGGCTATTGCAGCCCGCGCTCGATTGCCTGAATGCCGGCAAACATATCTTCATTGAAAAACCGCCCGGCGCGAACAGTGATGAGACGCAACAGCTTCTCGATGCCGCGGTCGCGAACAATGTCTATGCGATGGTCGGTCTGCAGCGGCGTTTCACTGCAGTCAACGTTGAAGCCAAGCGACGGGTGGATGCCACGGGCCAGGTCTCGCTGGCGAAGGGAATCTTCAACAAACAGATCCTGGGCGGTGATGGGAAGGAATTCACTACCACGCTCTGGAATGACGTTGTCCACATTGTCGACCTCGTCAGATACCTGGCGGGCGGCGAACCGACGGAGGTCACTGCTTACCAGGACAAATTCGGCAGCGAATCCCGGAACTGCTACACCGCGTTGATTCGATTCGATAACAATGCGACTGGAATCGTGGAAGGCAACCGCGCCTCTGGCGGCCGCATCATCCGCAGCGAGCTGCACGGCGTTGGTGTCGGATGCTATATGAAAATTCCGGAAGAGATCGAAATCCTCGAGGACAACCAGACGACCATTCTCGGCGGTTGGGAGATTGATGGTGTCGATAAGGACGACGTACCGGCATACGAAGGCGTCCTGACTATGCATCAGCATTTTGTCGAGTGCATCAAACAGGGTGAAGTGCCGCTGACCGACCTGCGCGACGTTATCCACAGCGTCCGGCTGGTCGACCAGATAGAAGGAAGTATGGAATGAGCCTGCCTCTCTCAAATAAGAGTTCATGATTCGGCATCAAGAGAAATTGAATCTCTCCTGCCTCAGCACGAAAGGAGTTGGAGTAACGCCTTTCGGCGGGCCCTTTGAGCGGATGGCGAGTCCAGTCCCGGCCCGTGCACTCTCATTTGAATGGATCGGCTCTATTGCCCTTGCCTCACTTGGGGCTGTTGCCCCCGGGTTGCGGCGGCCGAGCGCCTCAGCCCCTCTCCCACTAAAGACCGCGTCAGGACTGCGCAAAGGGCAACTACTTGGACCAGTCGCCTGGCCGCCATTTCCAATCGCTGGAGCTTAAGAGGAATCCGTCCTCGGCTGCGGGCGGTTTGGCCAGATCGACCGCCAACCCGGCTTCCGGGACACTCCAGGAGCTATCTTCGACCACGATGGATGCCGGCCCCGCTTCGGTGCTGCCCTCGACAATCTGCAGGAACAGTCCCATCGTGCATGGGCCGTGCGCGATGAAGTCCAGATGCAGTTGGTCAGCCGCCGGGTCATGCCAGAAGTAAGCCGCGGCGGCCGGTGGCTCATCATCCGTTGAGACGAACCTGGGTTGGAACTCCAGGGACAGCTCCTGGCCTTCAGTGTCCTTCAATTCAATGTTTAATAATGAATCGTTTTCCACCTTGAGCGGCTGGCTCGATTGCCACTGTTTTCCATTCACATTCGCCGACAAGACGTTTTCCAGGTGGCCGAGATAGCCCCGAATCCAGACGTGAGGCGATCCGCCGAATTCCGGCACGCTTTCGACCGGCCAGACAGCGAGCAGTCTCAGGCCGTCCTGAACCGCGTATTGCGTTTGGCTCGTGTCCACTTCCTGCTTGAAGAAGATGCCTGGCTGGCCTTCGACTGGCAGCGCTGCGTGAATGATGGCTTCCTGTCTGCCATAGGTTGGGCCGCTCCTGGAACTCATTGAGAATCTTCCAGCTAGCAGGCACGTTCGCCGGATGCCGTTAGCTGGGAAGTATCCCTTGACCAGGCGTTGAGGGTTGTCATCGAGCGCCATCGCTTTCTGCTCTTCGGACATCTCGTACGGATTCAGCGCAACGAATCCGGTCGCGGCATGGCCAAATGGAATCGGCGGCCCGCCTACCTGCTGATACATGAGCTGCCGCACCAGGCTGAAGCCGAGCCTGTCGAGATGAGAAGCGCGGGACTGCGCTCCGGTAAGCTGCCAGGTGGGTCCGTGCCAGTGGAGCACGAGATCCTGGTAGGCGCTATCGAGCACTTTCAAAACCTGCTGGCGAAGCTCCTCGTTCGGAGCGAACAAGAGCATCCGTCCGAGGGGACCCAGAGCAACCGCGGAATAGGCCGGGCTGTTGTATTCGAGGATGCCTGTCTGATCGGTTTCACGAAACCATTCGTCCCATCGCTCCACCGCCGTCGCCACCTGGCTGGAGTCATCGAGCGCGGCTGCGATGGTCAGCCGTGAGAGAATATTGAGGACGAAGATGTTTGTATAACGCCAGGGCGCAGGATGCCGTTCGAGCCCTTCCACGGCCAACCGGAGCGAATCGGCCAGCCGCCCTTGCACATCGTCGTCGAGCAGGTCTTGATGATGGGCGAGCACCTGCCCAATCTCCGGCACAATGAAAGAGACACCATTCTTGTCTTCGACGGTCTCCCAGTGCGGATACCAGCGATAGTTTCCGTAGCCGGGGTCGTTCGGATCTGTCACCTGGTGATCGACGATCCTGCCGATGATCCGATTCAGTCGATGCCGTTCTTCATCATCGCCTTCGCCTCTGCTCAGAAGGAAAGCAAGGGCATTGCAGTACCAGGGCGAGCTCTGCGCCACGTCGTAGCCGCGCCGGTGCTTGTTCTCTGGCGGGAGCGCCAGCCGGCAGACGAGCCCCATATCTTTGTGGTAGAGCTCGTCACCCAGGGACTTGGTGAGGAGCATCAACTCGTGAGTGCGCTGTCGAAAGCCTTCGGTGGTGTTCATCTCGCTGCCTCCAAAACTCGTCGGGGCGGCCCGTGCCACAGAAGCCCTGAGACAACTATATTCGTGTCAGCCACTACTCGCATTGGACTGCTGCCGCGCCTTTCGAGCTGCCTTGATTTCAGCTTCGACTTCGGCCTCTGTCATGGGGTGGGATTCCTGTGCGGCGAGGCGATCCGTTGCCTCGAAAAGGTGATCGATCCGGCGCCGCTGGATTTCGTCCCGAAGCAGGCTTTCAATGGCCTCCGGACTCAAAAGGCCGGAAGCCTCGGCCTCGCTGACCAAGCTATCTGGAAGACTCAGTTTGACCTCGACGGAAGACATATCCTCGAACTCTCTGAAGGTTGTTGTCCTGAAAGCAGACCAATTGTAGTCCATCACCAGCGCAAAGCACACAGCTCTTGGGCCGGTGTTCATCTGTCCGCAAAAATGTGATTAGAATCGAAGCCGATCATGAACGTTTTTATCTCGAATGGTGCGAGATCGAGTGACAGGGCGTCATCGGTAAGGACCAGGTTGTGGGATGGGTCCTCCATGAGGTTGGCTTCGCATGCGGAGGAGAGCTTTGCGTCGAACCTGATCTTCACACCGGCAGCCGGCTCGCCGGTCGGCTCGTAGACCCGGAGAACAGTCGCGCCATCTTTTCCCGGCTTCAACGCAGAGACCACGCAGTTGGGATGCGACACTTCGAGGAGACCCCAACGTTTCGGGAGGTCCCCGGCGTGCGGCAAGGTTTTGCGCACGATGAGCGGCTGATTGAATTCCAGTCCCTGGCGATAGATTTTCGATTCCTTCCAATCGCCGCCGTGCGGGACAAGCGCGTAGTCGAAAGTCAGCTCCTTGTTCAGCTCGAATCCGGTGTCGGACGACATCCCTCTCTCGTAGCCGCCTGAGAATCCGTAGGCCACAATTCTGGTCGAACGCATGAGCGAGAGCATCAGGGTACCGTCGGTCACGAGATTGCCGGGCAGGCCGCGGTTGAGCACGGCGACACCGTTCTCATCATCGCTGTAGTCTGCCCAGTTCTGCGCCGGGAACTCGATACCTGCCGGCCGCTCGATGGCGCCGAACGGTATCTCATGAACGCTTCGGCCGTCTTTGATCGAAGTCGTGAACAGAGCCTGGTAACGCACGAACTTTTCAGCGTTGAAGATCTGTGAGCGGATTTCGATTCGGCGCGAACCGGCGTACAACCTGACCACGGTGGCGAATCCGCCCTCACCGCCGAAGGGATGGGCAACCTTGATTTCAGAGAAAACCGGGCCAGTGATTACCGAGCCAGGTTCTCCGGCTTCCTCGTTGCTGAACTTTGTCTCCTCACCGGGCTGCGGAACGGGCTGCCGATCTGTCATGGCGATTCGGCTGCCGCCATCGAGCGGTTTGTAGAGCTCCCAGAAATCTCCGGCGTCGTGCTGGCGAGCGATCACGTTCGCCACGCCGTCCATGACCTGCCAGTTGGCCATCTTGTCGAACAACTCCGTCATCTCCCCGGTCGAGAGATTTACGGCAACCCGATAGTGTTCATTCTCGATGACCCCTGACGTCTGTTCGCTCCTCTCGGCAGTAGGAGAATCCATCTCTGCCCGGCTCGGGACTGCCCGGTAGACGGCATGCCCCAATGCAGGAACTTCGGCAACGAATGCGATTCTGGCGCGCCGCATACTGCCGTCTTCATAGCGCGAGGCAGCGGCAATCTGCACGGGAACGATTTCGCCTTCCGGGCTGAGCACTTCAACTGCACGGACACCGTTGTCGGAAAAGCCAAGCTCTGCCTCGGCAACATCGGTCCGCGGCCAGTCCAATGTGTTGAACACCACCAGAGGAATTCCATCGCCTTCAGTGTCAATGCAGGAGCAAATCGTGTCGAGTCGTTTGCCGACGGCCTCATTCGCCAACCGTTTTGAAAAATCGAAACTGCGCACCGTGTCCTCGTACACGCGGTCGGTCATTACCCCGGACATCAGATCGTGAGCGTGGTTGAACAGCACTGGCTCCCAGGCATCCCACAGGTTGTCGTCACCGGCGTGTCTGCCCAGCAAGTTGCAGAGGACGCCGAGCTTCTCCGCGGTCGTCAGCAGTCGTTCCAGGTCTCTGGTCCACTGTTTCAGCTCGATGCGGCTGCTGTAGGTGCCCTGGAAAATCGGATTAAGCTCGCCATGAACCACCGTACGCTCGCCGCTTTGTTCGACCACGGCCTCGAAATCTGTGGGCACGCCGATGCGAATGGTAAAAGGTCTGCCATCCTGCTGATTGAATTCTTCGACCAGGGGCGGCACGTGCTCCTCAGGCTCGGAAACATCTCGCCCGGACAGGGCCACCCGGTCAGTCCCAGGTGACCATCGCCCAAGGAGTTCAAACTTCTCATTCAAGAATTCGGCGAACTCCGGAAGGCTTTCCGGCGAGCCATACACGGGGGCGTAGCCCTGGGACAACCAGAACGCTGGAATCTGCGTGCCATCGAGCCCTTCCCAGAGAAACTCCGACGGCACATCCCAACTGGAAACTCCCCTAAAAAACCAGAAGGACTCGTACCCGGCCAGCTTCAGCAACTGAGGCATCTGGGCATGATGCCCGAACGTATCGAGCTGCCAACCGACCGTCACATCCACGTCCAACTCGTCACGGTAGAACGATTTCCCGTAGAGAACCTGGCGAATGAATGATTCCCCACAGGGCATGTTCACATCGGGCATGCAATCTGTGCCGCAGACAATCTGCAGTCTTCCGTCTCTGACGAACCGGCGAAAGGCATCAGATTCTTCGGGATACCTTTCGAGGAAGGGCTTGACGTAGCAGACCTGGTCGAGCACGAAGCGGTAGTCGGGCCAGGTCTTCAGCAGCTTCAGCGCCTTCAGGATGAAGGGCAGCCCGATATCCAGATATTCCTCGCGGGTCTTGAATACGGCGCCTTCCCAGTGGGTGTGGGGGATGAACCAGAGAGTGTGGTCTTCACCCGGCGCCGCTGTTCCGGTGTCCTTCGGTTTGTCTTTCATGTCTGGTAACTATCGTCTCAGACGTTCAATGATATTGCCCTGCCCAGCGACTTGTCCTTCCGCTGCCCGGCAACCGGATTCGTCAGAAGCTCCAGAAGAGCACAAACTCGATCCCATCGAAAAATTCGATGTTGTCGACAGCTGCGTTGCCCTTAACGTCTTCATGCACGTACTCCAGGTAAAACGTGACGTACTTGGTCAGCTGTACCGAAGTTCCGACCTGGATGATCTCGTGCGTTGATGCCGGGTTGTCATCAAACCCGAGCGAATAATCGGCGTACAAGCTTGCAGGCCCCCATCTGTACTGGCCGCCGGCCAGGACGTCAGTGATTCGATTGCTCGCTCCCCCCGACGTAAAGCGCACCGGCACCCGTTTGCCGAATGTCTGGACAATTTCTCCGTGTATCCGCCAGTGATCGGAGAGATAGACGGCATCGATACCCCATGCCAGATTGACGCTGCTCTTGAAATCCGACCGGTCGCTGTCGATCTCGCCCGCCAGGAGATTGAGGCCCAGGGCAAGAGAAGAATCATTTGAAAGTTGGAACTCGGGCACCAAGCGGATGACCCCTGTATTACGTTCTTTGATGCCGATCACACTTTCCGGGTCAGAGCCTTCGAAAGTGCCATTGATGCCGTCTTCGTGTGCCAGGAACTGGACGACGCTGTCGAGCTTGTAACTGTCGCTGAATCGAGTCGATTTCTCCCACGACAGTCCATAATCCGGGTCTTGCATGTAACCATCAAAATTGGAAGTCGTTGGCCAAAACCCAAATGCCCAGGTCAGACCGAATTTCTTTTCGACCTGGCCGATCTTCAGAGTGCCCAGTGAATCGTTCTTGAAATAACCATACCCTTCGTAGAACCAGAGCGTGTCTTCGAAAAAACTGCGATAGCCGTCGTTGCTGTCGCGGAAACGATATTCCACGTGGGCGCCGATCCTGGTCTCGTCTGTCAGGTCGAATTCCGGCGTCGCTGTCAGAAACCAGTAGTACGTGCCGCGCAGACCGGGAGGCCCGTAACCGTCAGCATCTCCACCGATATCCAGATGGTACCAGTGCCATGCTCCGGCCGTGATGGGCAGGTTCAGCTTGTCTCGCCACCCGAAGACAGCGTCGAAGCCGCGATCTAAGAAGGAGTCGTGAAAGAGAATGCCGTCATCCTTCCCGGCTTCCCCATACGATTGAGTATCACTGGCTGCCTCCTCCGAAGCCGAGAAATGTACCGGAATCATCAATCCCATCACCAGGATTATGAAGGACCCGAATGGACGCTTTCTGTTGCTTTCATGAAACATCGAAACTTCCCCCTTACGATTGTCAAGAAGTAGTCACACACGTTTCTCGGCCTTGGAGTTCAGACTACCAGATCTCGCCTGTGGCTACGATCATGTATGCTTGCGATAAATTCTGCACGATCAGGAGAGACGGATGAATGAAGAATGGAATGGAGAACTTTGCTTCCTGGGCACGGGAGCGGGTGATGCCAACTGGGGTCTTGAAAGCAGCAATGGAAGGCCGGAAAAGGATGTTCGCAGGTATGCTTCCCTCTCCGTCGCGCCGGATGCACTGATCGACTTCAACAACCACACCTCCGAGGCCATGGATACGTTCGGAATCCCGAGGGATTCGGTCCGGCATCTGTTGATCAGCCACGGCCACTATGACCACTTCCAACCGGAGGAGATAGTGAGCTTTGCCGAGGGTCTGCCGCACCCGCTCAAGGTGTATGGGAATACCATGGTCAGGGATGCATTCGAATTCTGCCGCGGCCATGTTCTGGATCCCGAGACAAAACGCATCGTCTCCGAAGAACGTGTTTTCAATATCGAAATGAACGTCCTGACGCCCGGCAAAACTGCCCGCGCAGGTGAAGCCAAAGTCACCGCGGTTCTGGCCAACCACTACATGAATCTGCCGTACCGCATCATGGAACAGCAGGCTCTGAATTTTGCTGTCGAGTGTCGAGGGAAGGCTCTGTTCTATGGACTTGATTCGTCCTGCCTGCTGCCGGGCACCGTGGAGATGCTGTCCGAATTTCGCTTTGATGCTGCAATTCTCGATGCGACTTTCGGACCGCTGGATATCGACCCCATGCGGTCCGGTCACCTCAACTGGAAGATGCTCGACGAAACGATCTCCGAGCTCCGAGAGGCTGGCTGTATCACAGGGAACACCGTCATCGTTGCCTCCCATATCAGCACTGGCAATGTCGAGCCCTATGATGAGATCGCCACAAGCCTTTCGAAAAGGGGCATCACGCTCGCCTATGATGGGATGAAGTTGGGATTCTGAAGCAGCACGGCGGCCGGGACGTCCTTTTGCAGGACTTTCTGAACGGCGCGCGTGGACGTTTCCTGCTTCTGATCTTGCATCTGATCTGATCTTTCTTACAGCAGCCTTCGGCCGCAACCGAAGAAGCCACCCTCTGCATCCCGTTGGCATCATCGGTTCGAGAACTGCCTTTGGAGTGCGGGGACTTGTCACCGCTTTCACTTTAGTACGCCTTGAAAGCACACCCGAAATCACACCGACACCGGATCTACCGAGCTTCGAGCATTCAGTATCGGACTTCACTCTCTGTGACTAACTTGACAATGTTAAGTCTGGCCCTGGGAGGCCACGGGCTTGCCCGGCTTGCCCGGCTTGCCCGGACAAGCCCGT
>JASLXP010001149.1 GCA_030740295.1 Planctomycetota bacterium
TTCACCCTTCACCATTCACCTCTTCCCCCACCATTCACCTCTTCCCCACCTCTTCCCTCACTGCAAGCCACAGGCCTCAAAATTCATTACGACTTCACCGGAGGTGAGAGCCCTGTCGTATATGACCACCCCGCCGAGACGCCCGATCCAATCGCGTGGGTCTGCATATTCATCGCCGAGCACAAAGTGATGGGTCGATTCCCAGTTGCTGAAATCGCCTCTCACTTTGTCCGTCTCGAAAACCAACCCACCGTTCAGGTAATAGCGCATGATGCCGGGCGAGTAGGTCATGACCACGTGTGACATCTTATTGATGGGCACTTTGCCGATGACTAACTCATGCCCGTTCGTTGCGGTGCCGGTGATGGATGTCTTCAACCGAATGATGAGAGAGTTGCCCGACTGTCCCAGGGTGAAGTTTCTGACGTAGCCATCGGTGGAAAACGTGATCGCACGTGCTGGGCCGGTTTGAGAGGCGCTTTCGGATTGCATGAGCGTTTCAATGGTCAACTCGTGCGAAGTGGTGCATCGCTTGAACAGCAATTGATTCACGGAATCCACCACGAAACCTCCGCCCGTGCAGACGAGATTGCCTTTGGGGTCGATGGTTGCTTTTCCACGAGCCTTCAGGTTGGCCGCGCCATCTTCGCGGCGCCAGACAAAGACGATATCGTCTCCAACTGCTGGCCAGCCCTCGGCCCTTCTCATCAATCTCTCGATCTGTATGCGATGTGTCTCTAACGTCCCTGTCTGCCCGAGCTGTTGAAGCTTGTCGAGCGACAGTTTCAGAGCCTGCACTTTTCCCTGGCTGGCAAGTTTCTCGGCCTGCGCGATTAGCTTTCTGGCCTGTGCCTCGCGCTGGGTTCTTTCATGGATTCGCTGCACTTCGGAAGCGACCGCTTGGACCTGCCGACTCAAGTCTTTCTGTTCGCCGCGCAGCTTTGAAGTGTGCCGCGACAGGCCGATCAGCAATACCGCGAAAATGGCAACGAGGGCCACAGAGTACCGAGCCCATCGGGGCTGCTCTGCCGGCTTGCTGCTTATGGGACGGAGATCAAATTCAGTATCGTCTTCCTGAATGCTGGCCGGTTGCTCTGCTATGTTTCTGTTTGGCCGATGTCCAAAAGCGCCGAGTGTAGCCTCTCTCCAGCGGCATCAATCACATCAAACAAAACCTTACAAATGGGGGACGCATCAACTGTGCGGATCGAGCGGCAGGATTTTTACCAGCCTCAGACGATTACCTTTTCCCTCGGTGTAATCATGTTCGACTTCATCGACCAGAGTATGAATGACCAACAGCCCGATCCCGTGGGTCTTGCCGCTGGCCAGAAATTCTTCCGCGGTCGGTCCTTTGTTTTCGGGCAGGAGAGAAACGTTGAGCTTCATCGACCAGTTCCACAATGAGCCGGTCTTTGCTGAAGACCACTCGCAGATACAGTTTAAGGTGGTGCTCCGGGTCTTCGCCTTTCCCGTGCTGCACCACGTTCGTAGATGCCTCATCGACGGCCATGACGATTTGCGCGCCATCATCCTCTGAAAAGCCAAAATCCTCTGCTGCCTGTTGAATGGCCTCGCGTACCACCCTCATAAAGCCGGCAGTCGCGGGAATGCAAATCGTGACATATGCATCATCTTGTTCTGACATGTCTAAACCTCTCAATTCATTCTAAAAAATCATTCACAGCTTCGTCGACAGTATCAAATATGTTCAAGTGACCATCTAACCCAAGGAGCTTTGCAATCTGAACAATCGAATCAGGTACGCTGGCAAGCGCCAGTCTCTCCGCCAGTTGCCGGTTGGCATCAACCACCACTGCGAGGCCCGTGCTGTTAATATAGGACAAGTCTTTCAGTGACAGAATCAAAGCTGCTGAATGTCCCTCCAATACTTGTTGGACACCTTTGTCCATTCTGGTGCTGAATTCGTCTTCGGTACTGACGTCCACGAATCCCCCGGCCAGGAGCACTGTGACCCGGGCCTCGCCAGACTTTCTCTGCTCGAGGGAGATGTTCAATCGCTTCATCTGTTCCGAGACTAAAACTATGGTGCTGCCGGCCACAAGAATTCACGGCCTGAATTGAGCCATCATAGCATGCTTGAAGCGAGCTTGGCGAATTCGCGGCTTCTTATGTGCGGTTCGCCTTGATACGTGGCAGGCAAGGAGATCCGTTGCGGCGAGTTACCTGCGAACTGATACAAATACGTCCTCTAAACAGTGCGAGTTCTTCGCGCTCCAGAAAAGCTACCACAAGCAGAATAGCGATGAGCCGCCTCACCCTTCTCTTATTCATTCTGGCCAGGCCGGCCCAGGCCGAACCGCCCGAAACAAGGATTGATTTCAATCGCGACATCCGTCCCGTGGTTTCGAATAAATGCTACTCCTGTCACGGGCCTGATGAGAAGGAGCGCGAGGCGGAGCTTCGGCTGGATACCCCTGAGGGCGCCTTTCGAGTCAGGAAGGGCAAGTATGCAATCGTCCCCGGCAAACCGGAACGGAGCGAGCTGGTCCGCCGCATTTCAACTCTCGACAAAGACGATCTGCAGGCAACCATCATGCACCTCCTCGGCTTCGACCACGAACAGCTCACCTATCGATTCCAGGGACGAGACTACCGCCTGACCGATGTGCACGGTCGTGTGGTGCCAGACATTTTGGTGTAGTCGGTTACATGGTGTGTGGGCCAGGTCCTATCGATAGGCTTGCCAGAGACTGAGTGCGCCAGTGCTCCTGAGGCCGCATCCCTATTTCCGGAACACTTATGACCAGACCGTCAAGAACTCGAATCCTCGTCTACGGAATCTCCTGTCTGCTTCTGCTGGCCGCTGCCTGCAATCAGCACCTTGGCCACAAGCTGAAGCTGGCCGGCTATTCACCCAGAGAGGGCGATATGATTTTCCAGTCAATGCCACAGAATGATCTGGTTGTCGCCATCGAGGGAGTGACCAAATCAAAATACTCACACTGCGGGATTGTGATAAAAGAGGGTGGCCAATGGTCTGTCCTTGAGGCAATCGGCCCTGTGAAGAAGACGAGCCTGTGGAATTGGTCGAGGCGTGGCAGAGGGGGCAATTTCTGGTCTTATCGTTTGAAGGATGAATACCAGAAAAAGATCCCGGAAGTGATCAATCAGGCGAAGAAATTCATGGGGAAGCCTTACGACGTGAGATACAGAATGGATGATGAACGCATCTACTGTTCGGAGCTCTTATACAAGGCGTTCAAAGCGGCGACAGGCGAGGAACTGGGGAAGGCTGAAAGGCTGGGTGACCTCAATTGGAAACCGTTCGAGAGAACCATCCGAAAGTACGAGCAGGGAGAGCCACCGCTTGACAGAAGAATCATCACGCCTGTTGGCGTCTCCAAAGCCACTCAGCTCGGGCTGGTTTTCAGTTCAACGAATTGATTCCGGCACAAAGTAACCCTCTCGCCAGGGCCTTTAACCATCAACCATCTCTTCCTCACGTATACCTCGCGTCCCGGTGCTGCGCTTGAAAAAATTCCGGCAGCATGCTGTCCACACGAAGCAAACCTTCGCGAGTGAGCAGGATCTCATCGCCTTCCCTTTTGAGCAGATTCTCCTGCTCGTATTTCTCGTAGACGGGGCCGAAGATTTCGAAGATGTCCTTATCGAACTTCTGGCGAAAGTAGTCCGCGTTCAGGCGGCCGACCTTTGTCTGAAGGATGAGCTCGCGGATGAGCCTCTGATCTTCGGTGACCGGCAACGCGCGGTTGATTGGGATGACGTCTTCCTGGAGGAGCTTCACGTATTCATCCAACGTATCCACATTCTGGTAGTGCACGCCGCCGATGTGGCCAAATGAAGCGACTCCGGTGCCGGCCAAATCGGCCCCATGCCAGAGCCCGTCACGATAGACGAATCTCGTGCCCTCTTTCACCATCGTGTAGGCGCTCGACACTATGTAGCCCGCCGCCTCGAGTTCCATGAACGCGTAATCGACCCATTCACGTTTAGTCTCCCACGTGGCGACCGGCGATTCCTGCCCGTCTTGAAGAATGGCGCGGCTGTAGATCGTGTTGTATGGCAGCTCCATCTGGTAGATGGTCACGCTGTCCGGATCCATTTCGATGGCTTTGCGCACGCAGTCCTTCCAGTTATCCCAGCTCTCGCCGACCATGCCGGCGATGAGGTCGATGTTTACCGATTTGAAACCGGCCGCTCTGATCCAGTCGTAAGCTTTGAAAACTTCGGGAGACAGATGGGCGCGGCCATTCTCTTCAAGAACTTTGTCACTGAAGTTTTCGACGCCCAGACTGAGCCGGGTGACACCGATATCGCGCAGCGCCTGAACCTTGTGTTCCTTGAGTGTGCCCGGTTCGCATTCAAAAGTGACCTCTTCGGCCTCATCCCATGAAATGCTTTTGCGCAGGCGATCGATGAGACCGCGGAGTTGTTTCGAGCCGAGGTAAGATGGTGTGCCTCCGCCGAAATAAACAAAACGGAACTGCCGGCCTTCAAAGACCGGCTGCTGACTGTAGAGCTCGATCTCACGGGCGAGCGCGTCGAGGTAGACCTCGACTTCGTTGGCATTCTTATCCGTGTAAACGCGGAAGTAACAGAACTTGCAGCGCTTCCGGCAGAACGGGATGTGAAGATAGAGGCCCAGTGGCGTTTCAGGGTTCGGACGGTTGATGGCAGCCCGGGCTTCGTCTGCGTGCTCCTGTCCCCAGAAGGAGAAGGGCGGGTAATTTGATATGAAGTAATTGCCGACTTCGGTTTCGTCTGACATGTGACTCTCAGCTATTTGGCCCCGAAGCAATAAATCACGCCGTCGCCGTTCCCGATGACCAGTCTGCCGTGAGCAATCGAAGGAGACGCGGCAATCTGAGCGCCTGATTCGAAGCGCCAGATCTCCTTGCCGGAATTCAGATTGATCCGATAGAGGTTGCCATCCTCCGACCCGCACCACACGTGGTCGCCGGCAATGACAGGTGACGATTCCACACGAGCCTTCGTCTCAAACTGCCAGAGGATTTTACCCGACTTTGCTTCAAAACAATGGATGCGTTTATCACGTCCTCCGATGATAACCTTGCCCTTCGAGACGGCTGCAGAAGAAATGAACGGATGGCCGCGATCTTCATCAGCAAATTCCCAGATCTTCTTGCTGGCCTTCCAG
>JASLXP010001150.1 GCA_030740295.1 Planctomycetota bacterium
GCCCGCTCTGTTGACACTTTCAGATTCCGTGCAGATAGTTCGTCCGCCTTTCGCCAATTCAAGAGGACACAACCATGCAGTTCATCATGTTCACCAAACATCTCGAAGGACTGGATCTTTCGGGGATCATCGAGGCCCTCAAATCCGTCGGCGTCAGCGGGGCAGATCTGGCCGTCCGGCCTGGCTATCCGGTCCATCCGGGAAATGTGGAGAAAGAGCTACCTGCAGCCGCGTCCCGATTCGCAGATGAAGGACTCGCCATTCCTCTGGTCACCACACCGGGCGATTTCACCACCCCGGATATCGAATATGCAGACCGGCTCTACGCCGCGTGTGGAGAATCCGGCGTCAGGCACATCAAGCTCGGTTACTGGCATTGGAAAGCCGGCGACAAATACTGGGAGATGCTTGACCAATGCCGCGGCAACCTGGACGGCTTCCAGGAGTTGTCCGCCAAACATGGCGTGCAGACAATGGTGCACAACCACTCCGGCACATGCATGGGCCTGAACGCTTCCTCGAGCATGCACCTGCTCAAGGGATTCGATCCGCAGCACGTCGGCTCATTTGCGGATGCCGGTCACTTGTCCATCTGCGGTGAGCCGATCGCTATGGCCCTCAACATTGTGGCGGAATACCTCTCAGCCATCGCGTTCAAAGATCTATTCAGAGAGCCCCGCAAACAGAACGGACGCACCACCTGGCAGACAGGCATGGCCCGTATCAGTCGCGGTTTCGTGGACTGGCCGCTCACCCTCAAAACTCTGAAGTCGATGAACTTCACCGGCCCCATCAGCATGCACTCCGAGTACGGAGGTGAGCCGGTGGAATCGGTGATCGATCTCACGCGAATCGATATGCGTTATATACGGCGAGTGCTGGAGGATGTGAGTAGTGAGTAATACGTAATGCGTAATACGTCTCTCACCTCGCAGGATTCTCGTACCAAAACACCCCAAGCTGATCCACCTCCTCGCAGGTCAGCACATCCAGGTCGCCGTCCGCATCCATGTCGATCAATTCCAGGCGATCGAACTTCACGCCTCTCTCTCCGCTGATATCGTGCAGTTTCCACACCTTGTCCGTGATGGCGTCCTTGTATGAAAGCCAGCTCACGCCTGGCTTCTTCCGATCCTTGCCAGTGTGAAGCGCGTAAACGAGATCCAGATTGCCATCGAGATCGATGTCGCCGATGGCCGCGGCCTTGCCTGAGCCGGTGAACCTGTCGTTGGTGAATTCACTGGTCTGCCATTTGACCTCGCCTTCCCCGGACTGACCACGGCTCCACAGAATGCTGCCCGCCCGCAACGGCGTGACAACATCGAGCGTTCCTTCCTTCGATGCCCACACACCGACGAACATGACTTCCTTCCCATTACCGGCAATGTCGTGCCGGGCCCAATTCCTGGCGGCTGACACCTTGTCTTTTCCGGGATGCTTGAGCCAGTAAGTGCCGCTGCCCTTGCCACGGCGGTCCGAAACGATCATGTCTTCGAGGCCGTCGCCATCCACATCGAGTTTGCGCAGCGACATGACCCAGCCGGCATCCTGCATGTGGTGGTACTTCCACGTTGCCAGGTCACGCGGGTTCTCTGGTGACTCAAGCCAGCCCACGCGGGCGTTTCTTCCCTTTGAAGCAATGACAATGTCGATGCCACGTTTGCCATCCACCTGCATCGGCACAGCAAACATCCACGAGGATTTCTTTTCAGTGACAGGAATGGCCTCGGTCTTCCATGCCTTTTCGTCGAGATACGTTGCGCGATCGCCTGGCGCCCAGTGCACGAATACCGTTCTGATCCTGCCCTCACAACTGCTCACTACATCGATTGCGCCGTCACCATCCAGATCGGCGAACACAGCATCTTCGGGCGACCCTACTTTGCCGACTGTAACTGTCGGCCATTTTCCCTTGGTCTTGTCCAGCCCGGGGTTGACGTAGACCCGAATCACGTTGCCCTGCTCCCATCCGGTGGTGATGTCCTGATAGCCGTCACCATTCACATCGGCCAGCCGCACCCCATCTGCACCCCTCGAAGATTTATCGATCGTGTGGCGGGGCCAGGGCTCGGCATGGCAAAACGCGAAGGCCAGAAAAATGGCAGGCAGGATCGTGGTTCTCATATACATTTCCTTAAGAAGAGACATTCAGGCCACCCCAAAGAGCTTCTCCTCTCGTCGCCTCTTATGAAAGCCATCTATACACGCCGCCACTGGCTGTTCTCAATCGTTTTCCTTTCGCTTGTTGCGATCGCATATGGAGAGAAGCCTAACGTCCTTCTCCTTTGCATCGATGATCTCAGACCGGAGCTGGCCTGCTTTGGCGTGGATTACATCCGGTCGCCGAACATTGACACCCTCGCCTCACAGGGGCGCCCGTTTCATCGGCATTACGTCCAGGCGCCGACCTGCGGGGCCTCACGTTACGCGCTGCTCACGGGGAATTACGGCCCCTACGGCAATGGCGCGCTCTTCCAGAGGGGAAAGAAACTGAAGGCCGACCCGAGATCCGCATCGCCTTCGCTCCCCGCCTGGTTTCGGCAGCACGGCTATACCACGGTTTCGGTCGGCAAAGTATCCCACCATCCGGGCGGGCGCGGAGGCAGAAACTGGGACGACGATTCCCACCACGAAATGCCGCTCTCCTGGGACCGTCATCTTCTACCTGCCGGCCCCTGGCAGCATCCTCGTGGTGCCATGCATGGGCTCGCAAACGGCGAAATCCGCGTCAAGGCCGGCAATATGGATGTCTACCAGGCGACAAAAGGTCCAGACTCCATCTACCCCGACGGCCTCATCACCGACGAAGCCCTGCGGCAGCTCGGCCAGCTCGCCAAGTCCGACAAGCCGTTCTTCCTTGCAGTCGGCATCATTCGTCCCCACCTTCCATTTGGCGCGCCTGCGAAATACTTCGAGCCCTATCGCAACGCCAAGCTCCCACCGATACCGCACCCAAAGAGGCCGCAAGGCAAGACCACGTGGCATGGTTCAGGTGAGTTCATGAAATACAACCGATGGAAACGAAACCCGAACAATGACCCGGAATTCGCCACAGAGGTCCGCAAACATTACGCGGCCTGTGTCACCTATGCGGACACGCTTGTTGGCAGAATCCTGAAGAAACTCGAAGCCCTCGGCGCCCGGGACAACACTATCATCGCTCTCTGGGGCGACCACGGCTGGCATCTCGGTGAGCATGCGATCTGGGGCAAGCACGCGCTCTTCGAAGAATCCCTTCGCTCGCCGCTCATCATTCATTACAGGGGCATTCCACACCCCGGCAAGGCAACAGAATCCATTGTGGAAACGCTGGACATCTTCCCAACGCTGGCCGACCTGGCCGGCCTACCGAAGCCGGATTCTGTGAACGGCGTCTCACTTCGATCCATCCTGGAGGACCCGCAAGCTCCCGGACACTCGGCCATTTCATACACTCGCGCTCGAACCATCCGCACGGAAACCCATCGCCTCATCACACATAGGAATGGCCACATCGAACTTTACGATCACACTTCTCCCGCAGGCGAAACAGAGAATATTGCCGAGAATCACCCGGAGTTGGTACAGCAACTGACAGCGCAGTTGAAAGAGCGCCTGCCATGAACAACCTTGAATCCCGCTTCCTGAATCCTGAATCTTGAATCCCGAATCAGAATCGAAGACTTGTCGCGGAGCGCCAAGACCACACTGAATCCTGAATCTCGAATCCCGAATCAGAATCGAAGACTTGTCGCGGAGCGCCAAGACCACACTGAATCCTGAATCTTGAATCCCGAATCAGAATCGAAGACTTGTCGCGGAGCGCCAAGACCACACTGAATTCTGAATCCTGCTTCCTCAACCGGAGATCACCCATGAAGAGCATCCAATCATTCGCATGTCTTGCCGCACTGTTGATTACCACCTCCCTGACAGCTCAGGAACGCGATACCGGCTGGCAGACACTCTTCGACGGCGAGACCCTCACAGGCTGGGATGGAGACCCGAAATTCTGGTCGGTCAAAGACGGAGCCATCACCGGGACAACGACGAAAGATACTCCCACCAGGGGAAACACGTTTATCATTTACGTCGGCGAGAATAAGGACAACAAGCCCGTCGAATTTTCAGATTTCGAATTGAAACTCGAGTACCGGATCCTCAACGGCAACAGCGGCATCCAGTACCGCAGCTTCAAAATTAAGGGCAACGACCGCTGGCGTATAGGCGGTTACCAGGCCGATTTTGACAAGGGAAAAGGCTGGGCAGGCACAAATTACGGCGAGCGGTTTCGAGGCGTCCTTGCAAAGCGCGGTGAAAAAGTCAGCTTCAACTCCGAAGAGGTCGAGAAGGACGGAAAGAAGAAAACCGTTACGAAGCGTGACGTCGAGAAGTTCGGCAACGCCAAGGAGCTCGCGGGCAAAATCAAAGACGCGCCGGAGTGGAACGAGTATCACATCACCGCGAAGGGTTATCAGTTGACCCAGAAGATCAACGGCGTCCTGATGAGCGAACTGCTCGACAACGACAAGAGACACAGAGACAAGGGCCTCATCGCCGTCCAGCTCCACCAGGGTCCACCCATGGTCGTGCAGGTGAAAAACGTTCGGATCAAGGTGCTCGAAGCCAAGTAGATGAGCGCGGCGCTCACTTCAGTTTCACATCGCCGTATGGTGTCTTGATTGCGCCCGTCACATTCAGGCTTGGGGTGGGAAGAGTCTTCTGCCGTAGCAGGCTTAATGCCGCGGCGGATGCGGATATCGTGCCCTTCAGCTTCAGGCGGGCTTTGCCGCCGGCCCTGACTTTTTCGGAAGTCGAAAGGCTGATGCCTCCGATCTGAAGATTGCCCAGGGACACATCGTATCCAAGCTTGGAGATATCGATGCCGAAGGTGTTCGGATTGATCATGTCCGCAGCGATCTCGACCGCGGCCCCGGAGAAGGCAATCTTCAGGACCTTGGCCTTCAGGTTGCCCAGTTTCGGCGGTTGGAGGATGGGCAGTTTGCCGATGTGCGAGAAAGGTAATTCCAGCTTTTTGCCGAGCGCTTCGTGGAGGAACGCGCCATCCACAGACCAGGTGACTTCGTTCTTGCCTTTCAGGCTGGTGAGGAGATTGGGAATGTCGCTATAGCGGATCGTAATGGGAAGAGTGGCGTTGCCCGTCTTCAGAGCCGGGAGATCGATCTGGTTTGCCTTCGATGCCTTGAAAAGCTCGCTGCCTTCGATGCCGACACTGTATTTGAATTGCGGTGTCTTGATCGGGATCGGATACGGATTATTGATCTGAAGCCGCAAATCCACGTTCACGCCTTTGAAGTCGATACCGGTGATCTTGCCCGACACATCCGTTACCTGTGGCTTCAGTCCGGCAGGGATGGTGACGCAGCCTGCGTTTATCACGAGACAGATTGCTGCGATGATGGCGCTCTTCGTAAAGATGTTCATTCGATCACCTCTCAGTGAATGATTCTGCCTGCAGATGAATGCAGCTTCCGTCAGGCTCAATATCACACTCAGCGAACAACGAGACAGCTTCACTCACGAAACTTTGTACTCCGGAATCCCTGGGCAGTCCGGATTGATATCCGGGCCGAAAAACTTCCAGACTTCCATGGTCTCGTTGCTTTCGTTTTTGTATTCCAGATCCTGGAGGGCGCGGTCGTGGGTGACGAGCAATTCGTCGTGGCCGAAATCACCGGCAACCACTTGAAGCCCGCCGATGGTGCCTTTGCCCTTCCAGACCAGGACAGAGAAGACGCCGTTCTCGGAGCAGGTAAAGCTCTGTCCCGGCTCGACGACGAGACGCTTTCCGCTGAACGTTGTCGTGTTGTAGAAAATCCAGTACTCGGTACCGCCATCCTGACTGGTCTCTTCGACCAGGCGCTGGCCGAGGTGACGGTTTTCGTAGAAGTGACGGTCTCCCGAAAGTTCCCAATCGATCTGTTTGAGAATGATCCGTTCGCCGTACTTATCGACGTCTTCTTTGCAGATGTCTTTGTAAAGAAGCTCCTTCGGAATGATCTTGCCGGCGACGAGGGCCTGGCACATGGAAAAGACGTCCGAGTTCTCCTGGAGCTCGAATGTCAGCGCGGTGCCCGGGCCGTGCAGGATGCCCGGAGGAATGTGGAAGCCATCGCCCGGCACGAGCAGTTCGGCCCAGGCGTGCTGAA
>JASLXP010001151.1 GCA_030740295.1 Planctomycetota bacterium
GTATTCGTCAACAACACCACCAAAGGCGAGCGCGATCCCCGGCGGGGCAGGCGCTCGTTCGAGACCGGCGAATACGAACAATTTCCAGAGCTCTACTTCACCGTGTACCAACCTGACGGACGTGCCGAGCCTTATACAGGCGTGGCGGGTGTTCGGCTCCCGGCGTTACTACGAGATGGCGCTCAAGTCGGCTGAGTGGTGGTGGCATGCCAGCGTTGCCTCGTCGATACAGCAGTACGGCTACACCCCGGGTTACGTTGGGCCGTGGCTGTACGAACAGAATGGTGACCCGACGATCCCGGAGTGGCTGCGCGTCCGGCTCCGGGAAGCGCCGACCCACTATGACAGCGGTAAGAATCTGTTCCGCGACTACCACGCCTACATCGGCGCCTACAACTATTTCTTCCTTCGCGATTTTCCATACGTCCAGGATCTCGTCTTGAGGACGGGCGTTCTGGAAAAGCCCCTGGCGTCCGCAGCTTCTTATGAGCCGTTCGGCCCGTCCAGCGCCTTCTTGAAGAAAGACCAGGATGAGCGAATCGACATATGGGTGAAAGGATTTGGCGAGGTGCGGATCCTTCGTGCAGACGGCAGTTCGACTGGTCTTCCCATCCTCCGCACCGCAGGCCGCACGCAACTTGTCATCCCCATGGAAGCTGAGAGCGGCGTCTATCAAGTCGTCTCGGCCAATCGAAGCGTGCCGCACGTTGTGTTGGCCAGAAGCGGCACGGCGCCGGCGCCGGACGCAGGGGGCTTTCGAGAGCCGATTTCCGGCGCTCCCGGCAACGGCGTTCCCCTCGTCGTCCACGCGCCCGGCTATTGGCGGCCCTGGCCCGAAGAGACTCCTCCCCGGCGCATCTACTTCGGTATTCCTGAAGGAGAGAAAGCCGCGCGTATCTTCTTTGAGAGCCCGGCCCGGCTTTTCAGTCCGGATGGCCAATCATTCAGCGACGATCCAGTGTCCGGTTGGATGAAGCTCCCCTCGGATCGGCCAGGCGTGTGGTCGTTCGAGCTCCCCAAGCCGAAACTCGTGAAAGTGGAAAATCTCCCACCTTTTTTTGCCATGCGAAGCGCAGAGGACTACTTCGATCCCGGCGTGGCCTGGGAACGTGTTGAGGAGAGACCCGAACCCAAATCGATCCCAAGAGAAGTTGTGTTCATCGAGGGAGCGGTGAATACGAAGGGGAACCAGTCGCTCCACCTGGCGCCGCGTCGCCAGTTCCGCATGCCGGCTGGCCCCGTGCATCCCAGCGGGGACGGCACGGTGTTCCTGCCGCTATCGGAGGGCACCATCGAGTTCTTCTACAAGCCCGATTGGAGCACGTTCGACCTCGATGAAAAGAACGTCAGCCTCGTATCCGTAACCTCGAAACCGAAGCCGTGGACTCTCAGCTACTACATGCGCCCGAAAATGGGCGAGCACTTCGTTTACAACCTTTGGGGAATGGCCTGGCGCGACGGCAAATGGGGCAAGGGGACTATTCGCTGCTATCGCCGCCCAACCCTCATCGAGCGTGGCCGGTGGATTCACATCGCCTGGACTTGGAGCCGTGAGTTGAACCGGAAGCATGGCTTCACTTCGCTGCAAATGTTCACCTACGTCGACGGCCGCGCGGGACACTGTTACGGCAACGGCGCGCGCTACGCGCACATGGTCGGAACGGCCTCGCTGCTGGCGCTTCATCCCGGCGGAGCGTACGACGAACTCCGCATTTCAGACGTCCGCCGCTACCGTGAAGACTTCGACCCGCCGTCGCGCAAACGTGAAATGGAATTGGATGAGCACACCCGCGCCGTGTTTCATTTCAACGGCAATCTCAAAGGCAAAAGCGCAACATCGAAAGAGCCCATCGAAGGAGAGCTGACGAAATGATTAAACAGTTTCTGTTGCGGATTAAGGGGCATCGTGGCCACGGGCTGCCAGCCTGTGATCTTCAAGGGCCGTTGCCCCGCTGTAAATGGCAAGACGCCGGAGTATGGAGGAAAACGATTCAACGACCCGTTCGTCAAGTCCGAGTATCAGAGCGGCATCATCGAAGTGGATTGCGGCGGCACCAAAGTCACACTGGCCGCCAGCAATCCAGAAAACATCACTCGCACCGAAGAAAAGTCCAGCAAAACCAGATGACCCGAATCGTAGATCAGAGCACATCGATGATCGTCAGCGGGTCCCAACCCTACTTCACTGAGAGAATCCCATGAACCCTCAACCCATCTCCATCGGCTGGGCATCCATCGACATCACGCCGGATCGCCCGGTCCAAATCCACGGCCAGATGCACGAACGCATCTCCGAATTCGTGCACGACCCACTGACGGCTACCGCGCTCGCTTTGGAAGCCAATGCCGATGACGAAGCCGAACAGGCGATCCTTATCAGTTGTGACCTGGTCAACATCGGCCGAGACATGATTGAGAGACTGCGCCAGAACCTGGGAGAGCGGATTCCGGGATTTCAGCGCCGCAAGTTGCTCGTCAATGCGACACACACGCACACCGGCCCGGTCATGATGGAGAATCTATACACGCCGCCGAAGGGGGTGATGACGCCCACGGAATACGCTGACCTCTTTTTTCAGCGTGTTTCCGACGCGGCCGTGCAGGCGTGGAAAGCGAAACGGCCGTCCGGGATCAGCCACGCGCTGGGTCACGCGGCCATCGGATTCAACCGTCGCGTCGTTTACCGGGACGGATCCGCAAAAATGTATGGGAGCAGTGATGATGAAAACTTCGTCAGCATTGAAGGCGGCATGGATCCCGGCGTTGAACTGCTCTTCACGTGGGACGCAGAGGCGAAGCTGACCGGCGTCGTCGTCAACCTTGCGTGCCCCTCGCAGGTTGTCGAGAGCAAGACGTTCCTGTCCGCCGATTTCTGGCATCCAGCGCGCGAAGAGATTCGACGAAGGTTGGGCGATGACCTGTTCGTCTATCCCATGTGCGGTGCGGCCGGGGACCAATCGCCAAGGGATCTGGTGCGTCGCAACCGTGGCGAACCGAGCATGCGGGACATCGAAGGCATGAACGAACACGGGCGCCGGTTGGCTCTGGCCGTCGAAGACGCGTTCCAGAATGGGCAGACCTCTGTCCAACGTGAATCCGTTTTCAAACATATCACCGACGACTTGTCACTGCCGAGGCGAAAAGCCACTGCTGGGGACGTCGAAGCTGCCCAACAGGAACTCGAGAGGCTTAACTCACTTTCGCCTGACGAAGTCCGTCCCAGCCACCAGCGAATGGTGGGAAGAGCCAGGGAAACGATCGAGCGTTTCGAGACACAGGGCGAAGATCCCTGTTACGTCGCGGATATCCATGTCATGCGCCTGGGCGACATCGCCATCGCGACGAACCCCTTCGAGCTCTTCCTCGACTACGGACTACAAATGAAGGCTCGCAGCAAAGCCCAACAGACCTTTGTTACTCAAATCACCAACGACCGCGGCATTTACCTGCCGACCGAAAAAGCAATCCGCGGCGGTTCTTACGGCGCGGGGGTCAACGACAACATCGTCGGCCCGGAAGGAGGAAACATCTTGGTTAAGCGGACGATTGAATTGATTAACGGGATGTGGGAATAGAACTGACCCTTCATTCCTCCAATCTTCCAATCTTTCGCTCCTCCACTCTTCCATTCTTCCATTCTTCCATTCTTCCATTCCTCCACTCTTCTTTCCTCCATTCCTCTCCCAAGGAGTAGCTGCCATGACGGAAAGCCCCGGACAATGTCCCCCTGTTCCGCACTCGATCGGCCGAGCATCCCCTCCGGTCAAACGCGTCGATGCATGCACGACGATTCTGGTCGGCAGGGGCGCCACCGCGGACGGATCGGTCATGATGGCTACGTCGTGCGACGGGAACATGATGGGACGGGTATACGTGCAACCGGCCAGGGAATTCTCCGGTGATGTCGGCGTCCAGATGTTCTACGACTTCCCTGCTCCTTCGACCTGGGAAGAACACGAGACCCAAGTGAAGCAGGGGTATACGCCGGTCGGGCATCTGCCCATCGAGCGGTCCTGCCGTTGCATCTTCACTGCGGGGCATCTGGCCGACAGTATCACGGGCGGACTCAACGAGCATGGGCTGAGTATGGGCATTGAATACATGTCCATGAGACCTGAGCTGGCGAACGAACGGGGCATCGTCAGCAGTTGCAGTAATCATTGGACCACTTCCCTGATCGCCAACGGACTGATGCGGGCGAGGACCGCTCGGGAGGCCATTCGGCTGATGGGCTCCATGGTGGAGGAATACGGGTTCACGTACTACTGGGCGCCGACTGCCGGGTGTGCCATACCCGTCGCCGACAAGACCGAAGCCTGGATCATGGAGATCTTTGGCCCCGGTGCGGATTGGACTCCCGAGCGTGGGAAGCCCGGTGGAGTCTGGTGCGCGCAACGGGTCCCCGATGGAGAAGCGACCTGCAACACCAATCGCAGCCGGATCGGCGCGATCGCCTCAGACCGCCCTGACGAATTCATGATGTCCCCCAACGCCTGCTCCCTCGCCGAGGAACTCGGGCTGTGGAAACCGGACACCCCTTTCGTCTGGTACGAGGCCTACGGCACGCCGTCAGGCAAGGAGAGTTCGCTCAGAGAATGGGCCGCGCTGAATTCGCTGGCGCCCTCGCTGGGGTTTAAGGCGACAGGTGACCCGACGAAGGACCGATACCCCTTCTCCGTGCGGCCGGACGAGCGCGTCAACGTCCGGACGCTGACCTCGGTCATGCGCGACCACTACGAAGGAACGGAATTCGATGTAACAGAGCATCCGGCGTTCCGGCCCGGTGGCGAGAAGAGCCCGCTGGCTCGGCCCTTCGGCTCCTGCGACCTGTTTGACCTCGTGGGCCTCGAAGCGCAGCGCTGCATCGGTACGGAGACGAGTGGTTACGTGTACGTCGCGCAGATCAGAGAAGAGCTTCCCGATCCGATCTGCGGCTGCCTGTGGCTCGCCCTTGGGCCGAGCTACACGAGCTGCTTCGCGCCCGTCTATTGCGGCGTGACTGAGATCGCGGACTCCTGGAGCCAGTGCCCGGACTTCACCAGTATCGACCGGACCCAAGTGCAGTGGAATTTCCAACTCGTCGGGGCTCTCGCTGAGCTCAAGTACCAAGAGGCCATCAAGGACATTCGAGGTGTCTTTGAGCCGGCTGAGGAGCGGTTCTTAGCGCGGCAGAATGAATTCGAGGATGCAATGGAGCGAGTTCTGGGGGAGCACGGACCGGCACGCGCGGCGCAGCTCGTCACGGAATACACGAACCAGTGCCTGGCGAACGTCGATAACGCGTATGACAACCTGGTTGACTACTTGATGTTCAAGTACCTGTATCGCTACCCCAATGCCGCGCCGCCTCGGCTCCCTTCAGTTGGTGAGCCCATCGTTCCGATCGTTCATGATTTAAGTGAATAAGATCGATCTGATCCCAGATTCCGCGGCGCGTGTATGCGCATCGTGGCCACAGGCTGGCAAGGAAAGGCATGCCCAGGCTCTTTCTTTTTATCATGCTTTTAATCCCCACTTTTCGTCTTCCGACTTTTAATCTTTGCCTTTTGTCTACCTTCACTTTGAAGAGCCATCGACGCTTCAGTCTAACGACACTTCCCTGGGCACGCCGGAGCCAGGCCTGCAGTTGTCCATGAAACGTAGTTCTTTCAGGCGGCAGAAATTAGAGATGAAAAGCAAAGATGAAAAGGCGGCAGAGAAAAAGGGAAGATCAGAAGCAAGATTAAAAGCCAGAAACGGGGACGTAGTCATAGAGCGGAAGGCAGCGTCCCGTCACTGAGTTCCTGGTGAAACGGGAAGAGCATCACGGACATTCTCATCGTTCGTTCCGCGAAGATCAGATCTTTGAGAGAGGCGTCCTCGTCCAAGCTCTCCCGCACCAGCAATCTCGGCGAGGATCTCCAACCACACCTCCGCGGCCAGCCAACTCACACGCGTCTCGCGTCCTTCTTCTACAGCGCGTGGTTCCCACATCAATATTCACGATCCATGGTCTGTCCCCACTCCGTCCCATCTGCAGCGCTTCATCAGTCATAGCCCTCCGTGACTTCCTCGAGGCCGGCCCCCTCAGCGCGATCCTACTTCAGGAGCTGTCTTTTCAGATAAGCGGCGCGACGGTCGGCGATGACGTAGCGGATCTCAGCCCACAGCGGGACGTACCGGTCATAGATCGCGGCGATCTGGGCATCGGGCGCGGGCGCCATGAGCCTCTCGCCCGCCGCGTCCAGATCGGCGATCAGCCCTTCGACCTCAGACTTGTAGAACGCCGGATCGCCAAGAACCTTGTCGTTCCAGGTCTGGATGAATTCGCCCTTGCTCTGGCGGACCTTGTTGTAGCGGTTGAAGCTCATGATCGCGACCGTGCGCTTTACAGAGGTCAACTCCTGCTGCGTCAAGGCGAACTTCAGCCGCAGGGCGCGCTCCAGCTCGTGCACATTGCCGCTCAACGTGGCGCGGGCCTTGCCCCAGCGCTGCATGCCGAATTTCCAGACGTTGCCGTCCGTGGGCAGCTTGTCGTAAACCGCGGTCCAGGGAATCCAGGTGTGGGCGACGAACCCATCCGCGGTGGCCACCGAGTCTTTCTTTAGGAAATCACGGGTCATTCGGTAGCGCCTGCTCGGGGTGGCCCAATCGACCACCCACGGGTCCTCATTGTCCACGGGTGCCGCGCCGAAGAACCACATGTGATAGGCCGCATCCTCGCCCGGACGGAACAGCATCTCCAGGCTGTCGCCCTTGCGCTTGCCAAGGACGACTTCCTTCACATCCGGATGGTTGCATCGCACGAAGATGTGGAGGCCGAAATCGTCACAGACGATGTGCAAGCCAGTGCGATAGGCGGCGTCTACCTCTGGCTGTTTTGCGTCTTTGAGGTGTCGCCCGATGTCGACTCCGCTGTTGATGTCGTACGCCTCGCCGTAGGGAACGAAACGCGTCTCCATGAGGTTCCACTTGTCGTAGAACTCCGAACGCGCCCATGCGTCGGCGGTTTTCGGGGCGTCCTTGACGTACTTCACCTCGTAGCTCTTGAACGCCGGCGGAGTGAATCTGTTGCTGAAGATTTCGCGCTGAATCTTCCGGCAGAGCTCATAGTGGCCGCCATAGAACAACATCTCCGAAACGCGGCGCAGTATGATCAGGCGGTCTGCGGATGACGCCTTTGATCCCCCGAAGACCGCGGCGTCGAAATCCTTTAAAAGCTTGCCGCTGTATACGTGCATCACGCCTTTCAGGAAGCGCTTGTTGTCTTCCCTCTCCTTCGGGTTCTTCAGGATCGGAGCGATGATAACCCGCACCCGTTCCAAGCTGTTCGCAAGCAGGGCCAGACGCAGTGCCAGGGGGACGAAACGATAGTCCAGGGGATAATCGCGGCGGGCCTCGGCGAGCATCTTTCGGGCGAAAGCGTAATCGCCAAAGTCAGCGCTCACGGCG
>JASLXP010001152.1 GCA_030740295.1 Planctomycetota bacterium
GGACGGGATTGTCTTCGTTCCCTCGAATCACGCCGGCATTGTTGACCACGATGTCCAGTCCACCCAGGCCTTCTTTGACCTCGGCCAACCGATCATCGACCTGAGAAACGTCCCTGAGGTCCCAGGCGAGAGAGAAGGCGCGGCGTCCCCTGGATTCGATTTCACTGGCTGTTTCGCTAAGTGATTCGGCGCGGCGGGCAGTGATGGCGACATCCGCTCCTTCGTCCGCGTAAGCCAAAGCGATCGCTTTACCGATACCTTTACTTGCACCGGTCACGAGTGCTTTCTTGTTTTCCAGGCGCATGGCAGGCTCCATTCATTTCATGATTGAGGCAGCTCGAAGTTATGCTCAGGATTATACCCGATCAGGCGCTTCGCTTTGTCATAGGTACACCACTCCGCGCGACTACCAACATTGATCTGACTATCTTCGAGCAATCGACGGATGCCGGGAAACAACTCATCGAGACAACCGAGAGGGTCGGTGAAGAATTGAGTGGGGTGAATTCCGCAGAGGGGGTTGTCGGGTCCGATGACAAGAGTTTCATGCCGGATACTGGGGTCCGCATCGAGAGCCATGACGTGTGCTCTGGCGACGTCGCGCACTTCGATGCCCGAGAGGAGCAGACTGAGTTTGCGCTCGAAAGGCGCATCTTCGGGCTGGATGCCTCCGGGCCGGAGACAGATGGTGCTCAGGCCGTATCTTTCGGTCGCGTATTGGCACATCTGTTCGCCGAGCTTCTTTGTGAGGCCGTAAATCTCGAAGGGTTCGCGGGGCAGATTCTCGTCGATGGGCAGGTACGGAGGCGGAACGGGCAGGTGTCCCGCGGCCCACAGGGATGAAGTGAAGACGACCCGACTGACGCCGCCTTTCCTCGCACCTTCCAGGATGTTTTGCGTCCCCATAACGTTCATCTCGAAACCCGCGTGATCTCCCGCGTCGGCCCAGGTCTGACCGTGGAGCCCCGCCACATGGATGACCGCGTCCATCCCCCGGCATGCCTGCTCGACAGCTTGCGCGTCGCAGAGATTCCCCTCGATACAGGGAAACCCATCTCCGGGGTCAGACAATTCGAAGTGTGTCACGTCACGGCCCTGCAGTAATTTCGAAATCCTGCTGCCGACAAGCCCGCCCGCGCCGGTCAGTAGAATCTTCTTGTTGTTATCCGAGTTCATGGTGTTGTTCGCTGGTTGAAAAAGGACTGTCCGTGCTCCATTGGCCGCAGAGCACGACGGTAGTTGATTTGCAAAGTTCTCTCCAAAGCGGATCTTTGTGCTGACGCCCGCAAAGAATTCAGCTATGCCGTGGACTATCTTTGCACAATTGACAAAGGCAGCACATTAATCAGTTACCGAATTTTTACAGGAGAGAGGCCATGACTTCCAGAGAAAGGGTTCTGTGCGCGCTCAACCATGAGGAACCTGACCGCGTGCCGATCGATTTCGGAGGAACGTTGTCCTCCACGATCAACATCGCAGCTTACGATCGGCTGATGGAATACCTGGGGCTCCCGGGCGAGACCGACGTGATGAGTATCCGATCTCATACGGCACTGGTGGGCGATGCGATTCTCGAAAAGTACGGTGTGGACACGCGCGGGCTGTTCCAGGGCTCGCCGGAACGGTCGCCCGCGGAGAAGCTTGCTGACGGGTCATACAAAGATCAGTGGGGAGTCGTGCGCCGGCGGCCAAAGGGCGTGGGGCACTTCATAGATGTGGGCCATCCATTCGATGGCGACCCAACTCTTGCCGACCTCAACCGTCATCCATGGCCGGACCCGAACGACGACGGCTACGTCAGTGACATTCTTGATCGTGCGGAGGCCCTTCACAGGGGAACGGATTACGCGGTTCTTCTGACCTTACCGGTGGGCATTGTCCATCAGTGCCAGTTCCTGCGGGGCTACGAGGGTTGGATGGTGGACCTGGCGTGCAACGAGACTTTCTTTCATGGCCTGATGGAGCACGTCTACGAAATCTGGGCCGGGATCGCATCGAACATGCTCCGTGCAGCGGGGGAACACTTTGACGTGGTGTGGTACGGCGACGACGTGGCGTTCCAGGACGGGCCGCTCTGCTCGGTCGAAATGTACCGGAAGCACATCAAGCCCTGGGAGCAGAAAGTTTTTGACCTCATTCGCGACCACACGGACGCGAAGATCCTCTACCACTGCTGCGGATCCGTGTATCAGCTTATGCCCGAGTTTCTAGATTTCGGCATCGACGCGCTCAATCCTGTTCAGGTGGCTTCAAAGCATATGGAGACGAAACGCCTGAAAGAAGCTTTCGGTGATCGGATCACTTTCTGGGGCGCCATCGATACTCAGCACGTACTGCCTTACGGATCGGCCGATGAAGTGCGCCAGGAAGTGCGGCAGAGAATCAGTGACCTGGCACCTGGCGGTGGGTACGTCCTGGCATCCGTTCACAATATCCAGCGAGAAGTGCCTCCGGAAAACGTCGTTGCCATGCTCGAAACTGCGGCGGAGTTTGGACGATATCCTGTGAAATGACCTCAACCGAGACATGCTCGCACCAAGACGATTATGACCTCCAGAGAACGAATTGAAGCGGCTCTTAATCACATAGAGCCGGATCGCACACCGATTTTCGAGTACGTGTTGCTCTCACCCCTGGCTGACGAGCTGCTCGGACGTCCCTACTCTGGTGGATCGGTCAATTGGGAAGACCTCGTGCGAGAGAAAGGCTGGGAGGGCGCCGTAAAGCAAACCGCCATCGACCGGCTTGACCTGGCCGTTCTGCTGGGGCACGACATGATGTGTGTCGGCCCCAATCCTTCTCCGCCTCGGCCGGACGACCCACCTGCTGGCCCCCGTGAAATCCCGCCCAAAGATCCCATCGAGGCCATGCGCTGGCGCAACGAAAGGTCGGTGCCGATCTCGCCGCCGGATGACTCACTTCTCATTTACACATTCCTCAGAGAGGAAATGCAGAGACGGGGCATCGATCTGCCCATTCTGGCTCCCGCGTACGTGCACGGGGTGTGGACCGATGTCGACTTGATGCAGACCATGCTCCTGGCCCCTGAAGTTGCGCACGAGCATTTCTCATTGGCGACCGAGAAAGCATTGCTGCGCATCGAAAAATACCTGTCGCACGGAATCGACCAGATTGGTGTCGGGGGCGATTTCGCGGGCACGAGGCTTATCATTTCGCCGCAGGCATATCGTGAGTTCATTGTACCCGAAGTCCGAAGGCTCTCGCGCCGAATCCATGAAGCGGGCGCATACGCGATCAACGCCAGCGATGGGGACCTGTGGCCTGTCATCGACGACTTCCTCTTCGGATGCGAAGTGGACGGTTACCTGGAAATCGACGAGTTTGCCGGAATGGACATGGCGAGCTTGAAGTCTGCCCATGGCGACCGCATCACACTCTACGGCAATCTCGATTGCGGCAACATGCTGAGTTTTGATCCACCCGAAGTCGTCCGGGACAAGACCATCAAATGCCTGGAAGACGGCATGGGCAATGGAGGCCATATCCTGTGCGCCAGCAACGCAATCATCTCGAGCGTCCCCATGGCCAACTACATGGCAATGTTGAATGCCTACCGTGACCTGTTTTCTCTTCCGAAGCTGGAGTTTGGCTGATAGCGACTCGTTGAACAGATTCAGTCCTCAACCATCTCATGCTCATTCAACCTTTAATTCAACGAATGAATCCAACGCTGTATGGTCAATTGCTCATGTAAGAGGTCTTCAAGTATTCTCACATCTGAATTGGAGATACAGTGACGGGAGACTTAATACTCCTCTCCATGAATACTTAAATCAGGAGGAAATCATGACATCCAGAGAACGCGTTCTGAAAGCCCTTCGGCACGAGGAGCCTGACCGCGTGCCATATGATCTCTCCTCTACACCGGTGACGGGTATCCATCGCGTCGCGTATACCAGGCTCCGGTCAGCCCTTGGCCTGCCCGAACGTGAGCCTGTCATCTGGCACACCATGCAGCAGCTCGCGTGGGTGGATGACGATGTCCATGAAGCCATGCGCACGGACGCCACGGGTCTCAGGCCACTGGCCCCATCGTCATGGGTTATGGAACAGACCGAAGACGAAGACTATTACTATTTCACCGATGAATGGGGGATGACCCGGCGGAGGCAGAGGCCCGATGGATACTACTTTGACCTTTGCAGTTCTCCCCTCGCCGATGCAACGGGTCCGAAAGACGTGGAATCATTTTCCTGGCCGGATTCAGTCGATGATGGTCGCTTTGTGGGGATAAGAGAGCGCGCGGAGCAGGCCCAGGCGGGGAACCGCGTCTTCATCCTGGGTGGCATCTGTGCCGGTATGCTGGAGATGGGGCTATGGCTGCGTGGCTTTGAAAACTTCTTTTGCGACCTCGCAGGCAATCGCGCCCTGGCCGAGGCCATCTGCGACAAGATCATCGAGCTGAAAATGCAGTACTGGGAAAAGGTGCTTCCTCTCGTCGGCGACCTGGTGGACATCATCCAGGAAGGCGATGATTACGGCGGCCAGAACGGTCTGCTGGTTTCACCGAAAGTCTGGAGGGAGATCTTCAGACCCAGGCTGGCAACGCTGCTCTCACACATCAAGAAGCTGAAACCGGACGCCTCCATATTCTTTCATAGCTGCGGCAGCGTACGTGAGATCATCCCAGACCTGATCGAATTGGGCGTCGACATTCTCAATCCCGTTCAGGTGGCTGCCGCCGACATGGATAGCAGACAACTGAAGAAAGACTTTGGGGATGACCTGACCTTCTGGGGAGGCGGAGCTGATACTCAGGGAGTTCTGCCGGAAGGCACGCCGCAGGAAGTCAGAGAGGAAGTCCGGCGTCGGCTGGATGACCTCGCTCCCGGCGGCGGCTTCGTTTTCAACACGGTTCACAACATCCAGGCCGATGTCTCACCGGAGAACATTCTCGCCATGCGTGAAGCGCTCGAAGAATTCGGGGGATACCGGTGATGGCCGCGAGAGACTGACAGATTGCCTGTAAAAGGTCCATCTCGTCATTCTTCGCCAGAAATATCGTAGACCACGGCATGTGAGACTCTGGTTTTGTCTTTCTCCTCGTCCTTCTCATCGTCTTAATCTGAAATGGCTCCGGGACAGAGATTAAGGCGAAGGGAAGACTAAGAGAAAGACGATGAGGAAGACGAGGAGAAAGACGAGTATGAACACCTGTCTCGGCCTCGAAGAAAATTCTGATGTCTATAACCGCCCGGCTCGGTGCTCTTGATGAATAGAATTTTGCCCCTGATCTCGATCACAGGACTCGCGATGACAAATCCAACAACGCTCAATGCAGAGAACGAAGATGCAGTTTTGAATATCGGTTCGCGCCGCGAGCTTTTCGTTGACACTTATCTGATCGATAGACTTCAGGGCGCAAGGCTTGTTCTTCAAAAGCCGCAACCAGGTGGCGTTGCGGTGAAGTATGACGGCCCGATGGATGGAGTGTTCAGTTTCTTCACCACGGTTCTGAAAGACGGCGGCAAGTACCTGATGTACTACCGGGGGCATCCCTGGGGGCCGGATTGGACCAAGAGCGTCACCTGCTATGCTGAAAGCGATGACGGCATCCACTGGAGGAAGCCGGAGCTCGGCATCGTTGAGGTCAATGGGTCGAAGAAGAATAACGCGATCCTGCCGGTAGGCCGAGCTTTCACCGCCTTCATCGATAGTCGGCCCGGCGTTCCCGACGGCGAACGTTTCAAAGGGAACATCGAAGGGAAAGACGGCCTGAAGGGCTACGTCTCTCCCGACGGCGTCCACTGGAAGCTTGTGCAGGAAAAAGCCATCGTCACGCCATCACTGCCGAATCATTTCGATTCGCAAAATGTGATGTTCTGGTCGGAGGCAGAGGAGTGCTATTGCCTGTATGCGCGATACATGGAAGGGGGAAAGCGGACGACAGCTCGGGCCACCTCGAAGGACTTCCTGAACTGGTCAGCTCCCACCAAGCTGGTTTACGGCGATACCGGAAACACAACCCCATCACAACATCTTTACACCAACCAGACACACCCGTACATCCGTGCTCCCCACATCTATATCTCACTGCCGGGACGCTTTCAGGCCGGCAGGCGGGTCCTGAATGCCGCTCAGGCCGAAGCCGTTGGCGTTCATGGTGGCGGAGGCAAAGCAGGTGATATCGCGGACGGTGTGTTCCTGACCTCGCGAGCGGGTTCCACTCGATACGATTTCACCTTCCGGGAAAGTTTTGTGCGACCGGGTATTGGGGACAGTAATTGGACCTCGCGTAATAACTACCCGGCTCTCGGCGTAGTCCAGACCGGACCGAATGAGATGTCGATGTATGTGCAGAGGAATTACGGACAGACCTCCGGCTACCTCGAACGGTTGACACTGCGACTCGATGGTTTCGTTTCATTGAACGCGCCCTACGCACGGGGTGAGATGATCACAAAGCCGCTGAAGTTCACTGGCAAGGAAATGGAGATCAACTACTCGACAAGCGCCGCGGGTGGGATCCGCATCGAAATTCAGAGCGCGGCAGGCAAGCCGCTGCCCGGTTTTGCACTCGAAGACTGCAAAGAGATTATCGGTGACCACATTGAGCGTGTGGTTGCCTGGAAGGGCACGTCCGATGTCAGTAAGTTGGCAGGTAAGACCGTGCGCCTTCGATTCGTCATGAAAGACGCGGACCTCTTCGCCATTAAGTTTCAATAGCTCCAGAAAACGGACCATCAAATGACATCCCGCGAAAGAATCATCTGCGCGCTTGAACGACGCGTCCCCGATCGCGTGCCGCTTTACGAAGCCGTCATCGACGAGCACGTCATGGATGCGCTGCTGCCGGGCTGCGACTACTACGAGTTCAACGAGTGGATCGGTCTAGATAATGCCAGCCTCAATCGCAGCTCCTGGAGCAAGGAGAACGTCGATTGGGTGGATGAGGAGAAAGGCTACTTTCGTGATGCCTGGGGAGTCGTTCGGGCCTTCGGTCCGGAGAGCACGCCCTATCCCATTGAAGGCCCCATCAAGCGGCCAGAAGACCTGAAGTCCTATCAGCCGCCCGATCCTCACGCTCCGACCGCTCTCGGCCATCTTCCCGAAGTGGTCGAACGCTTCAAAGGCAAGAGGGCCATCACCACTATCGGGAGGGACGGTTTCTTCAACCCTTCATTCCTGCGGGGGCCGGAGCAGTACCTGATCGACATGGTGGAGAACCCGGGCCTGGTTCACGAGCTGATCGAAGTCTGCCTCTCCCACGACATCCCGCTGATGCGGCGTTCGATCCAGGCCGGCGTCGATGTGGTGGTTCTGGGCGACGACTACGCGGACAAGAACGGCCCCATGTTTTCGCCGAAGCACTTCAAGGAGTTTATCGTCCCGGCCCTGGAAAAGGTAGTCCAGGCCGCCAAAGAGGAAGGCGCCTACGTCATGAAACACAGCGATGGAAACATCATGCCTCTCCTCGACATGATCGTTGGAACAGGCGTCGATGCCATCAACCCCATCGAGCCCGCAGCGGGGATGGACATCGCCGAAGTCAAGGAGCTTTACGGTGACCGGGTCGCCATCGTCGGCAACATTGACTGCGGTGCCCTGCTCTGCAACGGAACGCCTGAACAGGTGAGGGAGAAGGTACGATGGACGATCGAAGCGGCCGGCGCCGGCGGCGGTTTCATCCTGTCCAGCTCGAACAGCATCCATTCGTCCGTCAAGCCTGAGAATTACTTGGCCATGGCTGAGGCCTGCCGGGAATTTGGGAATTACGGTTAGAGGTCGAATGGCGCGAACTTAAACGATCTGAATCCCCATCTTAATCTCACTCTTATTTGGGAGCCTTTTCCTCGTCTGTCCGAATCCTCGGGAGCCTCTTCCCTCTTCTTCCTCGTCTGTCCGAATCCTTGGGTGCGAGCGACCTGCAATACGCAAAGCATGGCTCCGACTGAGAACGGATGCAGATCCTGTTAGAATGTGCCGTTAGTATTCCGGTAAGCTCTATTTCTGCATTACAGCCACAACTCCCAGCAGAAAGTCCAATGAAACGGCGATTTAATACAACTGGCCCGTGCATTCCGCACGACCACTACATGCTTCCAGCGCAGGCGCGCCTTGCGGATCTGAAAGACGTCATTGATCAGAAACTCTTCTTCGTCATCCACGCCGCCAGGCAGACGGGAAAGACGACCCTGATTCAGGACCTCGTTCGAGAGTTGAATGAAGGTGACGAGTATTACGCTCTTTATACAACACTCGAAACAGTCGAGGTGATCCCCGATGCAGAGCAAGGCATCCCCGCCATTGTGCGAGTTCTGAATTCGGACATCCAGGACCATGAGGCCCTTTCCGGTTTTCCCTTCGCGGAGAATGCCGAGGTCACCAACTACAACGATCTGCTCCGCCTTTGCCTGTCCCAATTCTGCCGCCAGTTGGACCGGCCCCTTGTCATCATGTTCGACGAGGCGGACTGCCTGTCAGAAACCACGCTCGTTTCTTTCCTCCGGCAGTTGCGGGCAGGATACGTGAAGAGGGCCGCCGCACCTTTCGTTCATTCCCTGGCCCTCGTTGGCGTGAAAAACCTGCGGGACTACAAAGCCCGTTACCGCGATGATCGGGAGACGCTCAGGACCGCCAGCCCGTTCAATATAGTCAAGAAGGCCCTGACCATGAGGAACTTCACCACAGAGGAGGTGGGAACTCTCCTTCGCCAACACGAAGAGGATACCGGACAGGAGTTTCCCGAGAGCGTCATTGACAGGATCTCGGATCAGACACAGGGACAGCCATGGCTGACGAATGCGCTAGCCGCCGAGATAGTCGACGAGATACTCGAGGCCGACACCTCACAGCCCATACAACTGCCCCAAGTAGGCCAGGCCATCGAAAACCTGATCCTCCGCCGTGACACCCACATTGACAGCCTCCTGGACAAGCTGAAACTCGAAAGGGTTCGGCGTGTCATGGAGCCCGTCCTCGTTGGCGCGGAAGAGACTTTTGAGCCGACGGATGACGATGTTCAATTCCTCCTCGATCTTGGCCTGCTGAAACGGGAAAACGGTTCCCTGACACCGGCGAATCCCATTTACAGTGAAGTGATCGCCAGAACTCTTAATCAACGCACCCAGTATTCATTGATGCAGAAAGGCGGGCCCGTTGGCTGTGCATCTTACCGAACGGATTACGGCCTTGATGTCTCGCGCATCCTCACGGATTTTCAGTCTTTCTGGCGGCAGCACAGTGAAATCTGGCAGGAGCGTTACGAGTATAAAGAGGCCGCCCCCCACCTCATCCTGATGGCTTTTCTGCAAAACATTCTCAATGGAGAAGGCGCGACAATCCGTGAGTATGGCACTGGGCGCGGCCGGGTTGATATATGCATGGTCCACGAGGAAAGCCGGTATCCCATCGAGCTGAAGGTCCGCAGAAGCGATGAGACGGCAGAGGAAGGTCAAAAGCAATTGGCCCAATACATGGACCGGCTGGGCTGCCTGGAAGGATGGCTGGTCATCTTCGACCGGCGTCCTGATATTTCATGGGATGAGAAGATCTTCCTCGAAGAGGCCGCCCGCGAGGGAAGAACCATCTATGTCGTCGGCTGCTGAGCCGGACAACCAGGATGCGTTCATCTCCCAACACTGGCGCTCATCGTTCAAACAGATCTCAAAGTTCTCGTTCTCGCATTACCCAGTCCTGCTTTCTTCAGGCCGGGCCAGACTATCGCACCCACTGGGAGCCATGATGCCTCTACGTTTTCTTCTCACTATCCTGACTGCCGCAGCCGGGCTTCACGTCGAAGCCGCCGTGGATGTCACTGTTGCCCCGCCTGTTCGTTCGGATGAGCCGCAGGGAAAACGCACGATCCGGAAGGTTACGCTGGCGAACGAGCTCGCGCATTACACGCTGACATACGACATCATCCGGCCGCCGGACAGCAAAGGCGAAGTTATCTCGCACTGGTGGATTTGGACCACCGACTATGTCAGCCTCGGCATGAGCGAGCCAACCCTGGCCAACTGGTACTGGCAGGGGTTTTTCAACTGGCATTTCGACGACAAGAGCCTCTACAACTGGCCCGCAACTTTTCGGGTGATCCGCAACGGCGGGAAGGATGGGCTGGTGGAATTTGCATGGGACACGCCGGAAGCGAAAGCCACCGTCCGCTTCGCCATGACGACCGGCTGCGACAAGCTGCTGATGTTTGGCAACTGCGAGCCCAAGGCTGAATTCAAGGAAAACTATCTGCAGCTCATCTGCTATCCCGCAACTTTCAAGAAGCCGCATCACCGCGCGGTGACGACTGCGGCTCGGACCGTGCGGCCGGGCGGAAACGTGGAACTGGATTTCAAGAAGGAGCGTTGGGCCCTATACGAAGACACCGCGCCCGATCGGCCAGCGGGCGGCTCCGCGGGCCTGATCGTCGGAACCCCTGAATCTTTTCAAGCCGTGACGATCCCCGTCGGCGGCTACGGCATCACGACCCGGCTGGCGATGAAACCAGACAAACGCTCCTTCGCGCTGGCGCTCTATTCTTTCCCCACGCTGCCCGATTACGAAGAGACTCGCACCTTCTTTCGTGCCTCTGCAGACACCGAAGCCGCGTGGCTGGAGGAAGTCGCAGAGACTCATTTGAAAGGGCCGCTTCCGCCGCTCCCGATACCCCGGGAGCGCATCGACCTGCTCAGACAGCTTCGGGCGAAACTGTTCGATCGTCCGGCGGAACGGTGGAATCCGATTCCCAAGCCGCTGCCCTTCCCCTGGGCGAAGAAGCACGTCGCCGGCCCGATCAACACGGTCATCTTTTCGCCCAGGTGGTGTGCTTTCGAGACCATGGAACTCGCCCGTCGCCTGGCGATGAACGTCCGACATCTCCACTTTGACATGCGTTCCACCATCGCCTCGGTGAAGATGTGGCCGTACGCGGGAACGACGGGGATCGGGACTCTCGGGAACGGCGTAACTGGAACCAGGGCCGCCGAACTGTGCACCGATCCGAAGACCGAGCTGTATCTGCTTGCCGGCATCGCTGGCTCGGCCGTGCCGGGTGTGGCGAGGACGGCCCTCCTGCAGCAGGTTGATGAAGGGAAAAGTCTGCTGCTCGTTGGCGACCCTGGCATGCTGTCGGGCTGGCCCAAAGAGCTATTCGCCTCACCAGTTCCGGAGGTGGCCGAATCCGTCCTTAGCGCGTTCGATTGGGAACAGATTCCCGGATACCGCAAAGGCGAGCGCGGGCGCATCGGCACAGGGCCTCCTCTCCAATCGTATAGTTACGGTAAAGGGACTGTCCTCGTCCTGAAGGTCCGCCTGGGGGTCTACAGCTCTCTCGTGCCGGGCAACAGCGCGGACGAGGGACTGGCCGGCGCGACCGATCGCTGCCTCGCCCTGGCCGCGAGGGCTGCACTGGCCGCGGCCGGGAAACTTCGGAGTAACGCGCTTCTGATGGGCACGGCTCGGCCGGATGAACCCCCTCAGATTCCTCTGACCATCGCGCCTGAATTTGTCAAGAAAGGCTCTCTCCTTGTGAGAGTTCAGGACGACCTGGATCGTGTAATTGACCTTCGGACTGTTCCCCTGCCGCTGAAGGACGGCCGACTGGAGCTTCCGCCTCTGCCAACCGGAAGAGAGACTTACCTGGATGTCATCCTCAATGACGAACTGGGCCGCTGCATTGACTTCGCGACCAGAGTTTTGCCCGCGGCCGTTGGCCCGGCGTTGGACGGACTGACCATCAAGCCTGCCTTCCGAATTCACGAGGCCGCGCCTCCCCGGATCGACATGCCTGAAGGCGGGAAACTGGAGTGCAGTGTTCAAGTGACTTCGAAGACTCCGCTGGCCAACGCAACGCTCGAGTGGGAAATTCGAGACGCCTTCGAGCGCGTGATGGGCCGCGCTTCGACTGACGTGCCGGCAAAGGGCGGCAGCGTCGCCGCTTCGCTGCGGATCAACCGTCCGGTAACGGTCGCACACGTTCTCGATGTCTCCCTCAGAATGAATGGCACCGAAATCGGAATGGAGCGGCTTCACTTCACTGCAAAGCTGCCTTATTCCTACGACGATTTTACGGTGTTGATGTGGAGCTACGCCGGAGGCGAGCCGGTGCTGCAGCGAACCAACCGGCTCTGTTATGAGTGGGGTGCGGATATGATGGACCTCTGTCACATGGGGAGGTACAGCGACACCGGCGCGGCGAGGGAATACCGCATCTCGGCACGCTCGGGTCTACGCCTTCTGCCTTACGTCACCTGGATGGGAGCGAAGACCACGCCGGATTATTTTCGCGTGCCCTGCCTCCACAGTCCCAATTACCTGGAAAAGGTGCGCAACTCTTTAACCGTTACCTGCCGGCAGGCCGCGCCGTACAGCCCGGTCGCGTTCACGCTCGGCGACGAGAACTACCTCTTCACTGGCACGGGTGAAGTATGCCATCGGCCGGAATCCATTAACGCTTTCCGCGGCTGGCTGCGGAAGAAATACGAAAACATTCAGAGCCTCAATGCAATCTGGGCGAGTGAATACGACAGCTTCGACGCCATCCGCAAGCCGATGCTGCGGGATGAAACGGCCGCGCAGACAAAGAGCTTTGCCGCCTGGATGGATCACAAACGGTTCATGGATACCTCCTTTGCCGGAGCGCATGAAGATTTCGCCGATGTCGTTCGCAAGCTGGTGCCGGGTGCAAAAGTCGGGTGGGATGGCTTTCTCGGCTACGGATGGCAGGCGGGATACGACTTCACAAAGATGACTGAGAACCTGGAGCTGAACCAGGTCTACACCGTTCGCTGGCTCCAGGGCGAGCTCGTGCGCTCTTTCAAGCGGCCGGACGCGCTGACCGGCAAGTGGGGCAACTCCATCGCCGATACGGAGGCCGGCTTTTCCGCCTGGCCATGGGACTGCCTGCTGGCCGGCGACAATTCGGTCTGGTGGTGGACCTCCTGGGGCTGTGACTACATCCCCTTCAATCCCGATCTGTCTCAGAGCAACTTCGGAAAGTGGTTCTTTCAATCGGCCGGCGAAATCACCGCCGGCCCGGGCAGGCTGCTCCTTCACGCCGAACGAGAGCACTCGGGCATCGGTGTCCTTTATTCTCAGCCGGATCTGTTCGTCTCCGCGATCATGAAAAAACTCGCCCCGGATGCCGAGTTTTCTGCCAATGGCAATTACTGGAAGGAGCACAAGGCGCTCCTCAAGGCCCTCAAAGACCTCGGCTACCAATACCGTCACGTTTCTTATCGCGATCTCGAAGGCGGCAAGCTCTCCAATGACGAATACCGCATCCTCTTTCTGACTTTGCCTGGAGCGCTGTCGGATCGGCAGGTCGCAACGCTGCGCCGTTTCGTCGAAAAGGGAGGCACGCTCGCAGTGGACGGCCGGGCCGGCCTGCTCACCGGTGATGGTCTCATCCGAACGAAACGGCCCATGGACGATCTGCTCGGCATCCAATCCCAGGCGGGGCTGAACGCGCTCAAGCAGAGGCCGGCCAAGATAACCACTACGGTCGAAGGCAATCTCACCGGCACATCCCAAACGATGCCTTTGCGCGTGGAAGAAATCCCGCTGGTAGTGCTCGAGCCAGACATCAAGGTGACGACCGGGCATGCCCTGGCGATGGCGAATCAATCGCCTGTGCTGGTCGTGAATACCGTGGGAAAAGGTCGTGCCGTGACCCTGAACTTTCTCGTCCAGGAACTGTTCCCCCTTCGTGCCGGCGAAGGCCCCAAACCGTATCACGAGATTCTTTCGTCCATTCTGAGGAGCGCCGGGCTCTCGCCGTTCTGCGAATTGAATCGCCCGAAAGGCGGACGCCCTCTATGCATCGAGCAGGTGCTGTTCAAGGATGGCGGCCTTCAGTACCTCGCGCTGCAACAGGATTTGAACATCCGTTCCTTGCCGGAACAGAAAGTCCGAGTCGAAATTCCCCGCCCGGCGGTCATCTACAATCTGCGGGCGGGAGCAAGAGTGGGCAAAGGAAAGATGCGCTCCTGGGACGCGACTCTCTCCCGCGGCCGCCCGCAAGTGTTTTCGTTGCTGCCCTATGAAGTCACAGCCGTTTCGATCGAGGCCGACACTTC
>JASLXP010001153.1 GCA_030740295.1 Planctomycetota bacterium
TTACGCGTGTTTCTTGTCTTTCGGCGTGTCCGGATGAACTTGAGGAGGTCTTTCTGGATGAGCTTTTCACGTCCTTCGTGCCCCTGATGGTTGAAGACTTCGATTGATTCAAGGCACTCAATGCCTCGATGTGCGAGCTCATCTCGGACGTGGTCTTCAATAGTGTATTTCTTTTTCAGGAATTTTGAAGGGACGAATGGAGTGATGCTCTCGAGGACGGTAGCCTTTTGGATGACCGGCACGGGCCGGCCGGTCTTTTTGAGCCTGAGCTGTTTCCTGAAATCTTCCAACTCCCTGCCCGGCCTCGGCCCGATCTCCGGTGCGGCGCAATCTCTGATCAGAGATCCGAGCTCAATGGTGAATGGTTCGTAGAGACCCCCGGTCACTGCAAGCTTGATTTCCTGAGTTGGATTGCGTTTCAGTCCTTGGGAATCTGATCCGGCCCCGGTATCATCTTGCGTCGCGGATCTGGAGATCTTGTCGCGGAGCGCCAAGACCACTTACCTTGTCTTGAAATTGCTTGGCAGTTCCAGCCCCTGGGGTCGCCAGCGTCCTGCCGGCTTTGGGAGCGACCTTCGGTCGCTGCCGGCGGGACGCCGGCGCACCCAGGAAGCACTGGATTCGCGAACCGGACAATTGCACACGCCCTTCTCCCAATGCTCTCGCTCATCCATCTTCTCATCCTTATTCTCCCGGCCGGTTCTATTGGTGAGCCGGTTTCTGCAGCGCGAGTAGATGGCAAACTCATTCTCGAAAACGGCTATGTAAAAGGAGTGATCTGCCCCGACAAGGGCGGGGCGCTCACCTCTTTCGTTAGTAAAGAATCCGGCGGTGAGCTTCTGTCCGGGCCCTGTTTCCTTGACTCAAATATTCTCCCAGGCCGCCGCATTCAGAGTCTCAGTTCCACGGCATTCAGTGCGGCGCCCATCGGTACCGACGGTAAAACGGGCTGGACTGTTACGGCCCGACTGCCGGAAGAGATGGGCATCGACTTTGGTAGGCAGATGGTTGGGCGCGCCGGCGAAATCATCACCTATAACCAGTCCGCGATTGTCGATTGGCCGCGGCCTTACCAGCATCTGCAACTGGCCAAGAAGTTTTCTTTGACCAGGTCGAGTGCCACGCTGACTGTCGACTATGAGATCAGCAACACCGGCGATGAGGTTGTTGAAGTCTGCCTGGGGACGACTCACTCTTTCGCCGGTTCAAAGCTCTGCATCCCTACGCGGGAGGGCGCCGCGAGTTTTCCGATACCGATAGAGGATCCGCAGCGGATGCCGCTACTCGAATACTCCACTTCTCCATGGCTTTACGATGTGCCCTCGGCCTGGTGCGGAATGTTGAAGGATGAAGGTCGCGGCGTGGTTGGAGTGTTTGATTCCCGGCACATTTCATTTCTGAGGCCCAGTCTTAAATCAGGCAGCGTGCTGCTCGGCCGCACCAGGGCGCGCATCGAGCCCGGTAAGGTGTTTCGCACGTCCGGTTGGCTTATGCCCCTGGAAAGGTCAGGCGAATCATCGGCGCAGCCGAATCCATTGCGGCCGATTTTCAGGTCACACCGGCAAGCGCGGATGGCAGGGCCTCTCTGGAGCGAAAGGAATTCTCTTCGAAGCTTCCGACCAATCTGGAGGTCGGTATCAGCCTGGGAGGGGAGCAAAAAGACAATTCCGATCTTGCTGTCGGCGCGCCTGATGAGGGAGCCGCCTTTGATGAAACGGAACTCTCCGAGGACGAGCAGGTTCTGGCCGAGCTCGAAGGCGAGGAAGCACTGAATCGCGTGAAGATGCAATACGATGGCTCAGACGTCGCTGTTCGTCTTTTCCTCGAATCGTCCTTCGACAGAGACGGGGAGATTTCATTTCGGACGCGGCGGAATCCACACGGCAAATGGCAGGACGTCACCAAACGCACGGTGCGCCTGGAACGGGGCAAGGCAGTTCCCGTTGATCTGAAGATCTCGCCGAAGAAAGTGGGCACGCATATCGTTCAAGCGATCATCACGTCCGGAGAGAAGGAGCTTGCACGCTTTGAGCAGCCGGTCATTGCGCACCATCCGAGCGGATTCTATTTGCCCGGCACCGGCAAAACGGAAGGCGAGGTCAACAAGGAATTCTATTACAGTCATGTCGGCGCGCGGCCCATGTGGCCATTCCAACCGGATTGGCAGCCTTCGATGGAGATTGAGCGTCCTCATTTTGACTTGGCGCCTTCGCTGGCCGGCGGCGCTCTGAAGGCACTTTTCATCGCGCCTCATATCCGGACTCGCGAGATCATAGAGCTTGCGCATCGAATGGAGCTCGACTACGAGTGCGTCGTGACCGGCGTCGGCGGTTACGGATCGAAAACTGAGGGCGGAAGACGGCGAGCGGCTATCGACCAGATCGACCTTTGCAGAACAGCACTCAACAAGAAGCATGAGGTGATCGTCCTGCCGATTTATCTTGGACAGTGGCTGACGCTGGACATTGTCGAAGAGATTGCGAGGCAAGTAAGAGAAGACGGTGTCGGGCTAGTCCTGCCTCTGCCGGGCCGGCTTTTCGGCTCGTTCGCCAGGTTCAGCGAGAAAGCGACGGCCGATGACTGTCCCCTAAATTTCGGCGGGCCCGGGTCGGCACAGGACGGGTCGTTTTCTTAGATGGTCACTCGCAGGAGCTCTTCACGAACTGGATGTGCGGCAGTATTAAGATGGCGGATAACAAGGTCAGCGATTTCGCCAAAATGCTCCTGTGGGCCGCGGGAAGGGAGCCCGGCGTTTCTGTCGAGCTCAACTGGCCGAAGCAGCGCATCGGAATGGATCGGTCTGCAGGCGCCACTCGTTTTCGATTCAGATTGAGGAATGAATCGAAGGACGCATTCAAAGGCAAACTGAAAATCGTGGCCCGGCAGGATCTCGAGAAGGACTACACCTTTTATCCGCGTTCGGAGATGTTGCGCTCCTATCGCGTCTGCCGGCTATGGGATGAGCGCGCCACCGTGGAAAAGGATCTTTCGATTCGCCCTGATGGAACCCAGGCCGTATCAGTGTCGTTCGGGCTGCCCGCTGGGAATCTGAGTCTGGATGCCTACGTTTCCGATGAGTCCGGTGCCACGCTCACCTGGGAGCGATTTCCAGTAAAGTTCGAAGCGGCTACGGACATCGCTTCCATTCGACTGATCAGTGGAGTTCGGCGCCCCCGGGATATCGTCTTCGCCAAGCTCGTGGGTGGCATGAAAAGCATGCTCTTCACATCGAAGTCGACCTCCACTTTGAAGCTGTCCTGCGGGCTTACGAATTCTGAAAACATCAGGCGCGTCGTCCTGGAAGCTACCGATCCCTGGGACAGGACCGTGGCTTATATAGAGCGTGTGCTCGAGCCGGGGGGAGGCAATCGCGAGGTGGAATTTACCGTGCCGCTTAACGCCTGCCTCCATCGCGTTCTCATTGTCAGCATCCGGGCCTTTGATGCCCATGGCTGCATCCGAGAACGCCGTTTGTGCGGTTTCATCCATCCGCGGCCGGAAAGACGCCCATCCTATGAGTTTCGTGCGTACGCAGACGCCAGCGAAGTGGACCGTTCGATCACCGGTTACGACGCCCGGGTTGGCGCGGCGCCGTTCAGCCGGGCCCTGCTTCACGCGTGGTACAACGTCTCGGTTCAGGCATGGCTCGGCGGTCCGCCGACCATGGAACGCGTCACTGTTCCTGGTGAAGTGCTCGATGAGCCGCCCGATCTGCCGACCGTCGGGGCCATCACCAGTACGGATAAAACGGGCGACGAGGAAGAGGTGGACCAGGATGACGTGGATCTCGAAATTGAAAGCAAGCCGGTCGATCCACGGGATGGCTGGGTGCGAATTCCCTGCATTAACGATCCTGCCCTGCGCAAGGCAATCCACCGGAACATCCATGGCCTCTATCTTTCGCAGAGCTTCTTCGGACCCTTCAGCGGGGGGTGGGGCGATGAATGGTACGTTACCAAGGAAGGCATACTGCAGGACAAGCAGAATCCCTGGCGGCGTTCCTTCGTGCCGGGCAAAGATTCGAATTCATGCCGCTGTAAGCACTGTCTGGCGCTCTTCCGTCTTTACGCAAAGAAGCTTTTCGAAGGTGACCTTGAAGAGCTGAACAGGGAATGGGAGACCGCATTCAAGAACTGGGAAGAAGTGGATCGGCCCATCGTCAATAAGACGGTCGACGATGTGAATGCGCCGCCCGAATCCCAATGGGCGCGGGTCATCGATCATCGCCGTTTCGATGATCACCGGGTCGCCGAGCTTCTCAAAGAAGGGCGGGACGTGGTCAAAGGCATCGATCCGGAGAACCGTCTCGGGTGGGGGGATGTTTTCAAGACCAGTATGTGGAGCGGTACGGATGCCTATCTGATGTCACAATACTGCGACAACAACCAGCTCGACCGAGACCAGGTCAAGTGGGGCAGCTTCGGCACTGCCACCAACGCGCACTGGGTGGGCTATCACAAAAAGTACAGCGCCATTCGCGAAAACTATACCCCGTGGTGGATGATGTTCCGGGGCAACACATCGATCACTTATTACGGCAAGCGCAATTACCCGATGCACCGGCCGGATTTCACGTTCATGGAAGCGCCCAAAGAGATGTTCCGGGCGATGCACGAGATTCGAAGACTGGGTTTCGATAAACTGCTGGTCGGACATCAGCAAGTCGACCCGGTGGCCATCCATTACGATCCGTCGAGCATCTACATCGCGCAGATGGAGGATTGGAAGGAAGACCCGCAGAGGTTTGTGCGGAACATGTACAACGCGGGCCGCTCGTACAACGAGCTTTGCCACCAGATCGAGCAAACGTGGAAGGGACTTTTGGGTGGGCAGGGGCTGCTGCATTTTGCCACTGCTTACGGCCAGTTGGAGGAGGGTCATTTCGGCCGATATGGCACACCGAAGCTGCTCTTCCTGCCTTACACCCAATGCATCTCGCCGAAGCAGGCCGCCACGCTCGAGCGGTTCGTAAAGGAAGGCGGCGTACTCGTTGGTGACATCCATACCGGTCTGCGAGACGGGCACAGCAAGCGGCAGCAAACCGGCCTGCTCGATCACGTTTTTGGCATCAAACGCAGGAAATCAAAGCATCGGATGCGCGTACGAACGGGCGCGGACGGAAAACCGATTCCGATTCGCTTCGGATCGGAATTCGGTAAGCCCTTCACTCTGGCCTTCAACGCGGTCGGTCCGGGGGACGTTGTGCCCGTGTCGGCGAAACCACTCGCAAGCTATTCGCTCCAGAACGAGCAGCACCCAGCCTTTCTCGTCAACGAATTCGGCAAAGGCAAAGCCATCTACCTGAACTTCACAGCCACCGGCTATCGAGTCATTGAAAACGAAGGCCGGAGCGACGAAGTGGAAGTGACCGTTACAGAGTTGAGAGGCATGGCCGCGGCCCGTTTCCGCAGGATCTTTGAAAAGCTGATCGGATACACAGACCTCAGCCCATCAGTGGAGGCCAGCGGATGCGCGCTCTGGCGCTTCGCTGACAAATCGGCCTCCTACATCTGTCTCGGCAGGGGCTACAAGTGTAATCCGGACATGTGGCGCAAACCTTACGAAGTACGGCTCAAAGAGAAACGGCACGTCTATGATTCGCGGCGCCGCCAGTACGTCGGCTTTACGGATCGTTTTGAAGCGAAGTTCAGCATCGAGCAGAAACTGTTCGCGCTGGTCTATGCCGCGCTGCCTTACAAAGTTGAAGGAATCGAACTGAAGCTCGATAGCGAATCAGTGAAACAGGGCAGCACTCTGTTCTTCAGTGCTGGCATTCAGGCACAGGGCGAGCCGAATCGTCACGTCCTGTCGATGAAGGTCACCGATCCGAAGGGAGAAGATGTTCGTTGGTACGGCGCGGCGCTCGAGGCAAAGGATGGGGTTGCGGAAGGTCGAATAGATTTCGCCTTCAGTGATACGCCTGGTAATTGGAAGATGCAGCTCACAGATACCGCGACGGGGGTGAGTGTTGAGAAAGTATTTGACGTCATCCTATCGGCGGCAAAGGGTGGCAAGGGCAACTGATGTGATTGGGCCAGCTTGATATCGACTACAACCCCTTGCTCGAACAGCCCTGACCCGCAAACCAGGCTTGCTCATTACTGAATACAGCTTGTGTCCGATTCGTTGCGCGCCTGTCTATTGCATGATCTGATTTGGCCTCAATAATGAAGTCACCATTTTTTCTGACAGGGGAGTATCAAGATGATGCCGTTCTACTCGAGTTTTTCTGCGTGCATGATCCTTGGGAGTCTGTTCATCGGCCCGGTAGCCCAGGCACAGGAATTCGCTGCCGAATCCGCTGTCGGCAAGGTGGCACCGGAGATTACTGTAGGCAAGGTCTGGAACACTACAGGAATTCCTACTAACGCTGATCTCAGGGGGAAAGCCGTCGTTCTTGAGTTCTACGACACCAGGTGAAGGGCCTGCAAAAGGCACGTTCCCGCGTTGCGGAAACTTCACAAGCAGTATGCAGAGAAGGGCCTCTACATCCTCGCTGTTTCGCCGGAGAGCGAGACCGCAATGACTAAGGCTATCAAGAGAGACAAAATCAATTATGCCGCCGCCATCGATCCCAAGAGCGTCACCGGCAAACGTTTTCCAAATTGCAATGCCAGTCTCGGCTATCTCATCGGTCCGGACGGCGTTGTTGCCTGGGGCGGACACATCCAGCGGCTGCCGAAAGATGTCCTCGAAGCAACCCTCTCCAAGGCGACGCCGGGCCCTCCCAAGTTTTCAAAGTCTTCTGGATTGCGGGTAACTTCTACTACCACCAACAAGAGGCCTGTCAAGAAAACACCCCGTCCAAAGTCTGCAAAGTTTCCCCATACTTTGAAGCTCAAGGACGGCACGGTCATCAAGGGTCGACTGATCACCAAGACGGCGACTAAAGTCTTCTTCAAAGGCGAAGACGGAAAGATGAGACCTTACGCCGCATCGGAAGTCGAAAGTGTCGGAAAGTAGAAAGACCGATGAACTTTAAGGGGCAGCAGTCGCAAGATTGCTGCCCTTTTTTTGTAGGATTGGCCGATGGGTTCACCAGTATGCAGATTCGCAGCATTGCTCGCCTGATGTCCAGACGGTTTCACATTCTGATTCTACCGGTGTTGCTGTCGGGGTGCGCGTTTCCGAAACAGGCTGACACCACCGCTCTGGAGAATAGCGAATCCGCCCATTACATCCGCGGGGTGCCTTTCATCCGCCAGCATAGGTTTTTCTGTGGGCCGGCCGCGATTGCTGTTGTCGAGCGTTTCAATGGACGCAACGTAGACCAATCAGAGATTGCGGACCAGGTCTTTGCCGAATCTATCAATGCCACCCTGACGCTGGACATTCATCTCTACGCAAAAGATCAGAACCTATGGTCGCAGGAGGTGGCCTCACCTGACGGCATCAAGGCATGGATTCGGAAGGGCGTGCCCGTGCTCGCATTGCTGCAGGCGGGGCCCCCCATCGCCAGGCAGCATCACTTCATCGTCCTCATCGGATTCGATGACTCGAGGCGGCACTTCATCACGCATGACGCTTTCCTGGCCAACCGGATCATCTCCTACAGGAAGTTCTCGAAACAGTGGTCTCGCGCCCGTCGGTGGGCCCTCGTGATGGCCCCGCCTGAAAAAGTGACCTGGCCCCTCCATGCGGCTGGATACAACTATCTGGGCGTCCGCTTTGAGGCAGCAAAAAAGAACCAGCAGGCACTGTCGGCTTATGAGAAGGCGATCAAGGCTGAGCCTGCGAAAGCGGTCTATCACTTCAACCGCGCTAATGTGCTTTTCAAAATGACGTCATCGAAGTCAAGGGACTCGCTCGCTCCCGTTATTGAGGGTTACCGAAAAGCTCTGTCACTTGATGCCAGCTTCGCACACGCACGGAACAACCTTGCCTACGTGCTCATGCTGGCCGGGGATCTGGACGGGGCGCTAAAGGAGGCGCTGGTTGTTACAGGAGGAAAGGGGAAACAGGAATCACGAACCGGGAACGGCCGGGGTCGTTTCGAACACTGGGAGACGCTGGGGGAAATCAGAGAGGCCCGGAAGGAAAAGAAGGAAGCCATCAGCGCCTGGAAGCGCGCTGTGACTTTTCTGAAAGAATCGGATCCCCGCCGGTCTGAAATTGCTGCCAGGATTGAAGACCTGCAAGTGCAGCGACGTTAGTTCGTGACCATTCCACTGATGCACCTCTGAAACCAATGAAAACTCTCAATCCAATCGCTACCTGGGAAGGCCTGCCGTGGATCGGCCCGTGTTGTGCCGTGAATGATTTCAATGGAGATGGTCGGAATGAGCTGCTGTTCATTCAGAGCGCTGGAGCGCACGCGAACTCTTTCTTCGACCCACGCGTCAACAACGGTTACGGATACAAGACTGGCGTAGAGGATCAGGAGCTCTTCTGTATGACTCTCGCCGATCCGGAAGGGAACATCCTGTGGCAGACAGGTGAGCCATGGCACCTGGAACGCCCCTTTTCCTGGAACGGTCACTGCAGCGATTTCTGTGACCTGGTCGATGTCGACGGGGATGGACGAAACGAGATCATTCTTGTCCACAAATCCGATCTCAGAATCTATGACGGCGCAACTGGTGAACTCCGGGTGAGCCACAGCCTGCCCAATGAAGCGTTCAATCGAGCCCAGGCGATCAAGACGGACCATTCCGGCCACTACCACATTTTTACCAAGAGTGGCACCAGCTCGGCCACTCACTCCTACGGAAACCCGAGTTTGCTCCTCGATCACAACCTGGAGCTGGTCTGGGAGTTGGACAACATACCCGGCGCGGGACACCGCCCGAACTTTGCCGATTTTGATGGGGACGGCCTGGACGAGATGGTGATCGGGTTTGGACTTTACGACCATGACGGCACAAAGCTGTGGGCCCATGAGCCGTTCTCGAAGGGCGATCACCTGGATGACTCTGCGATTGTTGACATCGATGGGGACGGCCGGCTGGAAGTAGCCTTCGCCCACGATGGGCACGATGCCGTGGTTCACAATGACGATGGTACGGAGCGATTCCGTGCTCCAATGAACCATTGCCAGATCATCCTTGCCGGCAAATTCTTCGATAGCGAGGAAGGCCAACAGTTGATATTCGTAGATAAGGCTGTTGGCGAAGAAAAAGAGCGAGAGGCTGTCGTCGTCCGTCATGACGGTTCGGTCATCAGCAGGCACAGCACCCTTGGATATTACGACCCCGTATCCTGGACCAATGACTGTGGTCCGTTGAGCCTGATCAGAGCTGAACGCCCGCCTGACCCTTGCGGTGAGTTCCGCGTGGTCGTCGTCGAACCGACCGGAAAAGAGCTGGCACGCCTCAATGTTCGCGCTGACTTTTCGGCACACGTGCGAAAACACAAGCTGGATGAGCTGCACCCGGAATATCCGATCTACTTTGGCGCGGGCCATTACGTATCGATTGGCGACGTCGACACGGACGGCCAGCAAGAAGTCATCGTCTATGACCGGCACACCGTATGGGTGTTTAAGGAGAGTTAGCGCTGGTAAAGACCTGTCTGCCCCATCTGATGCTGGATACTGGCTTCTGCTATTTCGTTTCGCTCATGACCACGGTTTCAAAACCGACGCATACGGAGAACCAACGGCATCGAGTATCCAGTATCAGGATCGAATGAGCTGACACACTTATTTCCAGACAGACCCTTAATGCCAGTGAAAGCACACTTGTGTAGTAATACCGGCTTAAGCCAGCCGCGACAGACCTATCCCACCGGCTGGGAAAGCTCGTTTGCTGCAAAGGCTTCACGGAGCGCGCCATTGATCGTGCATTCGTAGCCTTCCATCCTCGCCACGAGATTGCCCGCTCCATCCAGGAAGTCCACGTCCGCCGTCGCCTGGTGGGCGGATGATAATGTGACGGTCACCACCAACCGAATTCCACCTCGGGGCATCGAGCGAACGAACTGTCTGTAAGAGCCGGCAAAGCTCGGCAGAGACGGGCTGCCGGTCTGTTCGATACACCAGACAATCATGAGCTGGAAAACGCTGTCGACCGCCAACGGGTCGGCCAGCCAGGTGCCGCGCAGAGGTTGCTGAATCCAATGTGATGGGCTTGGCGCGGACGCGATGTTCGCAATGATTCCCTGTCGCGAGCAGCCTTCGATATTCTCAATCGAGTGAAATTCCTGACCATGGAAGAGATGGCTTGCGTAAACATCCGCGACAGGGAACGCGTCCACTGCGGGCTCGCCGGCACGCTGCGATGCATCCGGGAGCCTGGCGGCCAGAACGACCTGGCCGCTGGCATGACGAATGAGCCTGCCATTGCTGTCGCTCTGCATTTCGACGGGAACGATGAAATGTCCATCTTCTTTGCGGGATTTGCCTGTGAGGAATCTCAGATCCGACGATTCGCCTTCCTCCAGGACTAGTCCCTTCAAAACACGGACGTTATTGAAACCATGAAAAGTCAGGCCTGGATTATCGTGAATCGCGCCGTGCGCGAGCCATTCCATGATGATGGCCATCGGAAGAACGGATTTGCCGTTCATTACATGGGAGGCGAGGAAAGGATGGTCATCCACGGAAACGGTTCGCTCGAAAGCAACATTGAGGTCCTCGCTGTCCGGCGCGGCCGATTCCTGCGTCTGATGCGGAGATGATTTCTCAACAACCGTCGAGCCGGGCCCGAGGATCACCAGCTCTACCGGCTGTCCGGGTTGGCGTCTCAACTCGTTGACGAGCAGTTCTGCACCGGCCTCCAGCGGGATCAGGCCCACACCCTCGTTCGCAAATACTTCCCGCAGCGCCGGCGTTACCATTCCGCCTTCCCACGGTCCCCAGTTCAATGACAGGGCATGACAGTGCGGGTTCAGGCGTGCATGGTGTTGGACGAGTTTATTCAGTACTTCGTTGGCTGCGGCATAATCCACCTGTCCTTTGCGGCCGAATCTTGCCGTGGATGATGCAAATGTAATCAGTGCTTTGAGAGCGCCTCCACCATCCAGGCCAGCCAGAAGGTTCTGGAGGCCGGCGACCTTTGTCTCATAGACCACTTCAAATTGCGCAGAAGTCTTGTCTTCAATCAGGCGATCGGCCAGGACGCCCGCGCCATGAATGATACCGGTTATCATGCCGATGCCGGCCTGAATATCCGCGAGGGTGGCCTTCACAGATTCGGCAGCTCTGACATCCGCCGAGCGGTAATGCACCTCAGAGCCGGCAGCGCGGATGCGTTCCAGATTCTTCAGGATTTCTCGATTGGCCATGTGACGCCGAAATTCTTCACCCAACCACTTGGGTGAAGTTTCTCCGTTGCTCTCGGCAAGGATAGCCTTCTTGATTTCCCCTTCCTCAGTCAACCCTTCGAGCCAGTCGGGCTCGGTACTTGGAGCAGGGCTGCGTCCCAGAAGAACCAACCTGGGCTGAGCGATCCGGGCAAGCGCGACTCCGACTTCGGCAGTGACACCTCGTGCGCCGCCTGTGATCACGATGACGTCTTCGGATGTGAATGGGAATTCAGCTTCGCCTGTCTCCCCGGGGTCTTCCTCGAGCACCACTCTGCAGGTTTCTGCGTCTTTGTCGGACAAGCCTACTTCGACCGGCCCCGCCAACAGCAGCTCATCAACAATCCGTTCTGCCGTCACATCCGCATTGGTGTCGATCACTTTGTAGGAGACCTCCGGCCATTCGTGTCCGGCTGTCTTGACCAATCCAGCCAGACCACCGGAATCCGGGGACTCGATCTCCTGTGCACCAAATCCGAATGCACCATCAAGTCGGGTAACGGCAGCGAGGATGCCGCCTGCTTCACGCAGAGCCTGTCCCGATTTTTGCATCTGCTTGAAAGCTTCCAGTACCGAAGAATGTGTGGGCGTGAGGAGGATCAGGCCGTGAAGTGCTCCTGTGAAATCGTTGGCCTCCCCTGCTGAAACCGAAGCTGCATGGATACCCCTGTTTTTAAGAGCGGCGCATACCTCGGCAGCGTTGGACTCTTCTCCGACCACAACGAAGCGCGCATCTTCGGGCAGCGAAAGCTCCTTTCTTGGGCCGGACAAAAGTTCTGTTCGAACCGCGAAACGCTGCAGACCTTCCAGCTTCTCTTCCCTTTCCCGTGCTCGTCGCCCACCATTTGTTGCGATGTCAGCACCGGCTTTTTCCGCTGAGCCAAGGGGCTTTTCAGTTTCCGTACCGCTCTGAGGCAACAGGAAGTTCACCACGTCACGCAACGTATTGAATGAGCCCAATTGTTCGGACTGAATCTCCGGCAACGCTTCCAACTGCTCTTCGAGCGCGGAAAGAATCTCGACTCGCTTGATCGAATCGATACCAAGATCGGAATCGATCTCCATGTCGAGCTCGAGCATTTCAGCCGGATACCCGGTCTTGGCCGCCACAACCTGAATGAGAGCAGATTCAATCTTTTCGTTCGCCAGGAATTCGCTTGCCCCCGAACCATCTGGCTCATCATCAAGCGCAGGCCCTCCTCGGCCCGGCTGTTGCGTTTCCTGCCGCGACGCTTCAACGCGGCTCTCCGCGACAAACTCCACCACGTGACGCAGGTTCTCAAACGCGCCCAGATGCTCCGATTGAATCGCCGGTAATCCCGGCAGCCGTTCTTCGAGAGCACTGAGGATTTCCACCCGCTTTATCGAATCGATGCCCAGATCAGAATCGAGTTCCATGTCCAGCTCGAGCATATCGACCGGATAGCCTGTTTTTTCTGCGACTACTGTCAGGAGTGCATCGCTTACGTCTTCGATGTATTGCGACACCTCGGCTTCCGCTTCGGGCGTGGCATCCTCGGAATCGCCAAAGCGGTGAAGGAAATCCACAACATCTCTCAGCGTGTTGAATTCGCCGAGATGCTCAGACTTGATCTCCGGCACATCCGGAAACGCTTCCTGAAATGCGGACAGAATCTCGACACGCTTGATCGAATCGATTCCCAAATCCGCATCCATCTCCATATCTAGATTAAGCATCTCCGCGGGATATCCAGTCTTTTCGGAAACGATGTCCAGCAGACCTTTTTCATAATGGCCGTTGGTGGTGGAAGATTCGGGTGTGCGGGTCTTAACGGGCTCGGGACTTGTTTTTCTGCTGGGCGGCGGTTGCTGGATGTCGGATGCAGGTTGAGGAGCTTTGGACTGTTGGAGTGTTGGAGTGGATGGGGCTGGAGGAGGAGTGAGGGCCTGGGGGGAAGGTGGAATGGGAGCAGGCGTCTCGGCACTGATTCCAGATTCCTGATCCATTATCTCCGATTTCTGCTCCCTGATTCCTGATTCCTGAGCCCCGATTCCTGATGCCAGATTCCCCTGCTGTTCGATCAGTCTCAAGAATGTCTGTTGGGTCGTCGCCTGGCCCTCGAGGAACTGCTGATGCAGGGCCGCGGTCTGCTCCTGGAGCTGCTGCAGCGCGGCGATATTCTGCTGGGACGCCTGGATAGCCTGGGCGAGCAAGGTGGAATCTGTGGTTGCAGCCTGAGGTGCTGGCTGGCTCCTGACGATCGGAGGCTTCTTCTCTCTGGGGCTCACATAGTTTGCTCCGCTGAGTCTGACGGTCATGGCGGGCTTCCTGGACTCCACTTCTGCCCGCAGTTTTTCTGCCGCGGTGTCCCAGCGGTCGAGAGCTACGCCGCGGCCGGACGCAGCAAGTTGGGCGAGCGCACACGCTAGATCGAACAGGCCCGAACGCTTACCACTTGAGGCATCCATCGCGATAGCCGTACGAGGTCTATCCTTCAATATGGCTTCGATAAGGCCAGTCAGAATCTTGCCGGGGCCGGCCTCAACGAAAGTACGGATCCCGGCGTCGTACATGTTCTCGATCTGCTGAACGAACTCGACCGGGCACGCCAACTGGCTCGCCAGGATAGCCTGGGCTTCGCTGCTGTCGGCCGGATATTCCTCGGCCGTCGAGTTGGAATAAACCGGGAATCGTGGATCTCCGCATTCAGTCTCTGCAAGCGCGTCGGCGAATGGCTGTCGCGCCGCGGAGACCAGCGAGCTGTGGAAAGCCGCGGACACCGGCAGCTTCTTGCACGGCAGTTTGCGGTCTTTGAGTATCTGCTCTGCTCTTTCAATCTCTGCAGTTGTGCCGGACAAGACCGACTGGGTCGGTGCGTTTCTGTTCGCAACGATGAGGTCGAGCGATTCTTCATCAATCGCCGTATTCACTTCCTCAAGGGATGCTTTGACCGCCAGCATCGAACCGCGATCACCTTCACCGGCGGCCATCAATTCGCCACGTAATCGTGCGAGTGAAATCAGGCATTCGATATCAAAACGACCGGACGCACAGAGTGCGCTCAATTCGCCGAAGCTGTGCCCCGCAGCCGCGTCCGGATGCAAGCCGAAAGCCTCGAGAATCTTGAAGGCACCCATGCTGACCGCGCCGATGGCAGGCTGTGCATTCTGTGTCTGGCGTAGAACAGTTTCCTGTTCGGCCTTTTTCTCTTTATCGAAAGCCGGAATCGGATAAATAAGGTCGGTGATTCGCGATGGCAAGGCCGCGTCGGAAGCTTCGAGGATTTGCTGAAACTCTGGAAAGTGACACGCCAGGTCACCCAGCATTCCCGTTTTCTGCGCGCCCTGACCGGGGAAGACGACCGCGAGTTTTCCTGGCTCGCCTTCGCCAAAGTAAATCCCCGAGGAATGGTTGATAGCTGATGGTTGATTACTGGTTGAGAGCAGTTGCGCGGCCTTCGACTTTATCTCCGGAAGATCAAAGCTGTCCTTCTCCAACACGATCACCAGCCGACATTTTGCATGGCTGTCGAACGATTCTCTGAGGTCCAGGGCTCGAACTCGCAGCTCATCCCATGTGAGCTCATCTGGCAGATCTTCCAGGTCATCGTTGAGGGCCTCGCGGCTGTTCGCGGCGAACGGCAGGATGATGGCGCTGCCGTCCCAGTCAATCTCCGGCTTTCGGCTCTCATACTCTTCCAACACGACGTGAAAATTACTGCCGCCGAATCCGAAAGAGCTGACGCCTGCGCGGCGCGGATGCGCATGGTTCGGCATCCACGGCCGCGCCTCCGTATTCACGTAAAACGGGCTTGTATCCAGGAGCACTTCGAGCGGGTCGTCAACCTTGACCGTTGGGGGCAGAACTTTGTTGTGCAGCGCGAGTGCCGCTTTGATCAGCCCGGCCGCGCCGGCCGCGGCCTTGGTATGGCCGATTTGAGATTTGACCGAGCCGAGCGCGCACCGACGCTGCGGAGCGTCAACGCCACTGTCTTCCTGAAAAACCTTGGTCAGGCCTGCGACTTCGGTGGTATCACCCACGGTCGTGCCGGTACCGTGGCCCTCGATGAGTTCAATCGTTTCGGGGGTGACATCGGCAATCCGGTAGGCGTCCCGGAGCGCTTTGCCCTGCCCGTCTGCGCAAGGAGCGTAGATGGCGTTGCCGCTGCCGTCACTGGAAGAGCCGATGCCTTTGATGACAGCATAGATACGATCGTTGTCACGTTCGGCGTCTTCGAGCCGCTTGAGGATGACGACGCCAAGTCCTTCACCAAGGACAGTGCCGTCAGCCTTCTTGTCGAACGGCCGGGCATTTCCAGAAGCTGAAAGCGCGGGCGTTTTGCTGAAGCACATGTACATGAAAATGTCGTTGAACGTGTCCAGCCCACCCGAAACGACCATGTCGCTTTTTCCGGTGGCCAGTTCCATGCATGCCAGGTGAATAGCGCTCAATGAGCTGGCGCATGCGGCATCCACCGCGGTATTCGTGCCGCCAAGGTCGAGCTTGTTGGCGATTCGGCCGGCAGCCACGTTACCGAGAAGGCCGGGAAACGAGCCCTCCTGCCAAGGCACGTAAGAATCGGCAATGCGTTCGATGACGTCTTCAGCGACCGTGTCCTCCACGCCCGCGTCTTTCAAGGCTTGACGCCACTTCGGATGCCCGAGCCGGGCCCCCAGAGGGATGACCAGCTCAAGAGTGCCGGTGACGCCCAGGAGGACGCTCACGTTACGGCGAATCTCATCGTCGGCCGGCCAGTAGCCCGCGTCTTCGAGCGCGCACTTGGCCACGACCATTCCCAGGAGCTGGGTCGTATCGGTGGCCTCGATGGCGTTTGGGGTGATGCCGAACTCAAGGGGATTGAAATCAACAGGCTTCAGGAAACCACCGCGCCGGGCGTAAGTCATGTCCGGCGATTTAGGGTCTTCGTCGAAGTAATCTTCGGGCCGCCAATGGGTATCCGGAATCTCCTCGATCGCATCGATGCTGCGTTTGATGTTCGACCAGTATTCCTCCAGTCCCTCCGCCTTGGGGAACATGCAGCCGATGCCGATGATGGCGACAGATGAAGACATGGTTGATTCTTGACGGTTGATGGTTGATGGGGATGGATGCAGCAACCATCAACCATTAACCATGACCTGAATCTCCTCAAGGGGCAGCGGCTCGATACGGGTGGACAGCCTCACGCCCTGATTAGCGAGGGAATGGAGGCGATTCATGACGGCCGCGCCGTAGAGGATGTTCATGGCGACTGTAACGACCTTCCGATTGGCTGGTTCTTCCAGAAATGAGCCTTTAACCCACTCGTTGAAAGCGCCCATCGCGGGCCCGCACCAGACCTGATAATCGATTTGCCGTGTGGGCTCTCCAGCGTTTGCCCATCGTGACGACTGACCGAGATACCACCGGAAGACGAGCGACATTTTATGCTTGGGATCCTGTTCCGCCCGTTGTATTTGAGACGGATCACGCCCCTCAAAAAACTCACGCGTCTGTGACCAGATCTCATCGAGCGATGCCTTGAAAACTGTCTTCTCAAGCATCGCTCGATCGGCCGGCAGAATATCTTCGATACTCTCACACGATCGATAGATCTCATACAGCTTATGCCCGCGCATGGCGAACATCGTCCCCCGCTTCAACACCTGTACCTTGACCCCCATCTCAAACATGTCCGCAGCCGGCGCCATGGTGATATCCGCCTGACCTGCCTCCGCGAGCATCTGCCTGACACGATCGGCAGAGCCGGATTCCACACACGCCTGATTGACCGATCCTGTAACGATGAATGCCGCTCCCATGGCAAACGCCGCGGCCGCGCTCGATGGAGTAGAGATTCCTCCGGCAGCGCCGACCCTGAGCTGCTGTTGATAGTTGAATTCCGCCTGCATCTGATCCCGCAAGGCGAGCATGGTAGGGACAAGCCCCGCCGCCGGTCTGTTGTCCGTGTGCCCTCCGGAATCCGCCTCAGCCGTGAAGTCCTGCGCCATCGGGATCTCCACAGCCATCTCTGCCTGTTCAGAAGTGATATCCCCAGATTCTACAAGCGACTTTAGGAACTTATCAGGAGGAGGTGACATAAACCGCGTTGCCACCTCCGTTCGAGAGACCTTGGCAATAATCCGATTCGGAGTTACTACGCGGCCCTGTTCGTCACGATGAATCCCGTGCATACGATACCGCACTACCGCTCGCGTCAAGCCCAGGTAAGCGGACGCGCTGACAAGCTTGACCCCCTTCCTCAGATAGAGGTCCACGATGTCGTCTTCCAGACCCCGCACATTCGGACTATGGATGAGATTGAAGCCATAGGGACCATCACCGAGATTGGATTGGATACGATCGATCTCCTCTTCGACTTGTGTCGGCGGCAAACCTGCCGAACCGTAGAAACCGAGCATCCCGGCTCTGCTCATGGATTCGACAATGTCCGCCGAGCTGATCCCGTTAGCCATGGCCCCCGCGAAACAGGGGTATCTGATGCCATGGTCAGCGCAGAAAGACGGATCGCCGAATTGTTCGACAGGGCAGGCAGGGACGTAAGCTTTGATTGGGAGCGCGCCATTGCCCGGGTCTTCGCCGCCTAACGAAGAAATGCCACCACGGCCGAAAGCAAGCTGACCGTTGCTGTTGACCACGGTTAATGGTTCGGAGATCTGTCTGACCGCTGCATTCAGATCCGTTGAAGGGGAGTCGCCATTCGATATCCACCAGCCTTGGGTTACAGGTGAGGGCATTGATCTGGAGATTTGTCTGTTGGAGTAAAGTGCAGGGAAAGAAGACTCAGGTCGTCAGGATTTCACGCGGAAAAGGTCGGCTGAAACTGGGTTTATAGACTGAGAATTCCGTTGAAGCCGAATGCGGTAGTATTGAATCTTGACAGGAATTGACAACCCGTGATCGCATTCGCGCTCGCGGCAAGATATGTGTAAGTGTACAAAAGATGTAAAAGGAATGTTCCTGAATAATTACAAAATCAATGGTGCCTATACTGCCGAAATGTGGCTATAAGCTCCGTTTCTATACTGCGTCGTGCTGAAAATATTATGACCCGTTTCAACCTGAAATCAGGAGACCAGCTATCTCCACGTACAATTCCAATCTGGCGTATAGTTCAAATTTTGGTCTGGCTTGCAGGGGCTTTTATTCTCTTCAATTTAATATTCTATCCAACGGTTGGAATTCACCTATTCTGGAATGTGCTGATTCCTGTTGCTCCAGCACTCCTGGTTATTGCGGTCGGAGCGTGGAGGAACATCTGTCCCATGGCATCAACCGCGTTGTTCCCAAGGCACATGGGTTTGTCGAAAAGAAAAAGACTAGCCTTTGCACAGACGGGTAAATTAAACTTGATTGCCGTAATTGCATTACTCCTGATTGTGCCTTTACGCCATGCTATATTTGATATGAATGGCTTGGCTACAGCTATATTAATCGTGTCCCTGGTAGTCGTTGCAGTGTTTGCCGGCTCGCTCTTTGAATGGAAGAGCGCATGGTGCTCAGGTTTATGTCCAGTTCATCCGGTAGAAAAACTATATGGGATAAACAATAGGCTGTCGTTACTCAACGCCCACTGCGATGAATGTCACCGTTGTGTAGCTCCATGTCCCGATACAACTCCCAGTATCAATCCCCTTTCTACAAAGAGAACTAATTATCACAGAATAGCTGGACTTATTATGGCGGGCGGCTTTCCTGGATTTGTCTGGGGATGGTTTCAAGTTCCCGATTATCCTGGAATAACAGGCATCGAACAGCTTGTTTTTATTTATAAGCTGCCCATATTGGGCCTTCTTGCCACAATCGTTTTATTCTTGATATTAAGGGCACTTTTTCAGGAGAGAATCCTAGTTTCGATTTTCTCTGCTGCAGCGGTTTCCTGTTACTATTGGTTCAGAATACCGGCCTTGTTCGGTTTTGGTATTTTTCCAGGTGACGGAATGCTTATTGATCTAACTGGATTTTTGCCGGAATGGTCCATAAGAGGAGCAATCTGTGCTACGACGCTTTTCTTTTTCTGGTGGATCGTCTTCAGCAAACAGACCAGAAGAAGTTGGGAAGTCAGGCCTGCTCTTTCGACAGAGACTGGCAGTGATGTCCCGCTCGTGTTCAGAGACCATGTTCTTGTGCCCTGAATTGGGCCGCATTGGAGTCATTTCAATGGGAGGGTAGCCTCGAGTTACTCTGAGCAATCAGGGATGGCAATCGGAATCTTCCAAGTTTGATGGCCCTGGGTTCCCGCTGCCAAGGCAGTGTTGGAAGGTCCCCAATTCTGTCATCCAGGCGCAGGAAAGGTGTCCTGGCAAAGATCTTTCCCGGCCATCAAGGCGGCATGCGGTAAGCGACCTCAATACATGCAACTCTTGACACGAGTCGCAGGGGTGCCCTTCGATATCCATTCCGGTTACAGTATATTGGATAATTGAAAGATGAAATGATGCGGGGAGGTCGTGCTCCGTTCATTGATTTCATCATCTTTGCCATTCTTTTCGACAGTTTGGCAGGTTGCACCAAGTTTAAACAGCCATGATGAAATCCTGCGGGCTCTCTCCGATCATCGCGTCTCTGTTCATCTACTTGTCCATCTCTACTGCTGAATCACCTGCTGAGGACATTCCGCCAATGACGAAGGGTCGAATTCTTGTCTCTGTCTGTGACGTCGTCGGGTGTGAGAGACCGGATGCGCTCATTTCCGTTGGAGTACCTTTTTCAAGAGGAGCACTTCGTTCCGATCAGACGATCGAGGTCTCCATCGATGGGGCTCAGGTACCTTGCCAGACTCGCCCGCTAAGTACATGGCCGGACGGAAGCATCAAATGGATACGATTGCCACGATTCCACAACAAGAACAAGTTGCTCTTGTTGTGGTCACTGGTGATGAAGCGGCAAATCGTCCGCGGCCAGCCGCTCTGTTGAAAGTTGACAAGACTGTAGACGGCCTCAGCGTGAGGAACGGAGTTCTGACGTTCGACTTGGGGAGGAAGAACTTTCGTCTGCTTGAAAATCTCAAATTCAAAGGCCAGGCGATACTGCATGGCGTTGATGGACAGGCGCGGAAGGCAGGGCAGGCAAAACTAGCCAAGGCGAAGTTTCTCCCCCTTCAGGAACTGGAAATCGAACAGATCGGACCGGTCAAAGCCATCATCCGGTTGAGAGGAAGTTTGGCATCAGGGAACGACGGATCCGGGAAGCTCCTCGATTTCACCGCCCGGATAACTGTTGCCGCGGGCGTTCCATGGGTCAGAGTGGAATGGGGTCTGATCAATCCCGGTTACGATCTGGTCGAAGTTCCGGACCCTGCACGTGAGGGTGAGGGCGAAGTCCTTGCCGGTCTGTTCCATGACAGGGCGCATACCCCAATCGATCTGATGCGATTGAATTTCGATCTAGCCCTGTCCGGCTGTGAAACAGCGCTTCTTGGCGGCGACATGACTCGAACCTTTCATTACGAGGTCCATCCACCTGCACGATATCTGATCCCCTGGCAGAAGGGGCAGCCGACTCTGTGGCAGTCTCCCGGAAAGGGAGGCTGTCGTGCCTGGGCATGCGGGCACGGTCCGGACGGCCATGAGTGGATCGATCTGAAGGACGAGTCAAAGCCTTACATGATCGCTCCTCGGCCCATTCACCGGCGACTCAAGGATGGCAGCGAGACCATTCGACTTGCCGCGCCACTCGCCGGCTGGGTCCACATGACTGATGGCCAACAGGGCTTCACTGTCCAGCTTCAGCACTTTTATGAAAATCGGCCTAAGAAGATAGACCTCGATGTGGATCGGCTGACCCTTGACCTTTGGCCGGAAGAAGAGGGAGTGTTGAACTGTGAAGAAGGGGTCGCCAAGACACACGTCATGACAGTGTCCTTCTTTGACGAGGATATGCGGTCAGCCCATGTGGACACCGTGGCTACTGCGCGGGCCCAACCGGTCGTCCCCCGGCTTGACCCAAAGTATGTGCAGGAGACCGGCGCTGCGGGCGATCTGTTCCCGCCGGACACCAAACGCTACCCAACTATCGAAATGGGACTGCGCGTCGGATCCAGATTCACTCGCAGGGGCGGCCAGGGCATGATGGATTTCGGCGATGAAGCGAATCACAACAACCAATACGACTGGCAGTTTTCCTGCTTGCTCTACTTCCTCCGATCCGGTTTGGAAAGCGCGTTCATCAACGGCGAGGCAAGCACCTGGCACTCGATGGATGTGGACACCATCCATCATCATCGCGACCCGCTGATGTTCGAAGGCCTGCACAGCGGCCGCGGCGACGATCACACTGCCACGCCTGTTGACCCGCACTACCTCTATTGCCAGGGCATGCTTCTCTATTACCACCTGACCGGGCATCCCAGGGCGCTCGCCATAGCCGGCGGAATCGCCCGCAATGCAATCCGACACCTTCGCCAAAAGGGAAGGAGCGGAATGGTTTTTAACAATGGGCGAGCCGCCGGTTGGTCTTTGCTGTGCGTTGCCGCGGTGTACGAGGAGACCCGGGACAAAGCTCTACGAGAGGGCCTGGATGAATACTTCGACCGGCTGGAAAAGTGGCAGGACAGAGACGGCGCGTTCAAGGCACGTGTGGCAGATGGGCACAATGGTTACTGGAAAGGCTCCAATGCCTTCATGAGCGGTATTCTCCTCAGCGCAGTTTACCGTGCGTGGGAAGCTACGGAGTCCGAGCGTGCCCGCAGCATGTTCATAAAGGGTGTGGATCACCTTGCTGAGCGTATGAAGCTTCCCCATGGCATCATCGCCAGCACAGAAGGCCCGCCCGGCGAGAACAGTTTTGGTCCCGGAACCAGCTATTCCATCCACGGCCAGACCCAGGCACTCGCCTGGGCAAGCAAACTGACGGGCGATCCCAAGTACATCAAGCAGGCGGTCCGCTTCTTCGAATTTGACCTGAAGCTCAACGGTAATCTCTGGAAGCTCGCGGACATTCGCATGTCCTGGTGGGCCATTTTCCGCTTCCTGCACATCGCCCATGAGTTCGACCTGCTCGATGAAATTGAGGCCCGCCGGTAGGAATCCGTAATTCGTAATGCGTAACTCGTAATACACGTAAAGCGTAACTCGTAATGCGTAACCAGAGGACCCACTGAGGACTGATGAGCCTATTCTGATTACGTATTACGCATTACACGGTTACGGTTCAGAGTCTTGTTTTTCTTAAAAGATTTGTAACTGTTCAGCCCACTCACCAACCTCGCAAGCTTTGGCTACAAGTGGCAGAAACGGGGTTGGAGTAACGGCTTTAGCCGGGTCTGAGCGGCCGAAAGAACCCGGC
>JASLXP010001154.1 GCA_030740295.1 Planctomycetota bacterium
GAGCCGCGTAGACGCCGGTCGCAATGTCCAGGTCCGATTCAATCCAATCAAGGAACTCCGGCGGAAGGTCTATTTCCCTGGCCTTCAGACTCGCCCGGGCCTGTTCACTGGCATAGTCCAAAAACGCCTCACGAAGCAACGGAGTGAAGGTACCTTTCTCGGCTTTAAAAACGTGCAGCAGGCGGTTTTTCGCGGAGTCAGTTTTCTTAACATTTGCCGGCGTTTCTGCGGCGTGGGCAGGTGTTAAGAGTAAGAAAGTCAGGAGCGCTATTGAGATTGAAGAGCTGGAAGTCATGTTGGATATCCGGGCGACCGAGTTGCCCGAGGGGTCGATTACGTGGCTTCGTCGACAAGTCGCCCACTATAAACAGAGAACCTGGTGGCGCTAATTCTTCACCAGTCTGCCCCGCTCCGGCATGATGGACGGGTCTTTCCTGTTGTAGAAATCGGCTTTGGGCTCCGGAATGTTGAACACATGCCTTTGCCGGGATGGTAGCTGCGATGGACGGCCTGCAGCAGGTAGTGAGGAGGCATCCGCTACCAGCGCCCGGGGGCTTCTGCCGGGGATCCATGCAGACCTGCGGCGCGTAGTATCCTTTTCTATATCCCCGCCAAAGCGCCGGGGATCCGAATAGCCCATGTCGTCCAATAGCGCCATCATGATGTTGGGACGCTTGCCCGCCAGTGGCCCCGTTGCGTTGCCTGTCGTCATCTTTGTTCTCTCTTTCACTTCTCGCTGAGCACATAAATAGGATCCAGGCTCAGAGGTACTTTCAACATTCCATCGGCAGGTTTCACTGTTGAGCTGCCGCCGACGAGATTAATGATTTCGACCGGCTGATCGTGATTCAGGATCAGGTTGCTTCCGGCTTTCGTATCCCAGAGGACGCGGATGAGCTTCCCCCGTTTCTCGAAGCGGAACCCGCGTTGGGTCGCGGACAAACCCTCGACCGGGCCTGTGAACTTTGCACGCTCGAGCAGGCGGGTCATCGTCGCGTAGGCCGCGTAGGCAGGGCGAGGGGTGTGGTCGTGCCGGAGAATAGCCATGCCCGGATCGCCTTTGGGCGTGTAGTCCCAGAGCATGTGCCAGGTCAGCAGACGGATGCCTTCAGACCAGGCGTACATGTAAGCACGAACCATGAACTGCGCCTGTTGCCGCTCGGTGACGACGGGGGTGCGATAGCCCATTTCAGTGATGTAAATGTCACGGTCGCCAATGCCGTGCTTCCGCATGATGCTTTTGAGCTTCTGAAGATTCGCGGCGAAATCGATGTCCGGGTTGCCGCCGTAAGTGTGGACAACGACCTCATCGATCCACTTGGCCCCGCCGAGCTCGAAGTACTTTTCGATGAAATTCCAGACGAAACTGTACGGGCAAGGGCCGAGCACGACCGCGTCCGGCTGCACTTTCTTGATCGCTTTGTAGGTCACCTCGTGCAGCTTGACGACGCTCTCTATGGGCCCCATCCAGTAAGCGTAAGGCACGGGCTCGTTCCAGACCTCGTAATGCGTGAATCCACCGGCCTTCGCCCCCGTAATGACCCACTGCAGAAACCTGTCGTAGTCGTCCCAGCTTTTGGGGCTCCACTTCTGCCAGTCTGCCCGTTCGGGCTTGCTCGAAAGCCACTTGGGCATCTGGGAGAAATAGAATGTGTAATTGACGCGGGGATTGGCTTTGGGCTGGTAGACTCCCGGCGGATTGTTGCGGAACTGGTACTTGCCATCCACGAGCTTCACATCTCCGCCGCGGCAGTAGGTGCGCGTCCACTTTGCGCCGATGCTCCATGGCCCGCCTCCAACCCAGATGCCGAAAATGGAATTGGGATTGGCTTTCTGGTCTTCTTCCGATTGGGGCACGATAGCGGCGAACGATTTCTTTTCGCGGTAGAGGAGTTTGCCGTTTACGCTCAGGGTGCCGAAGACATCAATGTAATTCGGGCCTTCGTTCTTGAACTTGATGTAACGGTTGGGCAGTTTGTCCTTGCCTTCCTCCCCGGTAAACGTCAGCGATTTCTCAAGCCTTGTTTCGCCCTGGAAATCCACGCCCTTGAGACTCACCGTCGCCTTTTGCCCGGCAGGTAACCGATTGACGCGAACGACAAGTTGATAGTCCTTGCTGTCCCGGCGAATGAAGCCGTCCCTTGTGCAGAACATCGAGAGCACGGGGCCCTCATAGGCCGGCAGCGCGTTGTAGAGTCCGAAACCATCGAGAGAGAAGACCACGCGTTTTTCCACGCTGCCGCGGGCTTCCATGCGAATCTGCCTGATCTTTGAAATGTCGAGTTTCTTGTCCTTGTCCCGCGGCCCTTCCCAGCTCCAGGAAAAGCTCTTCAAAGGCAGCAGTATCGTCTGCCATTTGCCGGCCTTGCGTGGTTCAGGGCTGACTCTCTTCCAGTAGTTCGCTCCGCTCTCTTCGATCAGACTGACAGTAAAGCCGGGCGAGCTTTCATCCTGCGCCTGGTACCAAAGCATCAACCCATCAAACGCCGACCAGTCGGCCGGTGGCGTGAAGTTCCACAGCAGATTCAGCGAGTTCCGCCCTTTCTTTTCACCAGTCGCGTCCAACTCCACCAGCAGACTCTTCTGCCCATCCTTTGAGTAACCTGTCCGTGGAGTGAGCTTCCACTTCAGCTTGCCACGAGTCCAGGTCTTATGGATCGGCTTCACGGCCTCGAAGGAATCGAGCATCTTCTCCGCCTTCTGTTCGGGAAGAATCGGCCCGGCGTCCAGGGCGGAGACGAGGAACGGTAAGACAAACGGGATGATGTTGCTGAAGTTTCTTTTCATACGGAAGAATAACCGAAAACGGCCTGCGGTCAGGGGACAAACGGGATGATGTTGCTGAAGTCTTTTCATGGTTGAGCACGAAGGCCAAACGCGCGGCAAGCTCGGAGTGTCAAACCGTCGTGCGGTCATAACCGAACCTCCCACACAATATACTTTTTCATTCTTCATTGGGTTGGTCATTTTCCGCGGTCGAGGACGAGGACCAGCACCGCCGGCGGCGCCATGCGGAAGGTGATGCGCCGGTTGCCGCTCCCAGAGCTGATTCTGCCCTCGAAGGGCTTCAGCGTGAGGGACTTCCTGACGATCGCCTCGTAGGTCGACCAGTTCGAGTCGGCGTATTCCCAGGCTGGGCGTCCGCCCATGGCCTTGACTGAGCTGAGCAGGCCGGGCACGGCTGCGAACTCCGCACCGAGCAACCCCGCGGCGGCCAGATCCTGACGGATGCGGTAATGGACAGCTCCCGCCCGAGTGAGGGTGGTGTAGCGAACGCGCGGAGTGGTCGACGTCACCGGCAGCAGCTTTTTGGGCAGCGCCACGGTCACATCGACAGGCCCGGTTGCGAACCGGTCCTCGTGATACGCGGAGGTGATGATGAACGTGCGATCCTTCTGAACGATGGCTGCGCTCTTCACGAAGAGCCGGCCGGTTCTTGCAAGCTTCTTCGGGCGTTCGAAGGTGGCGATGGCGCGCAGGTTGTCCGGCAGCGCGGCGGAGTCTTGTTCGACTGGCCGGATCTTCGGCTGCAGCAGGTGCGTCTCGCCGCCCACGGTGTACTCGAGGATCGAGAACAGCCAGCCTGTGCCGTTCAGGAGCTGGTGTTTGCTGCCCAGGTTGATCGGTTCGATGACGCCCCAGCTCCAGAGCCGGTCCAGGCCGCCCTCGCGCAGGGCCATCATCACGTGGAAGGTCCAGGCGGCTCCGCGCGCGCCTGGCTCGCCGCCACCAATTTTAAACTCGTTGCCCAGGATTCCGAACTCGTGGACTTCGCGGGATATGTCAGCCAGTTGCGGCCACTTCTTGCCCAGCCCGTTCCAGAAATCGAGTTTCTGTTGCGCTTTGAACTGGGGATCGGTGGTGCGCAAGATGGCGCGCAGCAGAGAAGGCGACGTGTAGACGGAAACCGATGCGAAGTCCAGCCGCGTGCCGACCTTGCCGGTGGCGTGATTCGGCTGGTCCAGGCAGTGCTCCACCAGGGCGTGAAAACTGATGTTGGGGCCGTCCGGGCTCCCTGCCAGGTTGAACGGCCCGAACTTGGCGCCCGGCAGCACGCGCTTGACCGCGTCTGCCCCGTGATCGTAGAGCTTGTGGAACTCCTCCTGTGTACCCGTGAACCGATCCGTTCCCTGACACTCCGTGCCCATGCGGAAACGCCACTGATTGACCGTATCGGACCCGTACAAACGCACCAACTGCCGACACAGTTGCTCAATGAAAGCGCCCCACTCGTGGAAGTCGGCCGGCGGGTCGGCATTGCCGTAGCTGCCTTTGCCCTCCTTGCTTTTGAAACACCACGGCGTGTTATCAAGCACGATGGTCAATCCGTAACCGGCCTTTACATACGGATCGAGACGCGGCCGCAGCAGATGCCACCGGTAGCGGATCTCTCCCTTGTCATTGCGGTAAGCCAGGTCGTAGGCATCGACCGGGTGCCCCGCGACCAGTTCACCGTGTTTCCACTTCGTGTTCCAGCCCCCGAGGAGTCGCACAACCGTCACATGGTCCACAAAGGGAATCTCGCGCGGGGCTGGTTTGCGGCGGTAGGGGAAGGACAGTATCGGATCACACAGGTAGTCTGGAACGCGCGTGAAGCCGAGCCCTCCCACAAGCCAGCGATCAAGCACCGGCCGATGTCGCCAGAATGCGGTCATAGTGCCGATGGGCTTTGGCGCCTCTTGGGCATTGGTGCCCGTCTGACCGTGCGTGGGCGCGCAAGCCAAACACAGGCAGGCCGTCAGCATGAGTGCAGTATCACGTCCATTCATCTTTGTTTCTCCCTGTCCAAGACAACGGCATCCACTTCCGGCGGAGGCAGTTCTCTCTCGATTTGGATCTGTAGTACCATGTTCTGCTGTCGGTACGACCAAGGCCAGTCAACAAGGTGCGCGTCGTCTACTTCTTCCAGACATCACTTTTGGGGATGGCTCACGAGTAGGGACATTCTCGTCCAGAACCAGCTTTTTGCCGAGGTATTCGGAGAAGAGTTCCCTCCAGGCCGGAGTCGTTTTCACTTTCAGGCATCGACGCGTTATCAGGAGCGATCTTGGCGCTGCAGTACCAGATCTCCACTTCACAGCTTTCGCTAAGCAGACTGAGGAGGCCGCGGTCGCCCGCCAGGTAGGCTACACAAATCAATTTGCCTTCTCAGATACCTTCCAACGCTGGATAGGCAGCAGGCCGTCCGCTTATCGCAAGACGCGGTCATAATCCACTTTCGTCATCGTGGCTCTGGGAAAAGCGCGATGAGGCTGTCGGCGAAAATTCTGTGGCCGTGGACGTTTGGATGGTTGATGTTGTTCTCCATGAGCGTGAGGTAAGGGATACCTTGTCGCCAGAGCCGACCGTAACGCTGCGAGCCCTCGGCAACCGCAACCTGGTTTTTCTGTGCAAAACGGCGTACGGCCTTTACATATGTGCGCGGGTCTTCGTCGATGTTTCGCTGGCTTTTCAAACCCATCCAGCTCGGGCGTATGTAGTGCGGAGTGAGAATAATCCACTCCGCACCGACCTTCTGGAAGTCGTCGAAGAGCTTCCCGTATCGCTCGTTTACTGCTGCTTCCGACAGGCCACCATCATTCACAAATTCCGAGACAATCAGATCGGGCTTCCTGTCCAGCACTTTTTCCTGGTAGTTGTGCTCGCTGCCCGGCGGCTCTTTGAGGTAGCTGCCCGTGTTGCGGCCGCCCCAAGCCTCCGTGACCAATTCGATCTTCGCCTTCGAATAGCGCTCACTCAGTTGTCCGACAAACATTGTCTGGTAGCGCTTGAAGGTCGTCACACTGTCGCCCCAGGCGAGGATCTTCAGGTGGTCGCCAGACTGAAGTTTTTTCAGGGTCCTGGGCAGCAATGTTTCTGCAATTGAGGGGCTGGTCGTCAATTCAGGATACGCCGTTTCCAGAATGGGGTAGAGGTTGTCTTTGGCCAAGGCTGCGATGCGTCCCGATATGAAGACGTTTGCCAGACGAGTCTCGCCGGGAGCCAGCGGCGGAGGCTCGGGAGTGACGACGTGTGGCGTTCCTGGTTTGAGAGCGATGCGTCCGTCGGCGGTGAGAACGGCGGAATCGATGCGCTGCTTCGCGTACCGGTAGTCGATGTACACCGGCTGATCGGGGGCGATCTTTCCATCAGGTAATCGGCCGACCGTACCCGCGGCAAGATCGGCTTCGTAGTCGATGCCTTTCTGGAAGGTTGTGGCCCTGGGCTCAGGTCCGGTCCGAATGACCACGCTCTCTGGATCAAGCGCGCCGTCCACTGTGCATTCGGCCGCGATGACGCCTCTGAGCCGGACGCCCCTCCTCCACCCCGCACGGGTACCGGCGTTGTAAACTGGAAGCCGGTTATGTTTTTCATGGTCGATCTTGACAATGTCTGGGCGGGAGATTTTCAGTTCGGCCTCAACCGCGGCCGGACCGGGGATTCTCACCAATACAGTCCAGTCTCCTCTGAGACGGATTTCCGCTGGCGCTGCGCAGAGGGACGAAGCTCCACAAATCGCTGCGGTGACGAACATTGATTTCCCATTCATGGCTTTCTCTTTCATTGCGCGATCCTTTTGTAATATCCTGACGGTCCAGAGCTTAATGCGTCGAGGCTGACTTTAGAAACCGATGCCATCATCTATCGCCGTACTCGGGGACCTCCCACCAAACCCAAACATGAACGTATCCGTTGTTTCATCCATCCTGACTGTTGCTTTCATACTCGCGCCTGACGGACGCTCCGAAAGTCCTTTCCCTAATTCAGACTTTGAGATGGAGACGTTCACGAACTGGCCGGTCCATGACGGCTGGCAGCTTCATGGCGGCTTGAAGACTTTGTCCGGTTTGCCTCACCAACGATTGGCAGACCAGACCGATGGAGACCTTGTTGGGTTTCACTCCGCTTCCAGCTACGACCTGCGTGAGGGATTGGCGACCTTTTACACTGGCAAGAAGATTGGAGCCTATCCGAAGAGGCTGGCTTCCGACCCGTTCAGGGTAACACAGCCTTTCCTCGCGTTTCTTATGACCGGCTCGTTGGAGTCCGGGAAAAACTTTATCGGGATGGATTTCAACGCAGATGGAAAACCCGACGTGTCTCTCGAAGATGCAACCTGGCGTATGGTCAGGAAGCAATGTAGGCACGCGGCACTGTTCTGTGTCGACCTTCGTGACCATCTTGGCAAGACGGGCACGTTCGTAGCAAATGTTGAGAGTGGATGGCTGAGTGTGGACAGGCTTTCCCTCGAGTCTGCACCTCCTCTAATGATCCAATCTCTGAAGGTGACTCAAACCGGTCGTCAAGCAAAGGCTGCGATCAAAGTGATCAATCCCTGGAGTGTTGAGTCTAACGGAACGTTGGCAGTTGAAGTGCTCGACTTCTATGGGAAGAAGATTGCGGAAGAGGGTTTCGAAGTGCGCGAACTCGGGAAAGATGATCCAGGAAGTCAGAACGTTGGTCACACATTTCACTTCTCCGTCGGGCACGGCCCTGACTTCCGTATCCGTGCCAGGCTGTTCAGCGATTCTGGGACACTCCTTTCCGTGTTTCATCATCGATGGACGGCTGAGCGTCTGTCGCAGGACAGGCCAAAAGTTCTTATCGATGACGGCTGGAAAGTCAGTGTATCGGATGATGCGAAGATCGAGTTGCCGCTACCCGATGCAGCGTGGTCGGCCGAAAGCCCCATCATGCCGAGTGGCAGCTTCGGCTATCGAAGTCATCGGTGGAAAAAGTATCAGAATCGTGCCCAGGTCTGGTATCGGCGCGAGTTTGAATTTCCCTCAAGAACGCTGCCCCTAAAACGCACCATCCTTAATCTGCAGGGCGGTGGCGACGGTCTGTTTTCGGTGTTCGTGAATGGGAAAGAGATCGCGACTCGCTCGATCTATCGCTACAACAATTACTCTTTTGATCTGTCGGCAACGGTGACATCTGGAAGCAACGAGCTGGTCATTCGTTTTCGTAATCCCGATCGCTACTTGAGAGGTCCGGACAAAGCGTACATCGTTCCAGTACGCGAGTATTGGGGCGTCCCGATGGGACTGTTCGGACACGCCTGGCTCGTAAGCCGGCCCGAAGTTTTCGCGGATCAGATACTCATCGATCCATCTTTGGAGAAGAAACGGCTCACTCTGCGCGCATCAATACTGAACGCGGGACCTCATCAGGCAAGAGCTACGGTCTCTGCCTCTGTGTTCGATCCGGAAGGGCGAGAGGTTCTGAAGTTCAGGGAACAAAACCTGGAGGCAGGTACAGACGAGCCCATTGACCTTGAAATGGTGAAACGCTGGCGGCGACCCATCCTCTGGTCGTTGGAAAGCCCGCGCCTCCTGCGGCTGCGTCTCACTGTTACCGCCAATGGTCAGACGGATGTTACGGACACCAGGTTTGGGTTTCGCGAGATATCCATCAAAGGCAGAGACGTTCTCCTGAACGGGGCGCACCTGACGATCTTCGATGGCACAATGCCCGTCTCTGAGAATTTCCGATTCCTCAAAAGGGTCTTTGGGCAGAACGCGACACGCACTCCGTGGGTCAGTTACGATTCGGTGCTGATCTCTGATGAGGAGGGGATCCTTACACGCATGGTCAACGGGAACATTCCCATCCCCAAGAAAGCGGATATCAGAAAACGTTACTGGCAGAAAGTCACTGAGCTCCAATTGAGCAAGACTCGGTATCTCTACAACAACCCAAGTGTCTGGATGTGGGTGGTCGGGAATGAACTTGGAGGCGCCGGCTACCTTCGTAAGCCGCTCCTGGAAACGTTCCGCCCTCTCTACACGAATCTGATTAAGGATATTCAATTACTCGATCCTATGCGGCCGGTGACGTCGGACGGTGACCTCGACTTCTGGGGAACATCCAAGCTGTTGAATGCGCACTACCCACATGAGTATGGGCGGTCGTTTGGACTCCCCAACCTTGCTTACTTCAGCGACCGCGGTACCCAACTCATGGATTGGTTTCCGCATCCTCCATACGACGGGGAGAAGCCCATCTTTCTGGGCGAGGCTTTCAGTGGCGGTAACATGGGGCCCGACTGGTTAGCGCCTTTCGGGGGCGATCGCGTTTACAGTCCGACCGGACTCCTCGACACCTGGCGAGAGTGGACACTCCTGCGGATGCGTGCCTATCGAGACCAGAGATTTGTGGGCTTTGAGCCATTCGAGCCGTTTGCGAGTGTTCGCGACTTTTTACCAGTCGATGTCTACCCCAAAAACTACGGCACAGCATTCTTCGGCGGGCAGAGGCTCAAACGAAAAATCAAGGTTTTTAACGCTGTCCTGTCACCCCGAAAGTTCAAGCTGCATTGGGGGCTCGAAGGAATCGATGAGGGAACCAAATCATTGAAGCTCGCGCCCGGAGGTGACAAGGAGATCGAATTGTCCGTATCGCTCCCTGAAGTGAATGCCCGAACTGATGCGGTGTTTCGATTACAGATCACAGAAGACGGCGAGCCGATCCCGCGCGGTGGCCGATGGTCTGGGCTTTACAGCATTTTCCCAAAGCGCAAACTCGAAAGGCAAGTCGCCGTATCATCCACCAGCAGCAATGTCATAAGGATACTGAAGTCGCTTGGTATTGAGGCAATTCAGGTGAGCAAGGCTTCCGAGCTTGGGAAGCATCGATTCCTTGTTACCTCCGGCGAGATTTTTCATACCGACCGCGAGCAGGCCTTTTCATGGATTCGCCGCGGTGGCCGCGCACTCATCCTCGGACAGAAAGAGGACATCGAAGAACTACCCCTTCGACTCAACCGCTTCTCAAATACTCGCTCACATCTCATCGCCCCATCCCACCCAATCATGAAAGGATTGAGTCCAAGCGACTTTTCTTATTGGGGCGATGACCACTGGATTGCACACTCGTCCTACTCAAAACCGCTGGATGGTTCATTCCAGGTACTCTGCGAGACGGGGGACGAGCTGGGACTAGGCTTGACCCCGTTAGTGGAAGTCGATGAAGGTCGGGGAAGCATTCTGTATTGCTCGCTCCTTGTTGCTGAAAAGCTTGCCCAGCAACCGGTAGCGGCACGCTTGCTCGAAAACATTCTCATGTGGGGGGCGCTGCCACTACGTCCTGAATTGAAAGCCGGTGCCATTCTCAGCGATGCGGTGACCGCGAAACTCCGTCGGGATGGATGGGACATCGACGATCTCACCGTCCAGCCATCGCCAGAGATCTCTGACTACACGTTGCTATGGGTCGATGCCGGACTTTCCGATGTGGACCAAACACAATTGAAAGGATGGATACAAAAGGGCGGGACGCTTGTGCTGTCCCGGATGGATCCGACGGTTTTTGAAAAATGGAAAGAGCTGATTCCATTTTCGTTTCGACTCCAAACTTCGCCCCGTGACATTCGCTACGGAGGGGAGCTTCAACGAAACCAATCATGCGCTCTCTTCGAGGGTATCAGCAATTACGACCTCTGGTGGAAACGAGGAAGCATGCCCCGATACGGCCCCAAAATGCGCATCACTGCAGTACCCGCCGAATTCCAGATCGTGCCTCGAACGAAGCCAAGCTCCCTCGTGGAAGTCCTTCAGCCCGGTGCGATGTTCAAGATGCCGGTCGGTAAGGGCAAACTTATTCTTGACCAGATTCGGTGGGAAGAAGCATTCGAGAAGGAGCAGCGTTCACGCCGGGTCTTTGCTACGTGGTTGCGCAATCTTGGAGTCCTGCGCCGGGGCAAAGTCGGGCAAGGCTTAAGCTCAACCTTTGTTCCAGTCGCACTGAAAACAAACCATCGACTGGCCCCCGGAGTTCTCGCTGATGTGGGTGAAAACATACGATCTTTCCCGTCGGGCTCAGTCAACCTCTCGATGGCCGAGTTCACATTCCCGCCTGCATCCAAGGGCATGGTTCTGCTCGGGGCACCGAAGACGCTTCCAAATCTCATGCGGTCCGCAGTAATTCCTGTGGGCAAAAAAACAGACACCCTTCACTTCTGGCACACAAGCGCTTTCGGCTTCATCGACCACCATCACGGGAAAACGATTGCCGAATACCATGTAAAAGTGCGCACACGAACGGGAACGAAGACTCATAAGATTCCGATTCGATACGGTCAGGAAACGTATGAATACCTGGGTGAGCAGCCGGGCACTCTCGACAATGCTGCCCAGGTCACGCTCTCGAAAAAAGTGGGACTCTCAACTTACGTCATGAAGTGGCACTTGCCCCAGCCCGGGACAACAGTCCAATCCATTGAGGTGAAAGCTGTACATGAATCAATTGCCCCCATCCTCCTTGGCATTTCGGTTGAACAACCGGACAGAAAAACCGCGGTCACGCAACGTCGTCGAAACGGAAATTGGAGCGTGGCGGAGAGTTCCTGGCGGTTCACCGAGATTGGAGACACCGGCCGAACCTGGGCCATCCTCGGGCCTTTTGAAAACCAGCCTCACCCGAGTGGCGGCTTCGACCAGGCGTTCCCTCCGGAAATCAAAGTCGACCTCGCCCAGACGTTCACCGGAAAGGACCGAATGAAAATCGAATGGAAGCGCTTCGTTCAGCCGATCCTCAAGAAGAACTCAGTTCATTCCAGAATGACGTTTGAGAACCTTGACCTTATTCCGTTCAAACCCAATGCAGATCGGGAACACTGGACTTCCTATGCTTACACGAAAATCAGGTCACCCAAAGAACAGCAGGCAATCATCGCCTTCGGATCAGACGATGGCGCTAAGATGTGGGTGAACGGAGAGAAAGTTTCCGACCAGTGGATTCAGCGTGGGGCGATGCTCGGCCAGGACCTGGTGCCCGTCCAACTTCAGAAGGGGTGGAATCACGTGCTCATCAAGATCGTGAACTGTTTTGGGACCGGAGGCTTCGCCTTCGATTTGAAACCCCACCATGCTGTGACCATTGATGCCTGGAAAGCCAAGTGGCAGAGCCTCGCCGGTCAACCGTCACTTGATCTCGAGTTCGATGCCTTCGCCGATGAAGTCAAGACATCTGCGGCGAATCCGGACACCAAAGCGCTTGCCGGGATTCTCAAACTGGAAAGCAACGGACGGCATTACACTCTCGATGGCACTGGTAAATCACCGGGCGGGATCGAAGTGTCCCGCGACGCATTTCGTTTCGACTTCAGCCGGGCTCCCGGAGCAGGATCCGGCGTTACGATTCCCAAAGGTCACTCGTCCTTCAACCAGGGCACCTTCACAGTATCGTTCAAAGTTCCAAAGGGCGGAGCGAGAGATAAGGGCCACTTGGCCAGTCGCAACGCGGGCGGAAGTAATCGAGGCGACACATTTCTCTGGCTGGTCGGAGGGAGTCCTTCACAGGAGTTCGGAGGAAAGGAGGGACAACCAGCGAAGTTATACACGGGTCTGATGGTGAACCTGGATCAGGAGAAGGGTTACCACCCCGTCCACCTCGAGGTTGAAGGAGGAATTACTGAAGGCACCTGGCATAAACTCCGAATCACCTGGGGCAACGACCCAAAGCATCCAGGCTTCCGGGTCAGGCTTGACGGCAAGGACTATCTTCGGTTGAAGGATTACACCGGCCCCGCTTTCAACGCTCCAGTCCCCATACAACTCATCAGCGACTACCCACCACGAGGCGTCGGCGCCCTGGTGATGGGACAGGTCACACTGTCTGACAGAGTGCTACCAGGACGAGACTCTCCCGGTCAGTGACAAAACACGACGTGAAGTACCTTGCAGACTACTCGATTTTTGAAGCGGCTCGATTTCATAATGGACAGGACTGAAGCTGATGCGCCAGTCGTTGAAGCATTGAACAATAAAAGAAAGGAATGGAAATGAACAAAAAACTACTAACACTGATGTCAGGCATGGTGATGTGTGCCATGGCCCATGCCGCAAATGAGAAACTGAATATCGTCATTATCTTTAATGACGACATGGGCTATGCCGATATCGGCTGTTTCGGGGCGCCGAAAATTAGAACGCCGCGCGTCGACCAAATGGCGAAAGAGGGGCGGCGGTTTACTAATTTCTATGTCGCTTCATCCGTCTGCTCCGCTTCACGAGCGTCATTGTTGACCGGGTGCTATCCGTACCGGGTCGGTGTGCGGGGCGTGTTCTTTCCGAATCGTGGAACGAGACAGAAAACAGAAAGCGTTGCAGCCGGGCAGCCCGATGTCTCTATTCGCTCTCGATCCTGAAGAAATAGGCCGGTGCAGAGGTTCCCACGCCGATCAGACTCTCCGGTTTCTTTCCTGCCACGGGATTGCGATCAGTAAACGTGCCGATAATAGCCCCATCTGCCGTCAGCTCCCGACAGCCCCCTATAGCGTAGGGATTCGATGGCGAAGGTGCGGTTACGAAACGGCGACTGCTCAGCGCGTGATCCTGCCAAGTATCGCCGTTGTCGCGGCTGATCAGACAGGCGATGCGGCCCTCGCTGGCCATGATGCAGTAGAGCGGGGTATCCGGATTTTCAGCCCGCGTCGCGAAGAACCCGTCGAAGTGGTTTAGTGATATGTGTTCCCCTTTGAACTCCGGCCACACATCGCGATCGCGCTTGCCTGTTGCGATGTCATAGCGCACGTAATGCTGGCGATTCTCCTGCAGGTCCCATGAATACTGATAGATGAAATGCAGCTTGCCGCTGCGAGCCATGAAACTCGCCAACCATGTATGCTCGTCGTCTTCGTCGTCCAACGTTATCCGGTCCGTAGGCCCATTGCTGTCTGCTTTCACCGGAAGCGCCACAGCCGTGCCGTCCATGGTCTCCCACGTGTCGCCGCCGTCACGAGACCGCATATAACGAATGTCCTGATAATGATAGGGACCGTGTTTCTCAGACGTCCAGGCAAAGTGCAGGATGCCGTCCTGGTCAAGTGATAAGTGAGGGTATTCCAACTCGGCAATCTCGCCGGGCTGTGTGATCTGAATCGAGCGACGTTCGACGCCGTCGAGACCGATTACGTGGAACGTGTTGTCGTGAGCCGCGTAATAAAGCTGGCCGCGTACCGCATCCGGCACCATGCTGAACTTTGCCGAGCCGCCGCCCTGCAGACGTGTCTGTTCCGGCTTGCTGTAGTCATCCTCGGGTGAAAACCGGTAGAGATAGGCGTCACCCCATCCTGCGCTACCGCAGAAATCGGCGCGGATCAGATAGAGGTTATCGGCAGCATCGGTCTCGAGGACAGGCGCATTGGTGGCATCGACGGCTTCCCAGAGGGTGACAAAGGTCCGGCCGCCGTCTGTACTACGCGACAAGCGCCAGCGCTGCGCCGTATAGGCTTCGTTCAGACGCTTTTTCAGATGTGTAATGAAAATGCCGTTGCGATTCTCTACCACCTTCTGATTGTGACTTTGAAAGGTTGCGTATCCAAAGGCGTCATCATCAACGCAGACTATGTCAACATCGTGCATAACGGGGTTCCACTGGTTCGAGATTGCCGGCCTTCGTCCTCAGCTCATCAGCGGCGCGCACCGCCCAGGAGCGTCAGACGTGACGCAGGCCCCGTCCAGTCTTGCGTGCCCGCGGGTCTCATCTGGAACTGCTCCATGGTTTTCTTTCATGCTTCCACCAGGATCTCACAATTCCCCTGCCGGGGCATGACTTCAACTTTATCAATGGATAAAGCATACGCTTCAGCCGCAGCCCACCAGACTGAATCTGCCTCTGAATCACGTCGAGTGATTGCCAGAGTGGCCTCGCCTTGCATGCCCCCAATGGACAAATTTCGAGTGTGGGGATTGGCAACGACCGTATCCGTTACACCTCCAAAATCGATGGAGAACCCAAACTGGTTTCTGCCTGTCAACCTTTCGATGACCGGGCTTGCTTCTCCCTTCCTCTTTGGAAGAAGAACACTCAAGAGAAGACCATTATATCCCCAGAGATTAGCAAATAGCTGAGGTCGAATTCCTATGCCAGGTCTCAGCCCGCCAGGGAGAGGGAACGAGTCGATAACATCGGATTCCAACTCCAGCCGATGAGGAATCGGATAATACTCTTCTCCAGGGAACGACCAGGCGATTTCCAGTCGATGCTTTTTCCCGTGAATGGTTGCCCTCTCTTTCTCATGATCGAGGTCTATGCTATTCCCCGGCTCCGAATTCAGAATCCATTGATAGAGCCCTACATTGTTGCCGGCATTCACGTTATCCAGGATCAGAACGTAGGGTTGAATGTCTCCTTGTCTGACGAACAGGGCATGTCGATAAGCCCAGTGGCATTCCCATTGCTCGCCGGAATTTATGGTTGCGTAATCTACGGATGTCCCATGAGAAAAATTCTCCTGCTTTCCTCCGTAGAACATCTGAGTGAAGACATGAGGAGCCTTGCTGGGCTCCTTGCCGTCGGGCCTAAGTACTGAGTGATACCGACCCAATATGTCCGCATATCCGGAATCGACACTAAATGCCTCACCAAGGGCAAAGAATGAGAAATGTCCGGAATCAACCTGCTGATGAATCTGATTGCTTGGAGTCCGTTCCGACGCCAGAAGACTGAAGTATGCGTCATCGTCGTCCCATCCACTGCGCATGATAGATATCCCAACTTTGCCGGGCCGCCTTGCTGATGGCCAACCCGCTTCACCTGGATTGCGCACTTCTGCTTGATCATCTTCCCAAAGAACTGTCTTTCCCAGATGCCAGGTGAAATGCTCGGGGGCAGGTCCGAGTTCCACATCTTCGCCTCGTCCCCCTAACTGATCCCATACCCACCACAGAACTGGATCGTTGAGACGACGTGCATGGAGTAGCCCTCCGATGAAGGGCCGTCCCTTTTTTCCACGCGCCGCATCACAATAATTGTTCTGGCCCCGCCTGCAGGGCAGAACGAGATACGCCCATTGAGCACAGAGATTGGCAAATTGCGGCTCTTCTTCCCAGAGATTGATTGCCCCCATTCTCCTCAGAACTTCGGCAGTCAGAGACATCCATTCCAGATCTCTCCAGCCGTAACCCGGTCCCTCGAAGATCGCACTGTTTTCATCGACCAGACGATGGATGGACTGTCGAATCCAATTCAAAATGTCCGGGATAGCTCGAGGATCGGAATCAGGACGCCAGGTTGCCGCCAGAGCTATCACATACTTCTCAAAGTTCCTGAGGAAGGTGTTACAACCGATTCCCCAGACCGGATTCCCCTGCTTTTCCAGAAAAGAGGAGAGATAATGATCG
>JASLXP010001155.1 GCA_030740295.1 Planctomycetota bacterium
GCGCTCGATGCAGGTGCGGATGCGATCGATCTTTCGCTGGCCCCCTGCTCCGGTGGTACGTGCCAGCCAGATGTCATCGTCATGTGGCATGCCCTGCGCGGCTCTGAGTACGATCTCGACCTTGACATCGAAAAGGTGCGCGTGGCAGAGGAAGTTTTTAAGGAATGCATGGCCGATTACTACCTGCCCCCGGAAGCTACCGCGGTCGAGCCGATGATTCCGTGGAGTCCGATGCCCGGGGGGGCCCTGACCGCCAATACCCAGATGATGCGCGACCACGGCATCATGGACAAATACCCGGACTTGATAAAAGCGATGAGCGACGTTGTTCGAAAGGGCGGCTTCGGAACGTCGGTCACGCCGGTCTCGCAGTTCTATGTTCAGCAGGCATTAAAGAACGTCATGCTCGGCCCATGGAAGGAAATAGCCGAGCCTTACGGCCAGATGGTACTCGGCTACTTTGGCAAGACGCCGGTGCCGCCGGATCCGGACACAATGAAGCTCGCCTCGGAGCAACTCGGCCTCGAGCCGACCACTCAATCTCCCATTGAACGCAACGACGCCGACCCGGAGAAGGGCGCCGAGGCCGCCAAGAAAAAACTCGAAGAAAACAATCTCGAGGTCAACGACGAAAACATCTTCATCGTCGCTGCCTGCAAAGAGAAGGGGCTCGATTATCTCCTGGGCAATGCCGAAATCGGTGTCCGCAAAGTCGAAAAGGAAACTGGTCCAGCCGCTGCCCCCGCGGCCACTGGTCCCACCGAGTACTCTCTGGACGTCAACGGCAAGAGCGTGACTGTCTGCATCGATGGCGACCAGGCAACGGTCAACGGCAAGACCTATAACGTGTCCATCCAAGGCCAGGCTGCGGCCGGTGCCGCCTCTGCAGCCGCTGGCCCCGGCACACCTGTCGTGGCCCAGATGCCGGGCAAAGTCTGGGAACTTGTCGCCTTGCCCGGCACGGTTGTCGAAGATGGCCAGACCGTTCTCGTCCTTGAAGCCATGAAGATGGAAGTCCAGGTAAGCTCCCCGGTCGCCGGCACGGTTCAAGAGATCAAAGTGGCCAAAGGCGACATGGTTCAGACGGGTGACGAGCTGGCTACGATTGGGTAATTAAGTGGTCTTGGCGCTCCGCGACAAGATGAATCCAAAGCTGCCGCGGAGCGTCAGCGCCACTAAGTGGCCTTCTCGCTCCGCGACAAGAACAGCCATGAAATTCGTCAAGCTCAAAGTCGAACACTTTTGCGGGATCGCATCCGCTGAGATCGAATTCGGGCCGGGCTTGAACATTCTTTACGGGCCAAACGAGCTTGGGAAATCCAGCCTGGCCGAGGCCATTCGAGCGGCATTACTGGTCCAGACGAATTCATCAGCGCATCATCCCTGGATAACCTGGGAAGGACACGATTGCCCCTTCGTCGAGCTGATTTTCCGAACCAGGGATCTGATGTATTGGCGGATCAGAAAATCGTTTGGCAAGGGCGGTAATAATTCGGCCCTGCTCGATGAATCAAAGGATGGCGTCACTTTCTCCAACTATGCAAAGGGCCGCAGGGCCGATGGCGAGCTGCGCAAACTCCTCAAGTGGGGCATCCCCGAGCCTGGCGGCCAGAATCGGGTCAAGGGGATGCCGAGCACCTTCCTTACTTCGCTGCTGCTGCCCCGCCAGGACGGTGTCCACGAAATCTTCGGTCACAGCCTCGACAAGGATTTTGACGACTCGGGCAAGAAACTGGTGACCGACGCGCTACAAGCGCTCGCCGCCGACCCGCTCTTCACCCATGTGCTGAATCTTGCGCAGGCCAAGGTAGACGACGTATTCGACGCCAAGGGCAACTATCGCAAGCGGCAGAATTCCGCACTACGCCGTATCCAGGAAGAGATAAGCCAGGCAGAGGAAGTCCTTCGTGATCTCTCGAAGAAAGTGAACGACAGCCAGGAGGAAAAACTGAAAGTCGAGGAACTTCAGGAACAGCAGCTTCACATGAGCGCAGAGCTGCAGGAAGCGAGAGACGCGCACTCCAAACTGAAAGAGCAGTGGGAAAAACAGCAGGCCCTGGAAAAGACTCTCAACATGTCCAGGGAGTCACTCAAACAAGCAGAGACGATCTGGCGCAAGGTCGCCGACTTGATGAAGGAAGAGGCCACGCTTCAAAGCGAGCTCCAGAAGCTTGAGGGCCTGATCTCCGAATCAGGTCAGAAACGAAGCGATGCCGAACGCAAGGCCAGGGAGGCGCAGGAAGCACTCCAGCGCGCCAGCAGCGCCCAATCCGAGGCCGAGCGGCAGATCAAAAAGCGCGACCTGGAAAATCGTCGACTCGAACTGAACGCGAAACTACAAGAGGCCTCACGCATTCTGGATCTTCTGGCGAAGGTCCGCGCCGCCTCTGAGACTTTGCAGACCACCAGGGACTCGCTGCAAACTTACCAGGAAGAGCTCACCGCCAGCAACGAATCCGCTCAAGCCCTGCAGTCGGATCTGACCCGCGCACAATTCGAAGCATCCATCCTCGAGGCAACCGAAATCTACCTCGGACAAAAGGCGGCTGAAGAAGAATTAGAGGCAGCCAGGCAAAAGGTCTCGCGCTTTAAACAGCTGCGAGGACAGGCCGAACAGAAACAAGCGGAAGCGGAAGCGATTCGTCAGGAACTGGATAAACAAGATCTGCCTGACGAAAAGAAAGTCGAAGAGCTGCGCAATCTGTCCATGAAGATGCAAATAGCAGAAACG
>JASLXP010001156.1 GCA_030740295.1 Planctomycetota bacterium
TGTCGAATTTGAGCACTGGATCAGACAGCGAATAAGTGCGACCCGCCACGGAAAGTCGGACAGACGAAGGCAGGATTCCGGTCTCAAGGTCATTCAGTTGGGCAGACACCTGGCACTTGCCTGATTCTCCTTCGTTCGATGGAAAGAGTCTGCTGACCAGCGGGGGCCGAGTGTCTTTGGGTGTCTCTGTTTTTTCCGCGGCGGGCAGGAGCATGAAGTTGTCGAACCACATGTGGACCCCTTCTTCGTTTCCCGGATAGCCGCCACTGGCAATGAGGAGCCCCGTGACCGTCGTGTCGAGGCCCTGGCTCTGAAGCATCTCTCCGAGGTTGAACTCATAGTGGTGCCACTGGCCGTCGGGCCTGGCGCCTTCCTGCTGACCATCGCTGCCAACACTGCCGATAATGTCCCAAGCGTGATCGTAGTCGGTGAACTTAACAGTCTTCATCCGATCCGCGAGCGTCTTGCCATAGGCGAGCTCGATCTGAAAGTCGAGGCGAGGGGTGTCGTCCGTTTTGCAGTCGAAGGAGACGATGGGATACCGGGCAGCGTCGAAAGGCAGCGATCGGATCGCCGCCGCTGCAACACCGCCGAGACGCTCATTGACGACGAGGATGCCGCGGGGTTGGCTGCGTTTCGACAGCGGGGTCGAAAGGACACGAAGGCCGTCGTGACCGCCGAAAGTTTTCCAATCGTTGCAGAGGATCGCGTTGGATGACTGCGCCGGCGGCGAGGTGCGGTTCTTGACTACTGGCCGCGATTGAATCTTCCGGATCGCGAAGTTGTCGATGTGGTAGCTGGCACCGGCGGCGTTACATCCGAAACCGCACAGTGAGTATTGATCGTCAGACCAGAGCCCAAGAAAAGCGTCCTCTACGACGATCTGCTCCGGGACTCTCTTGCCGACAGGAAGGACCAACTTGTCGTGTGTGAGCGCAGCGGCCAGGTCGATGGAAGTGGAGTGCCACCGATCATCTGCCCGGATGTTCTCAAATCGGCCAATGACCGGCGCTCGCCATGTCTTCAACTCAGGGGCGGTAAACGCGACGCAATACCACCAGTCGAGCACCTTCAGGTAAAGGTTGACCTTGATGCGTGGCCCAATTCGATAGTCGAACGTCAGAGCGGAACGATCCACGGACATCCCGGCGATGGGCACCGAAGCGGCAAAGGTCCCGCCGGTCTTCAAGTTGCCGAGCCTGAGACTGGACCTTCCCGATGTATTGGAGGTGGCCAGGCTGAGTGTTGCGCCGTTCGCTCCGTCTCTATTCGCCCAACCTTTGAATCCCGTCTCAAAGGTCCACTTCCTTTGCGAAAGCCTGGCTGCTGCGGGTTGCTGCCCTTCAACTGCCGCGGCAACGCGTGTTATTGCCGGCAGAGGGCCGGGCTCGATCCGCTCTGCTGTGATACGAGCCCTGGCGAGGAGAAGTGAGTTATCGAATGTCCACGCCGCCACTCGCTTTCCCTCCAGAGGCTGGGGATCTTTCCACTTCAGGATTTCTTCGTCATTGATAAAGCAGGCAAGCTGGCTGCCGATCTTCTGAATTCTGAAGCCGCGCCAGTTGATGTGCATATTCTTGTACTGGAAGTCATCCCGGTTGTCCGGCAGCAGGGCCTCCCTGGTCTGTGCGACGATCTTGTCGCGGCGCAACAGGCGGGTCCACCGGTTTCCCCAGCCCGCGAAAATGAAGCTGTAACCGCTGTCAAGATTCTGACCATCGCCGCAGATAGTAAGGCTCATAGTGCCGGGATGCCGGTACAGTGGATCGAAGGGCGAATCCATCGGCTGCGCTGCAAAAATCTCCGCGACGGTATTCCCCAGGAAACGATCCTTGTGCCACACGGTAACGGCCATAGGCCCTCTACCGCCGAACCAATTCCACCGCGGCTGGCATGACCAGCGAGGCATCATGCGCCACTTCCCGGAATAGATACGCCAGTCCACTGGCGCTCGATGGAAGGTGTAATCGAGGGTGACCCCGAACGATGCCTGTCCCTCCGGATGTGCCCAGATCTTCATGTACTTATCCTGGGCAAAAGAGTCAGGCACGACCGGAACGGGTCGGGGGATCAGTTTCGGAAACCTGAGGCCATGCCTTGCTTCGTCGATGCCAGTCACCCGAACGTCGTCGAACCAGGCCGTGGGATCGGTATTTCGTTTGGAGCTTCCCTGGCACCAGAGCCCGATCTTCCATCCGTAAAGTTGAGGTGCATCCACCTTCAAGATCGAACGTCTGTCCACGCCGGCTTCGATACGGCTGCCGAGCGTCAAGACTTCGAACTCGTGCCACTGATCGAATTCGAGAGCGCCCGCCTTCTCAGCCAGCACCTCTTCCCTTCCATCCAGGCGCCTCACCAGGCGAAACTTGCCGCCCTGATCGACCGCTGACCACTCGAAACGGTAAAAGCTCCGGTCATCCCGCGCGGCAAAGGCAAGGCCGGCAGACGTTGCGCTCCTCCCAATTCTACACGCCGCGGTAAGCACGTAATCAGCCCAGAAATTGTATCCGGACAGCGTCAGCGCATGCTGTCCGCCACCCTGATATGAAAACGCGTTAGCACTAAACCTTGGCAGACCGATGGTGAGAAGTCGCCACTCGCCCATGGCCGTCTGCCATTGGCTCTGTGATGATTCAGATCGCATGAAGTCGTCACTGAAAGTGATTTCGCCAATAGGCTGAATCCGGCGCACTTGAAGTTTCAGACCGTCACCAGGATTCGAGACAGCGATTTTCGCTTGCCGGGGCGCCGCAATCGGAACGCGAGCCAGGCAGGCAACATCGGACCGCGGGGTTGCAGTCTTTTCAGTTACGTGACCTGCCCCGACGATGATTGC
>JASLXP010001157.1 GCA_030740295.1 Planctomycetota bacterium
GCCTGAGCCGATGCCGAAGCCACCTCCACCGGAGGTGACGAAGCCCGGCCCGATGCCAAAGCCTCCTCCGCCTGAGGTGGAGACACCCGGCCCGATGCCGAAGCCGGACCCGATGCCAAAGCCTGAGCCGATGCCGAAGCCACCTCCACCGGACGTGACGAAGCCCGGCCCAATGCCGAAGCCGGACCCAATGCCGAAGCCACCTCCACCGGAGGTGACGAAGCCCGGCCCGATGCCGAAGCCGGACCCGATGCCGAAGCCGGACCCAATGCCGAAGCCACCTCCACCGGACGTGACGAAGCCCGGTCCGATGCCGAAGCCGGACCCGATGCCGAAGCCTCCTCCGCCTGAAGTGGAGAAACCCGGGCCTGCGCAGAAACCGGCCCCAACGGCAAAGCCAGCCGCGCCGCAGAAACCGCCTCCGCCAGCAGTGGAAAAGCCGGACCATGTTCCAGCCGCTCCGCTCTTGAAGAAAGGCGCATTCTCCTTCGCCGACAAGATTGCGAAGGACCTCGCCGGTGATGGAGAATCCACGGTCTCCGTGATTGCTTAACCATCAAAAGCTCCAGGGCTGCCCGATACCCCTTCCCGGTATCCCGGCAGTCCTGGAGATGAAATTCCTTCGTTCAGTCATGACGACCCCAGCCGACTTGCTCTGCTGGGGTTTTTTCAGGTCTTTCCGATCGGACGAAGCCAACAACGTCGGCCGGGTAAGAGTGACAATTTGATATTGAACTATGCGGCGATGCGCAGGTAGGATGGTGCCATGCACTGCAACCACATCCAGACCGGCGAGATCCAGGCCATCGTTGGCGACGCCTCACGCAACGGCGCGGGCGGACAGCAATACTGCGGGCTCTGGTCGCTCACTTCAAAGCATCGACAGTTCAACGCATTCGGTAATTCCTTCGCAGGTCTGTTGCCGGGCGAGATCCGGGGCAAGGGCCCAAAGCTGGAATTGGTGGATGAAACATCGTGCGCGCTCATCCGAAAAGCAGATGATGCGAGGCCGGTAGATGCGCGGGCCGAATACATTGTGGGATCACCCCATTACGTGGATCACACGTTGTGGTTTACGGATTGCGATGACGTTCGAAGCGGCCGCGACTTTCGCGAAGTCTCATGGTGCTGCTACATGAATTGCCCTGAGGACTCCCGACTGAATTTCATCTCCGGCGGCGAATGGCTGCGATACATCTCTCCGAGCCACGGCACAGGAAGCAACATCGCGCCTTCCTACGTGGCCGACGATGCGTTGGAGGTATGGCCCGCCGTGGAAGGCAAACGCCCGTTCCACTGGGATCGCTGCGATTTCCGTTTCGACCAGCCCTTCTATTACGGACGGCTCGGAAAGATGGCGATGATCCTGATTTTCGACGACCCGCGCTGGCTTCGCTTCTACTGTTCCCCAAGCGGGGGCGGTCGAAGCCTGCTGCCCGGCCAGACATGCCCCGCCTGGGATTTCGAGTGGGTCATCCCTAACGATGAATACGAAGTGGGCAAAGAATACAGACTCCGTGTCCGACTCGTTTACAAACTTTTCGAGTCCGATGAGGATGTCCTCGCCGAAGTCAGCAAAGCCCAGAATGATCTGGGATTCGAAAGAGCTACTTAACCATCCGCCAAAAGTCATAAGCCATGCTTTCCGATGCCGAGCTCTACCATTTTGCCGTCCACGGCTGGGTTCTTCAGGAGAATGTCTTTATCGGCCTTGGAGTCTGAAGCCGTCGCCTCTTCGGGTGGCGCGCTCTTCTTCATCCGCGGTCCTTTCTGCAGTTACGACCGAAGGCCGCCTTAGGGCCCTTCACACCTCCTCATCCGTTGTTTCCTTGAATTTGCCGGAGACATTTTCTGCCTGAATTCGTTCCCCGACCCTCTAACCATGCCAACCAGCCAACTCTTCTATTACCCATCAAGGCTCGACACCACCCTCCAGCCGCTCCCGGCCGGATGGACCGACGACGGCACTGAGCCCAAATCGCTCATCCTCGATGTCAGCCCCGGCGCTATAAGCAATCTTGAAAACTCGAAGAAGAGCTGTCTCAGATCTGCAGAAGCTCTGGCCAGTGCCGGGGAATCGGCCGTATTCGCCAAGCCCTGCGGGCGCGGCCCGGGCAGTGTTTATCAAGGCCCGGCCGAGGTCGATTTCTTCGAGGCCGTTGATTTTCTGTGCCGGCAATTTTCGATTGATGAAGAACGCATATCCGTCATGGGAGGCTCCATGGGCGGTGCGGCCACCTGGTACCTGGCGAGCCACTATCCGGATTTCTTTTCCGCGGCTGCACCCTTTTGCGGCTACTGCGATTACCGGCACTGGCCGAAACCCGGCGGGACGGTCATGCGGACCCAGGAATGGGAACACTCGTCCTGGCAATCGAGGGGCGCGGTATTCAGGGCAGGCAATCTATCGAACACCGCGCTCTGGATCGTTCACGGCGAATGGGATGATTCGATCGGCGGCGGAGTGCCCGTTCAGCACTCGCGCAACATGGTCGGCCTGCTCACCGAGCTCGGTATCGAGCACCGATACACCGAAGTCCCCGAATGCGGGCACGGCTGCATGCAGCCCGAAATCATGGAGGAGATCCTCCCCTGGCTGAGTCGGCAGACGCGTATCCGACCCAGTTCAGTCGATCTCACCGCGCACACGCTGCGGCACAATCGGTCGCACTTCATCTCGATAGATGCCTTCCAGGTTCACGGCCAGCCGGGGCGTATCAAGGCTGATCTGAATGAAGGCGAGCTCAGTGTGCGTGCAATCGAAAACATCCAGCAGATCAGTCTGGGCCCTGTCGAAGGTCAAGAGGTGAGAGTTTCGATCGCTGGCGTTGAGGTCGGAGAATTTGATCTCTCGACATCCCAATCCTTCGAGCTCAGAAAATCCGGATGGCAGTCCGGTGCGCAATCGTCGGATGGCTGCAAACGACACGGATGCTCCGGGCCCATCGGTGATATTTTTTTCGAGCCTGTCCTCATCATTCAGGGCACACACGGCAGCGCGCATGAGAATTTCATTCTCGATTGGCTGTGCCCTTTCTGGTCAAGCTCTTTCAGGCAGCATAACGGCGGCGTTCACCGCGGCGTTTTCGATGGCGAAAGCCATTACGAGATCCGGGTGGTGAAAGACACGGAGGTCACGGATGAAGAACTGCACGCCAGCAATCTCATCCTTGCCGGCAGTACAACTTCAAACGCCATTGCCGGTCGCATTCAGAATGAGCTGCCCCTGCGTATTGATCATCAGAATCTGCGTTTGCACGAATGGGAATTCAGCGGTTCAGATATCGGTGCCGCTGCCGCGTGCCCGTCGCCATTCAACAAAGATCGATTGGTCATCCACGTTTCCGGCACATCGCCAAAGGCCATCACTGGTGCAAGCCATCTGAATTTCCAGATCCTCCCGGACTACCTCGTGTGGGAGAATGAGGAGGTGCAGCATGGATTTTTCAATGGCGGCTGGAATCTTGAATCCTGAATTCCTGAATCCCGACTCGAAGACGTTTCGAGTAATCAGTGGGCTTGGCGGAAAAGAGGAATTGGTGTTGGAGAGCTAGCGAAGCTCCGCCTCAAACCGTCGAGCTTCTCGCCCAGGCGAGGACAGCTTGAATCGAGACTCCACCAATCCCCATGCGCCACCATTCAGAAATCCAGCGTCACTCGGATCGCATTCCCTTCATCCGCGAAGGTCATCCCTTCATTGATGTCATCGAATTTGTAGTGGTGTGAGATCAGTTTCTCGTATGGATATTTTTCTTTCGTGCGGGCGATAAAATCTATCGCCTCAGGGATGGCGCGCGGCTGGTACCCGTAAGCGCCCTGGATGGTCAACGCCTTTCGAACGATCTCGGCCGGCTCGATGCTCACCTGCCCCTGGATGATGTTTCCGGTCGTGAGGTAGCGTCCGCCATTGCGGAGCATCTTGATCCCCTCGACCAGTGTCGGGGGAAAGCCTGCCACCTCGATCCCGAGATCCGCGCCCAGCCGATTCGTTTCTTTTAGAATCGAAACAAGCCTCTCGCGCTCTTTCGTTTCATTCACATTCAGAACAAGGTCCGCACCGAAGTCTTCGGCGAGCTTCAGCCGTTCCGGCCTTGCATCGATCACGAGGATCTTGCCCGCGCCCATCTCGCGGGCCATGGCAATCGAATAGAGCCCCAAACCACCGGCGCCTTGAATGACTACCGCGTCCCCCGGTCGGATCCCAATCTTACCGAGACCGAACATCATCTGCGCGGCCGCGCAGTTGACCGGTGAGACCAGATCGTCGGGCAGTTCGTCCGGAATCTTGAAAACCGAATGCCCCGGTCCGAGATAGTAATACTCGCCAAAGCCACCGTTGAAGTGGGGCGGCTCATCGCTGGAAACCCCGACCCAGTGCGCGTGAAGGGTGGGACAGTTTGCATCGCCACTCAGGCAGAAATGACAGCGCCCGCAGAGGCGGAAATAGGTGTAGACGACACGATCCCCCTCTTCGAGTTTCTGACCCAGCGAATCAGTCTCGACCTGGCTGCCGAGTTTGTGGACAGTGCCGACCATCTCATGCCCGAGTATCTGGGGCAGCCCTTCCTTGAGCGGCGCGGCGCTTCCGTGCCAGAGGTGGATATCCGATCCACAGATATTGCACTGCGACATCTTGACAACGATGGCATCCGGCGAGGGCGAGGGAACTTCATACTCTCGAAACTCAAATTCACCGCGATTCTTCAGGACGACGGCGACGCGACCAGTTTCTGACATGGTTGATGGTTAATGGCTGATGGGATGCCCACGGGCATCGTAACCAGGTTCCAGGCGGCGACCATTCACACGATGGTCATACTTCAACCATCGGCCATCAGCCATTGACCACCAACCATCTTCTCCTCCTATGCCGTTCGTCCGCGTTCACAACATCCGCCTGGATCTCGATGACGATCCCTCACTCCTCACCGGCCTGGCGGCCGAACGCATAGGGATTGTTGTGGATGACGTGCAGGAGCTGCGGAT
>JASLXP010001158.1 GCA_030740295.1 Planctomycetota bacterium
GTGGTGAGCCGGCGCCCGGCCTTCTCATGGCGTGAACGAAAAATCCGGCTGGCGCCTCTATCCAGCGAGTAGCGCTGGCTGCCGACAATGAAAGTGCCCTTCTGTGACCAATCCGACCAGGTGAGCGGCAGCGATTCAAGGATGACATGCCCGGTCAGATCGACACTCCTTACCTGGCGCGGCTCGGCGAGCGAAGTCGTCAGCACCTGCCAGCCATCCGGTGAAAATCGTGGACGGGTAACATCGTGCAGCAAGAGCCAGGCAGCTTTGGCTGAGTCCAGATCTTTCACAAAGACTCCGCGGCGAAAACTGCCGATCGAAATTGGTTCGAGGTGAAAGGCGAGCTGCTTGCCATCTGGAGCCCACGACAGATATGAGATACGCCCCTTCCGGCCTGTTGGAATCAATCGCGGAGGCGAATGGAATGCAGCATCGCGAACCATGAGGTCATCCGATGATTTTCCCGATCTGACAAAGACGATGTGTTTGCCATCCGGTGACCAGGCCGGATGTCGCATCCCAGCCGGCAGGGCTCGCCTGCTGAGCGTTACAAACCCCGCCTTCACCCGCGAGGCCCGCGGTGTATTGTTTTCGAGCTTCTGAAATCCTTCCCATGAGTTCGAGGCATCCATACCGGACAGTTCGGTCATCACCGCGAGACAGTAGCGGGCCTGCGCGTCGAGCGGATCGTGCTGCACCGCTAACAGGCATGCCTTCCTTCCGGCAGACCTGTCACCCGACAAACAGAACGCCTTCGCCATGGCGAGCCGGGCATGGTTCATTCTGGGCTCTTCCTGTATGGCCGCCCCGGCCAATTTCGAACATGCCTGCGAATCCTGCCTCCGGCAGGCTACCTCGACGAGTCCCGCGAGGGCAAAAGTCAGAGAGCCATCGACCATCGCCTTTCTAAAATGTCGCTCTGCTTCGTCGAGCTCACCACGGATCAGATACAGCCGTCCGAACAGAGCATGTGCGTCAGGATTCTCCGGGGTGATCAGCTTCGCCACGCGCAGTTGAAGTTCCGCGCCCGGCAGATTCTCTTCTCTCAGATAACAACGCGCCGCCAGGAGAAAGGGCACATCCGTCTCCGGCACTCTTGATGCCCATTCCTCGCAAAGCCGGTTCACCTCAGCGGTCTTGTTATGCCGTACAGCCGCGTCGGTAATCCGCTCGAGAATCTCGATCTTCAAAGCCGTGAGGTTGTCCTCGTACTTCAACATGCGAGGCAATGCCGAAAGCGATGCTTCTAAGTCACCCGCCACAGCATGGGCACAAGTAGCCAGCTCGGCCGCACTCAGATGACCGCGGTGTTCCTTTTCAAAATTCAGAATGGCTCGCGCGGCCCCGTCACCGGGTGACGCCTTCAACTGCCTGACGCATACCTCGACCATCGCGGCTCGGTCCATTGCCCGAGCTGCCGAATTCAACTGCTCTTTAAATTCAGGCGCGCCATTCAACCGCAGCCCGAAACCGCAGCACAGGACGATCGCCAGATCAAAACGTTGAGGGATGAACATAGGGGGTTTCCGGGTACTGAAGAACATATTCACCACCAAGAGCCCAGTTCATGCAAGATTTCATTCCACTCTGAAAGATCTCTCAGTCGCTATCCCAGTCGCCACGTCGGTGAGTTTCAGCTTCCACGTGCCCTTTGGATCATTCACTGCAAGAGGAACTTCGCCCTTTCCACTCCCGCCCGGGGCCTGGATGAAGTAGCGGTAGAACTTCCGTTCTTTGTTCGTGCTGTCCCAGACTTCCACTCGGACCACATGCGCGTCTCGTTCTTCTAAAGGTGAGGATGCCTTGAGGCTGCAGTTGAAGGTCACCCGTTCTCCGGCCTTCCAGGTTTGCTTATCGAGGGCTGCTTCGATCTTTTCGATTCTGTAGGGGAGGTAGGAATAAATCCGGCCGATGTCAAGCACCCCATACTTCGGCTCGATCTTGTTTCCGTGACCGAGGTATCTGCCCTGCACGATTTCGTAGATGTGCGCAGATTCGTTCAGAGTGACTGTCTCACTGTAGGACGCGTATCCCTCAGGGCTGCCGCCCCTCGGGCCGCAGAAACCGAGATAGGTTGCGCGGCCGCGGGCGAATCGTCTGAAGGTATTCGGATGGCCGGGTTTCCCGTTCACGAGGATATCCACCGGTTCCTCCTGGCCTGCCTGCTTGAGCATCCAATTCATGATGGTTTCAAAGCGCCAGGCCAGGTCCTGCTTCGCTTTGATTTCGATGGGCACTTCGCCAGCCAGCCCGCCGCTCAAGACGGTGTAGTAGCTGGATGGAATGAAATTCAGGAGGATGGCTCTACCCTTGCCGGCTTTGTTGACCAAGAGCGCCGGCTGTTTTTTGCCGTCAATTTCATAGCTCCCATGTGCTTTTGCCGTCGTCGGGACGATGCCCGGCGCGGACACGGCCGGGAAGCTCATGCTGAATGGTTTGACGCCGTCGATGGCAAATTTCACGGTCGTCTTTGGATCGTTCTTCGAAGAACGCAGTACCGGATACTGCCAGCCGCGTTCGCGACGAATGCCGAACAGGTCATCCAGAGATCCTTGCTGCTGCTGCTTGCCATGCCCGTCGCGAAGAGCGGCATTCACATCGCCAACGACGGTCGCGCCGGCTTCGACAAGCTTTCGGATGGTGGCGATCTGTTTTTCGTTCAGCGCGGTCGTGTAAGGAAGAAGAATCAGCCTGGCTTCCTGCATCCCATCCCAGCTCTGCCTGTTGAGCTGCTCGTAGGAAATCCAGTAAGGCTGAAGGCGCGCATTGTGAAGCAGCCTCTCGTACGAAGAGCCGGCATTGAGGCTGAAGCCGCCCCTTTCGCGGAGCTGCGGCCCGGTGAGGTTTTCGCTGCGGATGTTCCGCTCGATCATGTCCGCGTAGATGCTGCGAGTGTGATAGAGGATCGCTATCGGGTCTCTGGCTTTGTGCCCCCACAGCAATTGCGCGGGGCCGTTCTTGATCTTCTTGATGGCTTCGAAAAGCTGTTCGGGGCCGGCAAGCATGCCGTAGTCCGGACGCCAGATGGGCGTGTTATCTTTGCCGTAGTAACTGACGCCGCGGCCCTGGAGGAAAAATGACCAGGCCCGATGGTGTTCGCCGTACTTGCGATATTTGTGGCTGTAGCCCGTCCATTGGCTTACTCCGGTGACGCCGAACGATTCCCACATGCCCTGGTAGCGATAAATGATGTCATGCTTGCCATTGGTCGCGAGCTGCCAGATGTCGAGGTTGTTCCACGGTGTGATGGGCTCGTTGCCGGAGATTCCGACCGCGCAGTCCGGGTGAAGATCTTTCACCGCTCCATCCATCATTCCGACGAATTCGCCGACCGTCTGATCGATGAAGCATCGATGATCGAGCACCTGCGCCATTCGTTTTTCGTTGATCCATTTCAGGCCGGTGGAATCAAAGAGTGGAGGCTGAGCTTCATCCCAGGTCTTGTATTGGGTGCCCCAGGTCCGGTTGAGGTTTTCGAGGGTCTGGTATTCGACGCGAAGAAACCTTCGAAATCGCTCCAGACAGAATCGGCACCGGCATTGATTCAACGATGCCGAAACAGGCGCGCCTTCGATCGTTGCACGGGGCGAAGCGTAGGTCCATTCGTCTGCAAGGAAGGCACGGGGCGGAACGAATGAAATGGAGGAACGAAAAGAACTCTGAATGGCCCGGGCCGAGAGCCTTTTGTAGTCCGGATTCAAAAGGCAGGGGATGCGCACGTAGTCTTCAGTGATCTCGGTGGCCCGATGAAGGTAGTTGCCCCACTGCTCCATCCCTTGATCGATCCAGGCGTATTCGAAACACTGCTGTCCCGACATGATCCCTGACCGGACGTCGATGCCCGTCTTATCCGGCCAGCGAGTGGAATAGCCGTAACAGCGAAGCTTGTATTCGGAAGTCCGTTCCGGACGGCGGTGTATCGGCAGCGGCAGGCGAGTCTCAAAAAATGGTTTCGACTCATGGGCAAGTTGAACGCGCAGGACGTTCATCAGGTGCACTGCATTGAAAAGAGAGAGCTTTACCTCGACTTCAGCGTGCTGGCCTTTGAATTCAACATTTGTAGAGGCTGGGCTGAACACTCTCCCGCTGCGGTCTGTCACATCACAGGCGAGTCTGATGGGAGCGGGGTCCATTCCTTCCGGTTTTTCGATGATGGCTTTAACGGTCAATTCATCCGTCGCATGCAACGACAGTTTTGAAAGGGGACAGGCCCCGACCTTGCCCTTCGACAGACGATTCTGACCGTCTGCCCGGTAGGACTGATCGCCTTTGGAAAGCCAGACCTCAGTGACCTCAATGGACGAATAGACGCGCAGCGGCGAGCGATACCAGGAGTGAATCTTCCCTTCAGTATCCACCAGGGAAAAGTCCAGGCTGTAAATGCCATCGCGCATCTTGGGCAGGGAGATGTCTGACGAAGCTGTTTTGCCCGGCTCGGAAGTGAGCTTCGAGGACACTTCCGCAACGGTTTCCCAGGAATCGTATGGGCGGGAGATGAACTTGAGCTGGTCGTAGAGGCGACGATATTGCGCGGCCAGGTCCTGGCGAATGGTCAGCCTGAGTTTTCCCTTGAATGGTTTCGATCCCCTGTTCATTGCAGAGAACCTGCACAGATGCCCACCGGCTTTATCTGTTCGCAGTGCAGACGGAATGTCTTCTGTCGGGCTCAACTCAATCAGAGGCTCTTTTCGAGCTGCCCAGATAAGGGTCCGCAGGAATCGTTCGACGTCCGCCTCCTTGTGGCCAATCCAGGTTTCAGGGCGCAGGTACTGATAGCTGATGGGCATCATCGCGTAGCGGCCCCGCTCTTCCTCGAATTCATTCAGATGAACGGTGATCTTGCCAAAATCGCCGGGGAAAAAATCTTCTGAAATCTCAGCTTTCTCTTCAAGGTCTTTGAACAGACCGAAGAGATTCAGCGGGCTGGAAATGACAACGCCCGTGCCTTCTCTGAACTGGCGAATGATCTCTCCGTGGACACCCGAATCCGGCGGATACCATCCCCACGCGTAATGGCCGAGCACGATCACGTCGTGCTGTTTATTGAGCAGATCCTTGACGCGATCTGTTTCATCTTTCGGTGCGTGGTCTTCGCCGACGCTGTAATACTTGTGATGCTTGCTGTAGCCGTGGAGGCCGACGATGGCTACATCGGCCTCAAGGTCCATCCGCTGCCATAGTTCGATGACGCCTCGGGCTGTTTCGAAGGGACAGATGAACAGTGCTTTCACAGGCCCCCGTGCATATGGTTTTGCGTAGGCCACGTGCGGGCTGATGTAATCGGGCTTCGGCTCCCAATCGAATTGGATCTCGTGCGGCGGCGGGAATCTTTGCTCTTTCGGATATCGAAAATCCTTGAACAGCTTCCCAATCTTCTGCTGCCGCGGCGCCGGCAGAAAGAACCCGCTTGGATTGCCTACATCCAATGGCGACTGGCCCCGGGCAAGCAATCGGTCTGACTCCAGGACGTCTGCGGTCAGCAACCAGGTGCCAGTCCTTTCAATACTGAAGCCAAGAGGAATTGCTTTGGTTGCCGCCGTATGAAGCTGCAACCGCTTTTCCACAAGCTCCACCGCTTCGCTGGTGCGGTTCAGGCGTCGAGTGATGTCTACGTTCAGTTGCCGAGGGGTTGCGGATGAGAGCTGCAGCTCAGCTTCGATCTCTTCTTCTTCCGGTTTGTAGGCAGGACGGGACTTCATTAGGTCTTCGACCGTTTCCGGCGCTTCTTCCCGGGCCTCGGGAGGCGCCACTTTCCAGTGTCCCGTGACACCATCTGAAGCGAATGAGATCCCATCAAGATGCTGAACGGCAGTCAGCCAGAGCGACCATTCGTGCGACTTTCCCGGCTCGATCATTACGGTCGTGGATACCGCGCTGAAATGAACTTTTGCCCCATCAATGTTGGCGTGAATGCAGGAGGTCTTCGGGTTCTCAAATTGGAGAGTGAAGCCGTTGCCCTGGGCGAACAGTCCTCCAACCCATGCATCTGGCCCGTTGTAGAAGTAGTCGCTGAACTTCGCTTTGGGAGCTTGAAAAGATCGAACGCCGTGATGGGTCGGCACGAAGAGGTTTGCCGCCTTGAACTGCGCGCTCAGTGCCGTGCTGAAAGTGAAGTCGAGCGGAGCCTTGTCGCGGTTGGTGGCCTTATAGTGGAGCTTCAGGCCGGCAGTGTCACTGCGCAGGGAATAGGTCTTGGTCAGTTCAATCCTTGATGCATCCACGTGGACGTGGTAAGCCTCCGGCAGACGGAGCTTCCGGCCGAATTGGCCGTGCGAATAAACATGGGGCACACACATTCCTGTTAGTGAAACGAAGACAGCCGCGCCCTCCAGGTCAGGTGATGTCTTCTGAATTCTGAAAGGTGTCTCTGCCAGAGAACCGAGCGCACCGAATGATCGGACATGAGAATCGATCAGCCTGAATGAACGGATTGAATCAGGACTGCTCTGAAGTTCGAGACTGTCGATGGCCCCGCCTTTGGCGGGTGAGATCTGCGCCTTGAGAAAATCGTTTTCAATCGTGACGGCGTCCTGCTGGACAGCCAGCCGCGCCGGTCCGGCGTGGAGATCATATGCACTGATGGACAACAGGATCAGCAGCGTAGCTCTAGCCTCCTGGCCGAAGTGGCTTCTCCTGCGAGTCCGTGGCTCGCAGACACCGCCCTGGAGGTCAGCGCTACTCTTGCCCTTCATCACTTCCCTCAAAAAGTTTCATCGCGTAATCGGTCGACCATTGAATGTCCGGATCATCCGTCGCCTTCATTTTTTCTATGGTTGCTCTGGCCTCCTCGATTCTCCATTCGGCGAGTTTCTCGATACTCTCGATGCGGACCCATTTGTCCGGATCGTTGAGCAGGCTCAGGACCATTTCTGTTCGCGTCCCCACATCCACACGCCCGCTGTAGCGGACGGCCAGCTTGCGCATTTCGGAGGAAGACGCCTTCGCCAGAATCGGAATCTGCGCTTTTAAGACCTCCTTCACTTTGGGGGATTTCGATGCTGCAATCTTCTCGAGCACCAGTGTGGATACCTCTACGGATTGGGATTGCAGCAATGGCTGAAAAAGATGTATGTTGTCATCGTGAATGATTCTCGGGATTAACCGGGCGAGCAGAGACCATACATCCTGATGCGACTGTCTGGATGCAGCTTCGCAGAAGCCTCGAATGCCCACGTCAGGGGTCAGCAGCAGTTCCGCACGCGCGTCCGCCTTCTGCCTGATGAGCTTCTGTATATGGATTCTGTCGCGGGCCGCCTTTCGTTTATCACTGGGATATTTGAGACCTTCCCGCAAGGTGCGGATCGTACTGCTGGCAGTCGCATAATAATTGAGAATTTCCGCGCTGAAATCCGGTACGCCCAGGCGGAGCAGCGTCAGATAAATCTCGATTTTGTCCTTCGTCTTCGGGAGGAGTCTGCGGAGCACCTTGACGGTCGCCGGCACGGGACAGTTTCGCAGAGCGGCGATGAGATCCTGAAAGGCCGGGCCTTGCGCCCTTGACAGCCATGAGAGAAGTTCCCTTGCGCCAGACTTGCCGTATGTCCTCGCATAGATCTTGAAACCGAACCCCTGCAATCGCGGATCAGGTGACTGCAGCAGTTGTTTCAACTCCTCTTCGATTTCCTTGCTCTTGAATCTCATCAGAGCAGAGAAAACCTGTTCCAGCGTTTTGTCTGAATCTTCGTTGGCCGGTTCGGTCAACACAGAAATCAAGGGGAGCGCCGCTTCCGAATCCTCCGATTTGCAGAGCCGCTGAATCGTCTCCTTCCGCTCTTCGCCGGTGAGCTCGGCAAGGTCGATAAAGGCACTGTCGAACGCGGCGTCCAGGTCATCCTCCTCCGCGTGGATGAGTGGAAGACAGAACGATGAGAGTGAAAACAGAAGAAGTATGACTTTTCGCATGGTCGGTCAGAGGACGTTATGAGCGCCATCTTCGATACCCAACTGAATTGAGTATGGCAAGCCCTATATCGAAAACCAGATAAGGCATGTTGTCCTGAAGGTCCTTCATCTTTATCTTCGTCCTAGTCTAACGCTGACCACGAAACAGGATTCGTATGAAAATCTCGTCTTTCCGAACAGTCGTCACTCCATCGTTTGGTCACCCCTTGTGCGGTGGCTGGATTGCGCCTGTTTCGCATATCACCGATCCGCTTTTCGCGCAGGGGATCATCCTGCAGGACGACGGCCAGGAGCCTGTGGTGCTTTGTGCGGTCGACTGGTGTGAAATTCGCGCCGAGGATCACGTCCTGTGGCGTGAGCGGATCGCCGGGGCCGTCGGCACTGAGCCTGACCGGGTGGCCGTCCAGTGCGTGCACCAGCACAACGCGCCGCTGACGGATGTTGCGGCACAGCGGCTGACAGGCCCGCACGGCCTGCCGGAATTCGTAGACGAGGCGTGGCTCCGATCCTGTGCAGACCAGGTTGCTCTCTTTGCACGAGACGCGCTGAACAGGGCGCGGCAGGTCACGCACGTTGCCTGTGGCGAAGCAAAGGTTGCCCAGGTCGCGGCAAACCGGCGTATCCACAAGATCGAAGGAAAGGTTCAACGGATGCGCGGCAGCAGTTGTAAAGATCCGGAACTCCGTGCGATGGAGGAAGGGCTCATCGACCCGATGCTGAAGACCATCAGCTTCTGGGAAGACGACGAGAAACTCGCTGCCATGCATTACTACGCCACGCACCCCATGAGCTACTACGGTGATGGTTGCGTGTCCGCTGACTTCGCCGGCCTGGCTCGTGAGCGTGTGATTTCGGAACAGGAAGTCGCCCACCTCTACTTCACTGGATGCGGGGGCAACATCGGCGCCGGCAAATACAACGACGGCTCAAAGCCGGTGCGCCCTGAACTTAGTGAACGCATTTACCAGGGCATCTGTGAAGCAGAGCGCAACAGCGAAAAAGTGGAGGCCGACGGTTTCCAGTGGCAGACCGAGCCGGTAGCCCTGCCGATCGGGCCGCAACTGAACGAACAGGAACTGCTTGAAGAGATCGCCGACCCCGATCGTCCGCAATCGCGCCGGAAACACGCGGCCATGGCTCTCGTTTACGCTCAGTGGATTCAGGCAGGCAAGACCATCCCCTTCACCAGCCTCCGGCTTGGTGACAAGATCCGAATCGTGCATCTGCCTGGTGAGCCCTTCGTGCAGTATCAGCTCTATGCTCAGGAGGAGAATCCGAATCTGTTCATTGCAGTCGCCGGCTACGGTGACGGTATACCGGGATACATTCCTCTCGCCGTCTCTTTTGAGGAAGGTGGTTATGAACCGACTGCTTCCTATGTTGCGCCCGAGTCGGAAGATGTCATGAAACGTGTTATTTCGGATCTGGTTAAGTGACCTCTGCATCCCAGGAAATCATGGCTGAAGATCAAGAAATTCCCTTCATCGCGTCCCAACAGGTTTCAATGCGCTTCGCATCGGGCAAGCTCGAAATGAAGCAGGAAGAAACCTGGCAGGAGGTATCGCTCGTTCGCCTGTTTCCATTCGGTGAGCCACGTGGGTGGCTATCGGTACTCGACAACGAAAAGAAAGAAATCGGTGTCCTCAGACATCTCGATGAGCTCTCATCAGAGAGTCTTGCCGCGGCCGAAGAATATCTTGCGCATCAGTATCTGATCCCAAAAATCCAGAGTATCGAATCCTGCAGTTTTCAAGGAGAAGAGACCACGTGGACGGTCGAAACAAATCGTGGCAACGTCACCTTCAAGAGCGGATCGCTCAAAGACAACCTTGAGCAACTTCCACCGAATCGGCTCCTCCTGAAAGACAAGGATGGTAATCGGTATGAAATCCCAGACGTCACCGAATTAAATGCCAGCAGCCGCAAGTTTCTGGACTCTCAACTGTGATCATGTAGAGCATCCATCACCCCCACATTCCAACACTCCAACACTCCAACACTCAATCATCCAACACTCCATCCCAACCATGAACAACTCCCTATCCTCCGAAGTCCAAATGCAGCTCATGCGCCCCCGGCAGGTCGAAGAGGCCGGCAGGGCCTTCCCTGTAGCCTATGTGCCGTTTGGCTGTGTCGAGTGGCACGGACTGCATCTCCCGCTCGGCGTCGATTCCCTCAAGGCGCATGGCATTCTTGTGAAGTGCGCTGAGCAGTTCGGCGGCGTGGTCTACCCGCCCGTTTATTTTCACGATGGGTTCCCAAAAGAGCATCTTGTCCCCGTGGTGACGCACCTCTTTGAGAGGCTCAAGCAGACCGGATTCCGTGTCATCATCGGGATTTCGGGACACAACGTCCAGGGACAGATCGATATGATCAATAAGGCCCTCGAGTCGGTTGTAGCTGACGGTACGGCGGCTGGGATCGGGCTATGGGAAATGTCGCTGAGCCGCGGCGAAGAATCCTCCTCCGACCACGCGGCCAAGTGGGAGACCTCGAACATCATGTTCTTTTACGACGAGCTGGTGGACATCACGGCTCTCGGCGATGGCCCCATGAATCTGGACATGAAACCGCCTCACGGAATCGGTGGCCTTGACCCCCGTGAGCATGCCTCCGCCAAAGTAGGTGAACGCAACGTGGAGCTCTGCGCAGAATCGATCGGCAACAAAGCACGAGAGCTGCTCGATTCGCTGCCGGAAGAACATCGTCAGTTCGGAAAGGAAGACCTCCGCCCCGGAAACTGGTGGATGGTGTGAGATCCGCGCTACGCACACACCATCCACTGCATGGCTCGGCGGCGTATCATTCTCTTGAACGGGAGAGCGCCCGGCTCTGCAAGGAAACAGAGGATCTCACCCGATGTGGAAGGCTGCATCATTGCCAGGTGGAGTCCTTCACTCCAGTGAATCGGCCATCGGGGCGCACCGATGGCAACGAAGTCGCAGTTGGACTTAACATGCTCATCACAGATGACGGGCTGCATGGTGGTGACAAATGAAATATGGGACGGCCCGCCGGTGTCATTGTCGGCCATGCCGAAGAGCTGTTGGATTCCGACCTGGATTGTGTGCCCTGCGCGGACATGCTCCTTCAGCTCGTCAAGGTCGCCTTCCACTGCATTTCCATTTTCATCGTGTTCGTACACGAGCCGCCATCGATCAAAGGTGTACCAACGATAGATTCCGTATGCATAGGCCCGGCTCTCGTCCAATCGCTCGTCGCCCCATCGCCACTTCACGTGGCTGAATGCCCCGGAGGTATCGTACCGGAAGATGCTGATGTAGGGCTGGTCAATATCCTGCCCATGATGAACGTAGCTGTGGTGATGGCTCATCAGACCGGCGAAAGCTCCTGCCTCTCCGGCATACGTCTGCTGGAAATAGAGCGTCTCCTCGTAGGTGTCCGTGGTCATGTAGAGTCGAAGGTCCGCTCCGCGCCATACGGCATCGGAAAGCGCGGCCGGGTCACCTGATGAGACAGAGAGATCTTTCAGTTGCTCGAGGGTAAGTTTCCAGTCTTCGTTCATGTCAGCTCAAGATTTGGACATGCCCAATCAGGTGTCGATGACGCGAGCAAGTACCTTGAGTATTCCTCATCATCCACCACCAGTAATTTGAGCGGATCTTTCATCTTGCATCCTTTTTCTTGAACCGGAATCCAACCAGATTCCGCCGGAACCATCAGCCCGCTCAGTATCCTTAAAATGACAGAGATTGAAAGCTGAGAATCCTGACATTCTAGAAATTCCTCTTGACCTCCAGCAGATATAGTGTAAAAAATACACTAACAACTGAGGCTTGCCATGAATACACAGACCCAGATCTACAAGGCGCCCCTCGGATTGCTTACCGACCTCTACCAGCTCACCATGGCCTTCGGTTACTGGAAGTCCGGACTGACTGAGCGGGAGGCCGTATTTAATCTCTTCTATCGAAAGAACCCGTTCGGTGGGGAGTTCGCCATCGCGTGCGGCCTTGAAAGCGTTATCCATTACCTGAACGATTTCTGTTTTCGGGAGGAGGACATCGATTACCTGCGGGGACTCACCGGCAATGACGGCCAGCCGTTGTTCGAAAGCGAGTTCCTCGGCTGGCTGCTCAGGATGGAGTTTTCCTGTGATGTCCGTGCCATTCCTGAGGGGACGGTCGTATTTCCTCACGAGCCGCTGCTGCGGATTTCGGGGCCCCTCATCCAGTGCCAGTTGATCGAAAGCGCGCTGCTGAATCTGATGAACTTCCAGACTCTCATAGCCACAAAATCCGCGCGCATCTGCATGTCCACCCGTGGTGAGCCGGTTCTCGAATTCGGTCTGCGCCGTGCACAGGGCATCGATGGCGCGCTGTCCGCCAGCCGTTCCGCTTATATGGGTGGATGCGCGGCCACTTCGAATGTGCTGGCCGGCAAGGTTTTCGGCATACCGGTGAAGGGTACGCATGCGCACAGTTGGGTGATGGCTTTCGATGATGAGCTCGAAGCATTTGAAGCATACGCGGTTGCAATGCCAAACAACTGCGTGTTTCTCGTCGATACTTATGACACCCTCGATGGTGTAAAGAGGGCCATCCGAACAGGCCAGCGGCTGAGAGAGAAGGGATATGAAATGGTCGGCATCCGGCTCGATTCAGGAGACCTTGCTCAGCTCAGCATCGATGCAAGGCAGATCCTGGATGAGGCCGGATTTGATGGGGCTGCCATTGTCGCCAGTAACGATCTGAATGAAGCCCTGATTACCGGGCTCAAGGAGCAAGGCGCAACCATCAACGTCTGGGGCGTGGGAACAAAACTGGCAACCGCGTATGAACAGCCCGCGCTTGGTGGCGTCTACAAGCTCGCGGCCATTCGCGATCCTGGCGAAGAGTGGCGCTATCGAGTCAAGCTCTCGAACGAGCCCGTCAAAGTCAGCAACCCCGGCCTGCAGCAGGTGAGACGTTTCAGTGAAAATGGGCAGTTTCGAGCGGACGTTATCTATGACGAACGGCTCGGCATTCCGGATGAATGCCAATACAACCCCATCGGTGAAAATGCTCTGTCAGAGGTTACTGCCGGTGCCGATCACGAAGACCTGCTCGTGCCTGTTTTCGAAAGTGGCAGACAGGTCTACGAGACACCAGACCTCGAAGATGTAAGGCAGATGACTCAGGAACAGCTTGCTCGTCTGCCGGACGGAAGCAGGCAGCTTTTCGATCCTGTTCCTTACACTGTGGGTCTGGAAAAGCAGTTACATGAATTGAAGCTCAGCCTGATGGAACGGGCGCTCCAGGGAGGTGCATCGTGAAGACTGTAAAGGTCGCCGCAGCAGCATTGAATCAGACCCCGTTGGCGTGGGATGGAAATCTCTCAAACATCGTCGAGGCCATTTCGGAAGCACGAGGGCAGGGCGTCGGCATCCTGTGTCTGCCGGAGCTCTGCATTTCCGGGTACGGCTGCGAAGACATGTTTCTCTCGAAGAGTGTCGTCGACGCAGCCGTGGTCGCTCTGCTTCAGATTGCGCCGCATACGGAGGGCATTGTCGTTTCGGCAGGTCTGCCGATCCTGTTTCAGAACGCCGTATTCAATGCAGCCTGTCTGCTGGTGGATGGCCGCGTTGCCGGCTTTGTTGCCAAGCAGAATCTTGCCGGTGAGGGGCTGCACTATGAGCCGCGGTGGTTCAAGCCGTGGCCGGCGGGGCTGCGGTCACGCATCCGTGTTGGTGACGATGAGTACCCCATTGGTGATCTGTATTTCGAATGTGGCGGCATCGGCATTGGCTTCGAGATCTGCGAAGATGCGTGGGTAGCCAAAAGGCCGGGCGGCGACCTTTCGCTCAAGGGCGTGGATATCATTCTGAACCCGAGCGCAAGCCACTTTGCCTTTGGGAAGTCGAAGGTGAGACGACAATTTGTCATCGAAGGCTCACGCGCTTTCGGTGTCACCTATGTCTACGCCAATCTTCTTGGCAACGAGGCTGGCCGTATCATCTACGATGGCGATGCACTCATCGCTTCCGCGGGGAATCTCATCGCTGAAGGCACCAGATTTTCATTCGCCGATTCAATCGTCACCACGGCGCTTATCGATATCGACCAGACTCGAATGACGAAGGCAAGAACCGGAAGTTTTCGTCCGCAGCTTGACGCGGGCGAAGAGGGCCGGGTTGAGTGTGAATTCTCCTGGCCGGCAGGCAATGACCTGCCGTCAAAACCAATTGAGCCTGAGAATGTTTCAAAGGAAGAAGAATTCACTCGCGCCGTCTGTCTTGGGCTCTTCGACTACCTGCGCAAATCGAAATCGGATGGTTTCGTAGTCTCGCTCAGTGGCGGCGCGGATTCATCAGCGGTGGCAACGCTTATCGCTCAGATGGTTTCCATCGGAGTCACGGAACTTGGTGTCGATTCCTTTCTGTCAAAACTCGGCAGGGATACGAGTTCAGAGGTCGCTGAAGAAACAGGCATCACACGATCATTACTGACGTGCGCTTATCAGGGCACGCGCAACAGTTCCGATGAAACCCGAAATGCGGCCAGAGAGCTCGCCTCCGCCCTGAATGCGACGTACACCGAATTCGAAATAGATCGCATCGTAGACGATTACACAGAGCTTGCGGCAGAGGCTCTTGGAAGACCGTTGAACTGGGAAAATGACGACATAGCGCTGCAGAATATCCAGGCCCGTTCGAGGGCGCCCAGTGTCTGGATGCTGGCGAATCTCAAGAACGCGCTGCTCGTTTCCACTAGCAACCGCTCCGAAGCCGCAGTCGGCTACGCGACCATGGACGGCGATACCAGTGGTGGCCTTTCACCCATCGCCGGAATCGATAAGGCGTTCCTGAAAGACTGGCTCGCATGGATGGCCGATACAGGCCCTGAGGGAGGAGAGCCAGTTCCCGCGCTGAAGCATGTCATCAGTCTGCAGCCGACCGCAGAGCTGCGTCCGCCTTCGGAGGGCCAGACGGACGAGGAAGATCTGATGCCTTACAGGCTTCTTGATGCCATCGAGCGCGCGGCGATCAGGGATAAACGGAGCCCTGTCGAGATATTCAAACTGATGCGCGACCAGTTCGAGGAATACTCCGCCGAGGATCTCGGCAACTGGATAGACCGATTCTTCCGGCTCTGGTGCCGCAACCAATGGAAACGGGAACGGTACGCTCCGAGCTTCCATCTCGACGATGAAAACCTTGACCCCAAGACCTGGTGCCGGTTCCCGATCCTGTCCGGCGGTTTCGAGAAGGAACTGAGCGACCTTCGAAAACTCGTCAATGAAACTGCCTCTGACTGACTCTCATGCCTCATACCTACGAATACCCGAGACCTGCGTTGACCGTCGATTGCGTTGTTTTCGGACTCGACGACGAAGATCTGAAAGTCATCCTGATCCAGCGCGACCTCGATCCCTTTCAAGGCCGATGGGCTCTGCCTGGCGGCTTTGTAGAGATGGACGAAACGCTGGAAAACGCGGCCCTCCGTGAACTGGAGGAAGAGACCGGAATCAGGAACGTGTTTCTCGAACAGCTTTACACCTTTGGCGAGCCCAATCGCGATCCGAGAGAGAGGGTGGTCACCGTGGCGTACTACGCGCTTGTGAATCTGCGGGGTTACCGCATTCATGCAGCGACCGATGCCCGGGATGCCGCCTGGTTTTCAGTAAGCAGTACTCCCCCCCTGGCTTTCGACCACGAAGAGGTCCTTGAATGTGCGCTGAATCGGCTCGAAGGAAAAGTCCGTTACGCTCCCATTGGTTTCGAGCTGCTTCCTCGGAAATTCACCCTGACTCAACTGCAACATCTCTACGAAAGAATCCTCGAGCGGGAGCTTGATAAACGAAACTTCCGAAAGAAGATCTTGGCCATGGACCTGCTGATCGAGCTAGACGAGATTGAAAAAGGTGTCGCGCACCGGGCCGCCCGTCTCTATCGATTCGACCGCAGAAAGTATCGCCAACTCGAACGCAAAGGTTTCAACTTCGAACTCTAGGAGGACCACGCAATGGGAAACACTCAACTTCTCGTTATCGATCCCCAGGTTGATTTCTGTGATCCGGAAGGCGCGTTGTTCGTCACTGGCGCTCAGGAAGACATGCAGCGGCTTTCGGAATTTATCAGCAGAAACGCAGACAAGCTCGAAGCCATCCACTGCACCCTCGACAATCACCACGTGATGGACATCGCCCATCCGCTCTGGTGGCAGGATTCCGATGGCAATCCGCCGGACCCTTTCACGATCATCGATCCGGACGCGGTAGAATCCGGCGCCTGGAGCACGGCGCAGACAGACGCACGAGGCCGATCGCTGAACTACGTGAAAACACTTGGCCAGAATGGACGATACCCACTCTGCATCTGGCCGCCCCATTGCCTCATCGGCAGCAGTGGTGCCGCGGTATTGCCGGAACTATTCGCAGCGTTTACCGACTGGGAAGCATCGGGCCGGAAGACGGTGAACTACATCCGCAAGGGCAGTAATCCCTGGACCGAGCATTACAGCGCCATTCAGGCGGACGTGCCCGATCCTGAAGATCCCGGTACATTGCTGAACGCATCGCTCATCCACGCCCTGGAAGAGGCAGATCAGGTGTTCATCGCGGGCGAGGCCGGCAGCCACTGCGTGGCGAATACCGTGCGAGATCTAGCTGAAAACTTCAGGGATTCGGATTCCATAAAAAAGCTGGTTCTGCTTGAGGACACCACCAGCCCAGTGCCGGGATTTGAGAGCTTTCAAGAGGAATTCCTAGAAGACCTGTCCGCTCGTGGAATGCAACTGACGCTGACGGTTGATGCTAATTTATCTTCTTCAGCTCGATAATAGCATCTGCAAGTTTTCTACGGCATTCATATATTTGATTATATTCGGGCTCATAATCGTTGAGCGTTGGAAAAACATCTTTCCAGATGTTTTCCAATGTCTTTTCCGCCTGGTCTGCGGCCTTCTTTTTTCCCTTCTTTCGCACGCGCGCTAGTTCCTGCCTCAACAGGGTGACGTAACGCGAATCTTCAATTCCTTCCCGAATCAGTTCCCAGCGGATGCCATCAATGGGGGCGGTATCAATCCATCCTCTTTTGTTTACTAATAGCGGCGGCTTGTCGGGATGAGTCATATAGACGAGCGAATTGTGGTGACTGTATCGGTTAGTCCATAGATCCGTTGCGTGATAGGACCAGCATTGAATACCCCACCAGCAGATAATGTCCAGATCGTATTTGGCTGCCTGCCAAAGGTAGCCGCGGATTTCTGAAGCCGTGGAACCAATATTTATTGTTGGCGGTGGGCCGCAGTTGTACCAGGAGACCAGGTGGCCGGCCCTTTGGGCTCTTTTGAAGAAATCTTCATCGTGTTTCATGTAGAGCGGTTGAATGACTTTCAGTCCGGATCCAAGAGCCTTTTCAACCTGAGGCCAGTGGATGCTGTTAAAAGCGGTCATAAAAGGCATGTCTACATTTCTGGCAGCGAGAGTGAAGCGGTCCCACCACCAATCGAAGCCCTGCGGCTCGTCGGCA
>JASLXP010001159.1 GCA_030740295.1 Planctomycetota bacterium
CCAACGGCGTCCCGTCATCTGAATCCTGATTCGCGCGTCTGCGAAGAGGCGTAAGAATCCTACCTGAAATCTGAATCCTGAATCCTGAATCCTGAATCTTGAATGGGAACAGCCTACACGCCCGGCCTCACCGTAAGTTCCGACCATCTGGTCACAAAAGAGAGACGCCTGCCAATCGAGGGTGAAGTCCTCGTCGAGGTAGGTCAGGCTGTTTCCCACGAAACCACCGTTGCCCGCGCCGAATTGCCCGGCGAGATCGAGCCTGTCCGTCTGGCGGAACGAATGCAGCTCGATCCCGATGAGCTCCGCGGCAAGGTCAGAGTGGAGGTCGGCCAAAATGTGAAGAAGGGAGATTTGCTGGCCGAGAGCGCGGGGCTGTTCGGCCTGTTCCGGAGCGAAGTCAAATCGCCCCTGGATGGATTGGTGGAGTTTTTCACCGAAGCAAACGGTCACCTCGGCATTCGTCGCCCGCCGATCAGCATTGAAGTCAATGCCTACTTGAGCGGACGGGTAGTTGCATTGGAGGAAGGACAGGGCGTGACAATCGAGGCTCGCGGGGCATTTATTCAGGGCATATTCGGCGTGGGTGGCGAGAGGCATGGCGAGATCAAGATGGTCTGCGAATCGCCCGACGAAGTGGTTGATTCTGTGGATGGAAATCTTGAAGGAAAGATTCTGATTGCAGGAGCGCAGGTCACCCAGCGCGTATTGAGGCAGGCAGCCTCCTTTGGCGCGGTCGGCGTGGTGGCCGGAGGGATCATGGACAACGATCTCGGGGAATTTGTCGGAGAAGAGATCGGCGTCGCCATCACTGGAGATGAGGACGTCCCTTTCACACTGATAGTGACCGAAGGATTCGGCAGCATCCACATGGCGGGACGGACGTTCGATTTGCTCCGGCAGCTTGAAGGCAGATTTGCAGCAATCAATGGTGCCACTCAGATCCGCGCTGGAGCGCTCCGGCCGGAGATTATCGTGCCTTCAATGGCCGGTGAGGGTGAAGGCGGGGCAGGGCAGGAGTCAGAAATGGATAGCGTGCTGGCAATTGGTACGACGATACGTGCTGTCCGTCAGCCTCACTTTGGCGAGGTCGGCACGGTCAGCGAATTGCCGCCAGATCCCGTCCGCGTGGCCAGCGGCGCGGTGGTAAGAGTCCTGAAGATGAAGCTCGGAAGCGGGAAAGAGGCCACGATTCCAAGAAGTAATGTGGAGATCATCGGCTCTCATTAGTGTGTGTAAGGACAATATTCGTGCAAAGGCCAGGGATTTATGCTAGAAATTCCAATGTTTGAATTCTGGACCATTTGGCTTATATTCCGTGGCTGGCGGATCTCTCTGACAAAAAATTACATCCGGCGGCAAATCGCCAACAAAAGAGAAAACCATCACGCATGCTGATCAACCCCCGGTCACCGTTATACAGAATTGCCCGCAGCATCCAGGCAGCCCCCTTTATCGTCTTTTCCATAGGCGTTCATTTTCTCCTCATCGCGATGCTGATGCAGTTGGATTGGGGCGGCCCCATGCGAATTCACGAAGATCTGGTTATCGAGACTTCGATCATTGACGAAGAAGAAATAGTACTCGATCCCCAGGAACTCGAGGAAAAGCTCTCTGAGCTGGTGGATGACGCTGACATCGAAGATGTACAAGTCACGCCCACCGAAGTTTCGGATGTTCCCCCAATGGAGCTCCCGCCCGATGCCACGGAAGAAATGGCCGAGGCCATCGAGGAAGACGGCCTCCCCGGGGAGGATGAGCTCGACGAAGCGCTCGACGCCATCAATAATTTTGCCCTCGGCGACGGCGGTAACAGCATGGTCGTCGCTGCGGGTGACTGGGATACGGGCGGCCCCAGCGGAAGAGTCACCGGATTCAGCGGACGAAAGAACTCCAGGTACAAAAAAGGCGCGAGGAAGAGCTACGGAGGCAGCAGCCAGACCGAAAACGCCGTTCTGGCAGGGCTCAAATTCCTGTCCCGCTATCAGCAGTCGGATGGTCGCTGGTCCTCCTCTTCGGAGGGATTCCATCGGGGTGTACCCGGCACTTACGACCAGGCCATTACCGGATTATCGCTACTAGCTTTCCTGGGCGCCGGGCACACCGAAGCAACTGGAAAATATAGAACGGTTGTTTCAAAAGCTGTCAGCTATCTTCGGCGTGTTCAGACACCGGATGGAGCATGGAAGGGCAGCGGCGGCCACTGGATGTACACCCACGGGATCTGCGCCATGGCCATGTCAGAGGCTTTCGGGATGGCTGGGTCAAAATCCCAGGCGGGCAATGCAGCCCAGCGAGCAATCACCTACATTGTGGAACATATGGGCGATAAAGGTGCCAACATCGGCGGCTTTGGTTACGGCGGGGCCGGAAATGATACCTCGGTGACGGGTTGGCAGATCATGGCCTGTAAGTCTGCGAAAGTCGCTGAACTGAAAGTGCCCAAGGAGGCATTCAACAAATTCAAGATTTTCCTCGATACCGCCGGCGACCCCAGTACCGGCAAGACCGGCTACCGTTCCACCGGCCCCGGCAGTGGCAGCATTGCGATGACCGCCGTGGGCCAGGTTTGCCGTCTCTTTCTCGGCCAGAAGCCCAAGGAGACCCCATTCTTGATTAAGAGCGCCGACCTTATCGACAAATCGGGCCCCAACCTTGGCAACAGTTATTACCTCTATTATGGCACTCTGGCGCAGTTCCAGATGGGCGACAAAGTAAAGAAAGACACAAAGTACTGGACGAACTGGAATAACAGATTCGCCCTCCAGTCGGTCGCCAGGCAAGTCAAGACAGGACGAATGGCCGGCAGTTGGCCTGGGGATAAACATGGCCCCTGCTTCGTCACCGCCATGAACATCCTGTGCCTGGAGGTCTACTACCGATACCTCCCGGTTTATCAGTAGTCAGACTTGAAACTCGGAAAACGAAGAAGCCACGGCTGCACAGCATCCGTGGCTTTTTTCTTTGAGAATATAGCGAAGCTTCGCCTCAAACCGTCGAGTTCCTCGCCTGGGCGCGCCGGCACCTTGCCGGCATCTTCGGAGTGCGCTGCGCTCTGCCCGAGCGCTTCCAGCGCTCT
>JASLXP010001160.1 GCA_030740295.1 Planctomycetota bacterium
AGAAGGAAATAACGAACGAGCATCTCATCGAAAGGATGGACGACGTCTTCCGTGCGGTCGAGGATGCCGTAAAAGCTGCCGAGCGTAAGGATGTCCGGCGGACCCTCCTGAAAGAAGAGATGGCCATCCTCATGGCTGACGCGATCCCTGACAATGGCGAGGCATTTCTGACCCAGGGCAGTGGCGGCAAGACCAAATGGGATTTCGAAGACTGGCCTGAAGAGGAACGCCCGGAAACCAAGCTGCCGCCGATCCCGCCGGATTTGCATGACACGCTGGGCGAGCTGATCGATGCGCAGGACGAGCTGGCCGAAGATGAGGACGATATGCAGTCGCAGATGCAATACGGCGCAACCGATAACACAGGACTCATCGGAGGCGATGGCGGGCCCCTCTCCCACATGACGGCTAAAGGCCGAAGCGGGAACACGAAGCCAAAGAATAATGAAGTAGGGGGACGCTCGGGTTCGGGCCGCACCGGCAAGTCTTCCGGTGAGTTTGTCGAAGACGTGGACGTCGCCAAAGAAGGCAGGGAAACGGAAGACCGATACACCAAAGAGCAGGAGATGGAGGGCTTCGTGAAATCCAGGGGCGAAAAGAAACGTTCCGGCGGGTCTACTTCTGCCGGCGGAAAGATGTCGGATGAGGCGACAGATTTCGGCCTGCGCGGCGATTCCCAGGTGCGCTGGTCAAAGCAACGGCTGGAGATTCAGGAGAAGCAGGATGACCTGCGTCTCAAGACCGAGCTGTTCGCCCAGAGGCTCAAGGACATCATGGGCACCCCTGACTTCGATGTGAATTCAGCTTTGCTGCTAATGCAGGAGGTCGAAGCGGATCTGTCTGGCGGCCGGTTTGATCATGCCGTACGAAAACAGATCCTCGCGTCGCGTCACTTGAAGAAGCTGCGCCGAAGTCTCGCGGCTCACATCGCTCGAACGGAAGCTGAATCGAACGGGGAAGGGCCGAAGAAGACTTCCGTTGCCCGCAAGGATGACCCGCTTCGAGAGAAGTTTCCGGAAGAGTATCGGAAGATGATTGAAGCCTATTACAAGGCCCTCTCGGAAGCAGAAGGACGCCCCTGATTGATGACTGTGGCGCAGGCTTTCAACCTGCGAAGGCAAACCAATATGCAGCGGCCTGGAGCAAAGTGCACCCCAAATTAATTCTTACCCTCCTCTCCATCACTGCCTGCTTCGCCGAGGCCGAGCCATGGTGGAATCCCGACTGGTCCCACCGGATCAGGGTGGTTGTACCCAAAGCAGAATCGGACAAGGTGGACGGCAAGACCGCTTATCTGAAATTCCCGACCGGGGGAATCTCGCAGGAGTCCGGCGCGGACTTCCGAGTCATAGGCCCGGGAACCAAGCCAGCGCCTCACTATCTCCTGAATACGAACCGGGCCACCTACTCTGAGCTGTTCTTCGAGGTCGCCGAACCAACCGAGGAGCGTCGAGACACAGATCAGACCTACTGGATTTACTTCGGCAATCCGAAGGCGGAACCGGAGGAGAGTGACTTTCATCCCACCGCAGGTCTCACGGTTCATTTCTATGAACTCGGTGAATTCCCCGCCAGGCATGAACTGCTGGCTAACAGTTGGAGGAGGAACGGCCGCATCGAGGATTACAGAACATTCGTCGACTTCACCAAGACGAAGGGAAAAGAGCTCGCCGCGTATCAGTGGCCTAAGATCGAATTCGACCGGAATGATCTTGTGCCTCGTGATGACAGCCTTCTCGTATTCCACGGCAAGCTGGATGTGCCTGCCGATGGGGTTTACTCGTTTTCCATCGCTTCCGATGATGCGGCCGCCGTCGTCCTTCGAGGCAAAGAATTTGCCGAAGAAATCAAAAAAAAATCCAAGGAGAAGAAGGAATTTGCCGGCTTCGACATCGACGTAGGCGAGGAGGACATTGAAGCTCTTTTCACAGAGGAAGAGCTGGAGGCCAAGCCCGAATCCGCAGAGAAAACGATTCTCTATTTCAAAGGCGGGAGAGCTTCATTCAGCAAGCGTTCCCACGCCACGGTGGCATTTGTTGGAAAGGTCGAATTGAAGAAGGGCATTAAGGAAATGTTCTTTTTTCAGACTGTCTGGAAGGGCTTGCAGTTTGCCGGGCTCGCGTGGAGCGGCCCGAAGATTGGCGGTTGGACCATGATGAGTCAGTCCCATTTCATCCAGCCGATACAGGCAAAGCACGGGGGCTTCGAGAGCCGGCAAAGCACCAAACCGGCCTCCTTCGATTACGAGGAAATTAATACGTTCCTCATCGACCGTCACATCTACATCGAGGCCGAATTCAATGTGACGGATTCCGAGAGTGGTCTCGTCTACAAATGGGATTTCGGCGATGGGGTGGACGGTGTAGAGGGTACGAAAACGACTCACGTTTACCTGGTCAAGGGTGTGTTCCCGGTGACGCTTTCAGTGCATGAAAATGGAAAGGAGATTTCAAAATTCACCCGGACCGTGAAGCTCCTCGGAAACAAAGAAACTGCGAAGGACTTCAAGAAAACCATCGCCCGCTACTCTCAAATTCTACGTAACTATCCCTTTGGAAAACTGCCCACACCTTACTTCGATGCGTGCATGACCCTGTTCGAGAAGGTTTATCCCGATCCTCTGAGTCTCGTGAAAGTCCTCGAGGCTTATGTCGATATTCACACGCCCATCAGAGAGAAGGGCGAACTGCCGGGCCAGATGCGCTATTACGCCATGCCCGGGCGGAAGAGCATTCGCCGCAAGAGCTATTACAGCCTTCGTAACAACCTGGCGAGCTATTACATGCGGCTGGGCAGACAGCAGTTTCATCCAGCCTGCCGGGACTTGAAATCAGCTATCCTAACTCACAACCGGCTCATCGATCTGTATCCTGAAAAACATCCTTCCGAGTTGTTCGAATACCGCGCCTCACCCAGCCGGGAGATTGCGAGGATTCACCTGCAGGAAGAAAGCCTCGATGAAGCGCGCGCTGCTTTCAAGAAACTCGAAGAGGATGCCAGAGAAGGTCTCCAACGGTGGTACGCAACGGGGGGGCTCGGAAGGGACGCAGATCGGTATCGCTACTGGATTCGTTCGGCAATGATTGGGCGGGCCGATGTGCTGCTTCGAAGGTCAGAATTGAAAGCGATGGCGTCGCTGTGCGATGAAACATCCAAAGTTCAGCGAAGGCCCATGCGCCCGGCCATCGCCGCCGCGAAAAGAGCATCCCACCGGACCACGATCGAAGACCTGCTCAGAAGGGACTGGCCTGAGGAAGCGCTGGACCAGTTGCACCTGATGGAAGTGGAGTTTCCAAAAAACAAGATGCACGGCATCACCGAGTTTCTGAGGGCAAAGGCACACTTCGCTCTGAGGAACTTCAGCCTGGCCCGCAAGTCACTCATGCTCTGCCTGCGCCTGCTCGACCCGAGAGCGCTGGAGAACACGGAGGTCAGATTCCTTGATGCGGAAGCACTCTTTCAGATGGACAAACGTGCAGAAGCGGATGCCGCGTTCAAGCTATTCATCGAACGGCATCCGGAAAATGAATTCGCAGAATTGGCACGCCGCCGGTTGGAGATCGTGTCTGTCATTCGCCTCGATTTTGGAATGGAGGGCGAGCCATTCCTCATTCAGCACAGGAGATTCAAGTCTTATCCACTCGTGGATCACGTGGATGGCTATGGTGGGAACTACCGCGCGGTCCATCGATGGGCCCCGCTGGCATACGAAATCCCGATACCTGCGGGCACGGACCGGATTCGGCTGCGCTTCAGAAAGAAAGGCGTGGCCCTGGTCCAGATAAACGACAAGAAATTCTGGCAGGAGCCACACGCCCGCCGGGATGAAGACGTGGTCGATCAGGAGCTGCTAATCGCGAATCAAGCGGAGTGGGCAAGTGGCAAGATAAAAATCACCTTCCGCGATGGCCTGAATTACGGGCGGTACTGGGACTTTGACAGCCTCTATGTGAATTGGCTCGAGCTCGAGCTGCTGAAGCTGGATTAGTGGGTGCCGGCACCACAGAAGTAAAGCGGGATCGAACAGGCCCTAATGCGTCATCGCATAGAGGATGATGTTCATTCCGAGTTTCACCGCGTCCTGCGGCGAGTAGCTGCTGCCAAAGGGATCGGCGGTCTTCTCCCAGCCGTTGGCGAGATCGTATTTGCAGTAGACCACAGCGGTCCGGTCGCCAATGACCAGCCCTTCAACTTTTGGCTTGTCGAGGTCCGGCTTGAGGAACTGCACGTTCTCGTTGTATTCGACCTTCTTGATGTCGAACAAAGTGTGGAATATTGGATGCTTTTCCGAGAGCCGTCTCAGCTTCTTTTTAGGGAAGATCAGCGACAGCTCTCTCCGAAAAGCCACATCGAATTGGGCCCGGCCGCAGCAGTTGTCGACCAGCAGAAATCCGCCCGAATCAAGGTGTTTTCGCAGGGCATCTCTCTCCTTCGAGTCCAGCGCAAATTCAAAATGCCCCGTCATATAGAGGAACGGATACTTGTTCAGCTTCTTATCCACAAGATCGACGGCCACTCGGTCGAAGTTCACGTTGGCGTAGGAACCCTCCTTTACCTCCTTTAAGAAATTGGAAGCCGCGGATGGATTCGGGTCCCAGTCGCCCGAGTGTTTGACCTGAGCGAATGGAAACCTGCCCGGTTTGCTGCCCTCCTTCTCCTGAACCACTTTGATCTTGGCTATCTGCTCGCCCAGCTCGATAGTCGCCAGCATGTAGGCCACGATGTTCGTTCCAATCTTGCGCGCATGATTGTTGGCAATGCCTCTTGTCCACGGGTGGACCTTTCCCCCCTGCCAGCCCCGTTTGAGGTCGTAAGGGGAAAGTATGATTGCTGTGCGACAGCCGATGTTCAGTCCGTGAAGCACGGGGAGCTTGCTGACACGTTCGGTCACTTTTGAGGTATAGGCCACCTCGTTGACCGCAAAATGCGCATTGTAGATGGGATGGTCGGCAGGGATCGCGCGGAACGGCCTTTCCGGATAGAGCCGCTTCACCAGCCTGTTGAACGATTCCACCCACTCTTCATCGCCGCAACAGGCTTCTCCAAAAATGAACCCTCCATTATTCACATAGCGCCTCAGCTTGGAGATTTCCTCATCGCTGAAATTGAAGGACACATGGCCGGTCAGGTAAATGCAGGGGACGTTGCGCGGGGAGAAGTTGAAGCGATCCATGAACACCACCTGCCAGTGGTATCTGACCTGGAGCGCAGGGCAGGCATACGTCAGGAGAGTCTGGATGTCCGCCTGATCCGTATTCCAGTCCCAGTATTTGATCTTGACCATCTTGCCCGCGGTGTTCGGCGTCATCGCTTCGAGCTGTTTCCCGTAGCCGAGCTTGGCGAACAGGATGGGGGGAGTCGGCCTGCGTTTGTTCTCCGTGCGCCGCTGTGTGATGCCCGGGTCGATGGGCAGAGGCGCAGCGCCTTCTCCGCCTGACTTACCCGTTGAAGGGGCCGGAGGGGGTGGTCCGCAGTACTGCCGCTTCCTGGCCTCTGCAGAGACGAGCGTCGTGGTGAGAAACAGCAGGGCTGCTGTTCGCAGGCAGTCCATTGATTTGAGAATTATCCGCTGCATCTGCATCTCGGCATTTACTTCCGGTCAGAGTCAGTTTTCATCGGTTTCAGGAAAATACAGCTCAGCCATCTTACATGACGTCGTGCTCATAGAAAGCTTCTCCTTGTTTAGTTGAAGAAGATTCTAAACTCAGGCGATAGCTGCCTCAACTTCAGGCTCCGGCAACTACGCTGGTGGGTCGCGTTGTCTCTCTGATTATCTCGCCTAGAATCCGCTCCTTCAGAGTTCCCTCGGGCACCCTTTTATTTCAGGAGTATCTCCTTGGCGGAAACCACCAATATTCACACCGAAGAAGAAGCACTACGGGCCGCCGAAGACCTTAGAAAAGGCAAGGACCAAATCCTTGGTGAACTACGGAAGGTCATCGTCGGACAGAACAACGTGGTCGAGGAAGTGCTGTTATCCATCCTCTCGAAAGGCCATTGCCTTCTCGTCGGCGTGCCGGGCCTGGCGAAAACCTTGCTCGTCAAATCCATCGCATCCACTCTGGACCTGGCTTTCAGCCGCATCCAGTTCACACCTGACTTGATGCCCTCGGACATCACGGGGACACGGGTGATCGAGGAAGACCACACAACGGGCAAGCGAGAGTTCGTGTTCGTGAAGGGGCCCCTCTTTGCAAACATCGTGCTCGCGGATGAGATCAATCGCACGCCCCCGAAGACGCAGGCCGCTCTCCTCGAAGCCATGCAGGAGCTCCATATCACTTCTGGCAACGAGCAGTTCGTGCTCGATCCGCCTTTCTTCGTTCTGGCCACCCAGAATCCGATCGAACAGGAAGGCACTTATCCTCTGCCCGAAGCACAGCTCGACCGGTTCATGTTCAACATCATGGTCGATTACCCGGAGGACGATGAAGAGATAGAGATTTACCGGCGGACCACCGTGCTGGCGGAAGAGCATGTGAATCCTGTCATCGACGGCGAGACGATCCTGAAGCTGCAGGCAATCGTGCGGCAGGTGCCCGTCTCGGACTACCTCCTGAGCTACGTCCAGAACCTGGTAAGTGCAACCAGGCCGGGACGGGAGGACGCGCCGGACTTCGTGAAGGAATACATCAGTTGGGGGGCAGGCCCGCGGGCCGGGCAGTATCTCATCGTTGGCGCCAAGGCACGGGCCCTCACCCACGGACGCCTGAACGTCTCACCCGACGATGTATCGGCCATTGCGCATCCAGTTCTGCGCCATCGCATTGGCCTGAATTTCAATGCGGAAGCAGAGGGCATCAGCACGGACGAGATCATCAATCGTCTGCTCGAATCAGTGAAGCCGCCGGAGGCATCGGATGCCTGATGGCTAATTCTCCGAACCAGCCCAGCTTCAAATATCTCGAACCTGAAACGGTGGCCAAACTTTCCAATCTGGGCCTCGTGGGCCGATTGGTCGTCGAAGGTTTCATCAGCGGCATGCATCGAAGCCCGCACAAAGGATTCAGCGTCGAGTTTGCCGAACATCGCCAGTACGTGGCGGGGGACGATCTGCGTTACCTGGATTGGACCGTGTACGCCCGGACGGATCATTTCTTCATCAAGCAATACGAAGAAGAGACAAACGTCAGGGCCTACATCCTTCTGGACAAAAGCGCGAGCATGGGCTTCGGGTCTGGAGAAGTCACCAAGCTGGAGTATTCCAGCTATCTGGCAGCAGCCTTGTCCTACCTGATGATCCAGCAGCGCGACGGCGTGGGCCTGGTGACTTTTGATTCAAAAATCCGCCGCCTTCTTCCGCCCCGAAGCCGTCCAACCCAACTGCGTGCCATCCTGGAAGAGATGGAAGGCATCGAGGCCGGAGAGCCATCGAACATCAGCCAGACCTTTCACGATCTCGCCGAAAACATAAAACGCCGCGCGCTCATCATCGTGCTCAGCGATTTGCTCGGCGACCCGGCAGAGATCCTTCCCGCGCTCCAACATTTTCGTCACAAGAAACATGAAGTGCTCATCTTCCACATCTTCGACAGGCAAGAGCTGGAATTCGATTTTCAGGACTACGCAACATTTCAGGACATGGAAACCGGCCGGCAGTTGCCCCTCGATCCGGCCTTCTTCCGCCGCACTTACATCGAGAGAATCGAGGCATTCCAGAGCCGATACCGCAAGTTCGCTTCGGAACAGCGAATGGACTACGTCGTCCTCGATACATCAGTTCCTTACGACCGCAGCCTGATGGCCTACCTCTCCAGGCGGAAGAGGATGAGTGGATGAATGTCTGTGGGGCAGGTTTGTAATCTGCCGATCTGTTTCCTCAGCAATTCGGCGAGCGTAGCTCACCAATCCCATGTTCCATTTTTATAATCCTCTCCTTTTAATCGCGCTTTCTGCGGTGCTCATCCCCATCGCTGTCCACGTGATATCGCGGCACAGGGCCAAGGTAATTCCTTTCAGCAGCATTGTCTTTCTTGAAGCGAGTGTTCGAGAACGGGCGGGCATCAAACGAATCCAGGAGCTGCTGACCCTGTTGCTGCGCTGCCTCCTGATCCTGTTCCTTGTGCTGGCCGCGTCCAAGCCGCTGCTGAAACGTTCCAAGGGGAGCATCCTTGGCGCGGGCTCGGAGACCGATGTGATCATTCTTCTGGATAACTCATGCAGCATGGGATATCGGGAAGGTGACACCAACCTTTTCGAGCAGGCCGTTTCAATGGCCGAATCCATCCTGAAAACTCTGGCCGAGAATGACCGGGCAATCATTCTGACATCGCATCGGGCTGAAAACTCCCAGTCGAGTTGGGATGAAGCAACCCTCGAACAGGCCAGGAAACAGTTGGGGAACGCGAAGCTGACCATGAGCAGTACCAGCATCCTTCAAGAGCTGCAGGCATCTCTCGACATGATGAATTCCGCTACCGGCGCCATTCGCGAGATTCACGTCATCAGCGACTTTCAGACCTCCATCCTGAACGAGCCCGATATTATCGAGAGAATCCGAAGCAATGAGCAGCGGGTCTCCGTTTACCTCATTCCCACCGTAAAGACCCGCGGCCAGAACACCGCGGTGGAATCCATTCAATTGCTCGAGCCCTTTCCCCTGGCAGAACGGCCGGTCACGGTCAGCGCACGCATCCACAATCGCGGGGACAAGGCCACGGTAGAAACCGCGATTCTCGATGTTGACGGAAAACGAATATCCAAAAAACAGGTCCGCCTGAAACCGGACGAAGCGCAGAACGTCAGATTTCACTTTGAGTTCGAGCAGGCGGGCCGGCACCACGCAAAGATCTCTTTGCAGGACGAGGATCCCCTGGCCGAGGATAACTACCGCCATCTGCCGATCACCATCAATGAGGCCCTGTCTGTCCTTGTGGTGGATGGGGGAGATCCCAGCCTCGGACCGCTGGCGGAGAGTTTTTACCTGAAGATGGCCTTGACTCCGCATTCCGGCACCGGAGCGATCAAGCCGGAAGTCATCACCGCGGCCGATCTACCGAAGGTAAACGTGGAGTCCTTCGCAGTGTTTATGTTTGCCAATGTTCCGGAAATCGACACGGACACTCTCAAGGCTCTGGAAAGGGCCGTCGAAAAGGGGGCAAGCGCTGCCCTGTTTCTTGGGGAACGTGTGCAGCCGCTCTCTTCCCTTTATGCCGGCAGCGCGCTATGCCCGATCGAGCTCAAGGGCCGTACTGCGAAAGATGAAAGTAGCGGATACGCCCTTCAGAGCATCGATTTCAGCCACCCTCTGTTTCGCCGATTTCAGCAGGGCGAGACCGGAAACCTGTCGCGGGTGCTGTTCAGGGAATTCTGGAAGCTTGAAGCAGATTCCGATGTTAAAGCCAGGACTCTCGCCTCGTTCGACGACGGTTCACCGGCATTGATGGAATTCGAGTATGGCCGCGGCAACGTCGTCATCTTCGCCAGCAAGTGTGATGCGGACTGGTCGGATTTTCCAAGGCGGCCTACCTACCTTCCTTTCATCCAGCAACTGGTCGATTACCTGAGCCCTTCAAAGATGAGCGCGCGTGAATTTCTTGTCGGCCAGGAAGTACCTTTTTCCTATGACTTCAGAGATGCCAGGGTGCCCATCGCCATAGATCGGTCGGGAAAGCACACCTACAGGCTCGTCGCCATGGGGCAGGAGAAAGCTGATACTACTTTCCGCGAGACGGACGAATCCGGCTATTACCTCGTCGACATTTATCGGCCGGATGGCTTGAAGCAGGATGTCTTCGCCGTGAACATCGATTCCACAGAATCTGACATGACTCCCACAGCCCAACAGGCCCTGGAAGATCTTGTCCCGGGGCGAACAACATTTGTAGCTGAAGATCAGAAACTGCCAGAGCTGCTGCGACGCCATCGTGAGGGTGTCGAGCTCTGGGGTAACATGCTGTTCCTGGTTCTGATGATTGCCGCAATGGAATGCTACATGGCCAATCGAAGTACCGCGGTCGGGTGACACTGGGGCGATGTCAAGCATCTCCATTGGGCTTCTGCTTCTGATCGTTCTCCTTTTTTTCTCGCGTGTGTGAACATGGCCTCGTTCCTCATATTCCTCGCCTCGTGCCTCCTTACCAGCACATTCGCAGAAGGCCCGTCAAGCGCCCTCGCCCCCGGTGAACGACTCAATTGGAAATTTACCTTCGCCGTACCGATGCCCGGCCTGCTGGTCGGCATTGGCACGCTCGTACTCCTGCTGTTGACTCTCCTTCTCTACCTGAAGATCCTGCGCGCGTTTCCCAAGAGACGTGCGGCGATGCTCATCTTCCTGAGAACGCTCGGTCTGGTTGCTCTATTCCTGAGCGCGCTTCAACCCATCGTGTCGCACGATCTGGTAGTGCCCAGGAAGGGCGAGTTGCTCGTTCTGTTCGACACATCCAGGAGCATGGGCATCTCGGATATGAGTCCCGACTTCTTGCCGCCTGCTAAAGAGAAGACCGCGGACAGCCAGAGCCGGTCGAGGTCACAAGCTGCGGCCAGCAGCATCGAGACCGTGCCCTGGCTCGAACGGCTGCAGCGCCGATTCCGTTTGCACCTGTTTGAATTCGGATCGTTGGCCGTCCCCATCGGGCATGACGATCTGAAGGCCATGGAACCGCGGGGCGAGTTCACCGATATCGGGGCCTCCATTTCGGCCGCCTACAGACAGGTGGAGGGGGACATCCGTGGGATGGTTGTGGTCACTGACGGGGCCGACAACGCGAGACGTCCCCTGTCCGCGGTTGCCGATGAGACCGGGCTTCCCCTGTTCACCGTCGGTGTTGGCAATCCCAGCCCCGTGAAGGACTCGGCCTCTCGCGAACTGGCGATCGCCTCCGTTGAATACAACAAGAGGGTAGTCGTTAATGAGAGAGCGACGATTCGGGTAAACGTTTACCACCGCGGATTCGAGGGAGAGGTTCCGGTAGAGATCAAGTTTGGTGAGAACACTCTCAGCGCCCAGCCCGTGGCCCTGAATAAAGAAGAGAAGAATACCTGGGCAACTCTCACGTTTGTTCCGAGTACGGTGGGCCTGTTCACCTATCGCGTTGCCATCCCTCAGCAGAAGGGGGAACAGACAGTGACAAATAATATGAGGAACATCACCATCGAGGTTCACAGAGATGAGACGCGAGTTCTTTACATCGCCGGTGAGCCCAACTACGACTACAAGTTTCTCAAACAGGTGCTGCGCGAAGATCCGGCTTTCAGCTTCACGGGGATGGTCCGGTTCAGTCCGGAGAGAGTCTACCGGCAGGGAAAGTGGCCCGAGGATCAGGCCCTTGATC
>JASLXP010001161.1 GCA_030740295.1 Planctomycetota bacterium
TGCCCTTCCGTAAACTATTTCGAACGCTGTCGTCCAGGCAGGCCGGGCAGTCCGAAACCAGTGGTCTGTCTACAGAACTGAATGTGGACGGGCAAAACGTACGGCAGGAAAAGCAGCGATGGCGTTTTCAAAAGCAATTCAAGTCCTACCGATCTGAGGTCCGTCCGCTTCAGTTCGAAAAGCTGGCATACAAAGGAAAGACGATTGTCACAGATTTTGTAATGCCGCTCAGCGTGATCGATGGTGAGCTACGGATTGATTCATTCAAAATGAAACTGCTCAACGGAGATGTTTCTGCAAGTGTCTCTGTCGCCGCGGTGAACGGTACCCCAAGGTTGAGTGTCAATGGTGAATTTGTCGGTGTCGCTGGCGGGGATGTGAGTTCAAGCAAAGGCAAAGATGTGGGCGGCGTTCGGGGGGATTTCAATCTGCTGCTCGAAATCGATGAGACCGGCCAGAGCGGGGGAATCTCTGAACTCAAGGGGGCGTTCCACATCACGGAAATTGGCAAGAAAGAGCTCCTCCGAATGATCGATGCCCTTGACCCTCAACGGGCTCAGCCCGATTTGAACACCATCCGCACTGCCCTCGGCATCGGAAGACCCGACCGAGTGGAATTCAAAATCAGGCACGGGAGCTTGAGCGGAAAGGTCACCCTTTCGCTGCCGATTGGAAAGAGCGAAATTCCGATTGGAGAAACGCCACTGACGCAAGTGATCCGTTCGAAGTCGATTCAGAAAACGTTGGATAAATCTCTGGAGGCCGCCGCCAATCTGATCTTCATGCTGTCGGCCGAGACATTGATCATCGGGGAAGGCGATCAGATTCGTTTCGAGTGAGTACCATGTTTTCCCGTATGCGTCTCTTCTACCACAAGCGTCTATTCCTCACGTTCAATAAAGACCTCTACCGGCTCGTGGATGACTGGGCTGCTGGCCGCTGCTCTGAAGAATTCTTCACCCAGAAGTCGCAGGAGCTTTTTCAGATCCTGGAGAGTCATTTCGATCGCGCTTTTGCTCTATCCCGACAGGTCGAGGGGGTGCCGGATCAAACGCTAAGCGCCGCGATGGAGGCCACACGCAATCACCTCGCTCAGAGCCGATTCAGGCAGGCCCCCTTGCCGGCTGCCGGGCGCGATTCAGACGAATCCACACCAACAGCGATTACTCCAGAGAGCGAACCTGATGAAATCACCGTCGAACTGGCCAACCGTTACTATCAACGATCCGCAGATGAGATGAAGGCATTCATCGAACAGGCGCTCAAAGATTGTCGGGGGCCCGATGGCTCGCTCAACGGCCAGGCCATGTTCGTCCGTCTGCTTGATGGCTTTCTTCGTGATGAATTCACAAAGACGGCCGAAGAGTTGAACGGCCGACCGCCGGGTCCGGGCGACCTGGTCAATGCACAGCTCAGAGCGCTCGAAGAATGCAACAACGCCAACTCGTATTGCTTCCAGAATGGACAGTTTCGCCTTTTCCGCGTCATGGTGGAGCAGAATCTCGATTCGCAGAAATTCTTCGAGGAACATTTATCGATCTATGAGGAAGTTACACAAGCTTTACACGAAAAGGCGTGAGGGGCTTGATTTCGCCATGCTCACCGTTTTATTTCAGTTAAGATACCCCGCGACTCGAAAGGATGGCGCATGTATTCATGCAAATGAGGAGAAGATATGGTTAGTTGTTGGCTCATGGCAATCTTGAGCTTATGTTGCTCTTCAACCCGGGCAGATTCGGTTGAACTCAACAACGGCGGAAAGATGTCCGGGACTATTACTGAGATCAGTTTTCGCAAAGACGGAGAAACCGTTGCTGTAAGTGCTGATAAAGTAGAAAGTGTCACTGCTGGCGCAGGAGGCGACACTTTGACAGTGGATGGTGATAAGTGGGAAGGGCGAATCGTTGATCTGAAAATTAAGACAATCGGCGGTGCCATGAAATTCAACCGTTCACAATTCAAGAGCGTGGAGAAGAAGCTCAGCGCGCGTGAAATGAAATTGGCGGAATACAAAAAGAAGGGTGCTCAACTCGATGAAATCGATGCGGTCGGCTGGCTCGACCTTGCCATCTGGGCGGGACGGAACAGCCTGAGGCGCGAAGAAAGAGCAGCCGCGCTCCGCAGCCTGGAAATCGATCCCGATCATAAAAAGAATGCCGCTGCGCATCGCATTCTCGGCCATCTACTGCGTGACGGACAATGGCTCACCACGGCGGAAGTCAAGGAGCTCGACAAACAGGCCGAGGCCCAGAAGGAGGAAGAAATGCGCGCCCAGGGGTTCGTCAAAGTGGGCAACAGGTGGGTCAATCAGGAAGAGAAAGAGCGTATTGACGCTATTCGAGTAAAGGTCGAAGAGATCAAGAAATCGCTTTTCGAGGAAGCGGAAGAGTGGGCGAACCAAAGGATGCTGGTCTACACCCAGGCGGTCGAACAGGCGAAACATAAAGCGGCTGATACGGGCAAGTATTATGGAGAAGCCAAAAGGTCGAAGGAATCACATGCAGATCATGGAGGTTGCTCCGCGTACGAAAGGGCGGTCAGTTCCATGAAGAGATACAAGAAGCAACTACAACAGGATTCGTCGGCCGCGCGGACAGCCGCCAACAGAGCAGTGAGCGCGGCGAACTCCCTCAGGTCAAAAGTCGCAGGCATTAAGCGAGACGTCAAAAACGAGTCAATCCGCATCATGCGCAAGGCAGAGGCCGGCGAAGAAGTCGATGAATTCGGCCTCGAAGGCAAAATGCGGCCCAAGAGCCTGAATTAGATCTTCCATGTGCCACCTTGTTGCCTGCGCCCCGTGCCTTCGAGGCAATCAGTCTTTAGTGGTCTCCAACGCCTGATACATCAGCGCCAGCAGTGCTCCCGCATCCAGTATGCTTTCATTCTTCAGGAGCACCTTCGCCTCCGGCGAATAAAACACAATGGAAGGCGTGCCGGCGAAACCGAGCTTGTCGAACAACTCGGATGCCCCTTCATCCGCGATGCTGAGCTTGGCACAGGCCAGCTTGCGGGAAAGCTGCACTACCTTGGAATCGGCGAGTGTCGTCGCCGCCATCTTCTGACAAAACGCGCACTGAGGATGGAAGAACTCGAGCATCACCGGCACGCCGGACTCCTTCGCGATTTTCTGTGCGGCGTCCAACGAGTCCAGCCAGGCGATCTCTTTTTCTTTCCCTTCCGGTTTCCCATTCACGGACTTGTAGAGCATCGGAATCCGCAGCAGACGCCGGCCAGATTTCGTTTTGCCATAGTGCCGGGCCGCCTGGATGGATCTGTCTTCAAGTGTCGGAGGATTCTCCCCGCCCGACCCGCCAGCCTTCAACAGCGATGCAATCGCCGGTTCGAGCGCCGTGGCATTCGTCCATGCCTGTTTGAAGTACACCCGCCCGTCTTTCCCGATCAGATAAGCGCAATTGGGGAGGTTTCCATACGCAGCGCGGGCCTCGTTGTTCATTTCATCGATGACGAGAGCGATGCCGGCCTTCAGTTCCTGGCGAGTGTCCTCGGCAAGCTTGCACCGTTCACCATAGGTGCCGGGTTGTTTAATGTCTGTGAACGATTTTTCTCCGGCATGCGGCTCACGGACATACATGGTGTAGAAGTCGACTTTGCCTTCGTATTTCTTCGCAAGTGATTCAACACGACCGTGCTGACGTTTGAAGGGCGGTCACGTAAAGCTGCCAAATTCAATAACCGCCGGCCGCTCACTGGTGATGGATGCGAGCGATACCGGTTCACCATCCAGCGTCTTCAGTTTGAAGGCGGGTGCGCGATCCCCGGGCGCCGGTTTCGTTGAAGGGAAATCCTTAAAGCGAGAGCTCCGCCCACCACCGGAGCTTTTGGATCGACTGGAGCTCTGGCCTAACCCTCGACTTCCTCTCGTAGATTTCTGCATCCACATCGATCTGGCTTTCTCTAACTCATCACGGCCGAGTTTGCCGTCCTTATTCGTATCAAACCGATCCAGAATTCGTGAGCCTTTGCTGCCGAGCTCATTCTCTGTCAGTTCGCCATTCCTGTCCTTGTCCATGCGGTCGAGCGGGAACGAAGATTGAGCGGAAAGAGATGCGGCGATTAGAAGCAGAGCTGAAGCGATGACGTTCATAAAAGCTCCCGATTGGTTCTGAAGTTCAGCGTTAGACGCCGTTGGTTTCTGAGTTCTTCCCACCGGTAGAAAATGTGGTGCGGGCAATACCATACCTTAATTCGAATACCCCACCGTCCCCGTCTCATCCACTTTGTAGCCCCAGCGGCGGATGTATTCTTCACCGGGAAGAAACTCGTCGTTGGCTTCTTCCAGTTTTCTATCCAGGAGAGCATCCATTTCAGATTGCAGATCAGCGTGTTCCGGCTTATCGCAAAGATTCTCCAATTGATAGGGATCCGTTTCGTTGTTGTACAACAGCCACGGCCCATCAAGGCTTCGCACATAGGTGTACTGCTTGGTACGGAGGCCGCGAAATTCACGTCCGCCCTGGTTTCGGGTGAACTGCCCAAAAGGCGAAACACACGAAAGCAACGCAACATCATCACCTGGATTGTTTCCACCGCTCAGGTACTCCGAATAATCCAGCCCTTCTACGGACTCAGGAATCTCCACACCACAGAGCCCGAGCATCGTGGGCATAATGTCCTGGGAATTGATCAGGCCGTCGAGTTCTTTGCCGTTGGCTCCCATACCATTCGGATGCCGGATCAGAAACGGCACTCGAATCGATTCTTCCCAGGGACGCTGCTTCTTGCGCTGGCCCTGGCATCCGATCATGTCCCCGTGGTCTGAGGTGAAAACGAGAACAGTACTGTCTTCAAGGCCCTCGTCTTTCAGCGTCTGTCGGAGCTCTTCGAAACAGTCGTCCAACGCGGTGCAGTGCGCGTAGTATCCTGCAGTATCGCGGCGTGCCTCCTCCTCCATCTCTTTCGGGACGTTCGGCCTGAGTGTAATCGAATCAGGATCGTACATGTCCTGATACTTCTGCGGCGCCGTCAGGTAAGGAGCATGCGGCGGCCCCCACGAAAGGAAGAGGGCAAAAGGCTTGTCGCGCTCCCTGTTTCGGATGTATTCCTGTGCATCTTTCGTCTGTGCGATAGCGTCGTAACCATCCCACTTCAGCTTTTCCGGCCCGTCTTCGTAATAGTACGACTCGCTATAGTTGTGCGTGCATTCCAGGACCTTCCAATACTCGAAACCCTGGCGCCGCGCGCGTGGAATGTAGTTCGACCGGCCATGGCCATCGATATGCCACTTGCCGATGTATGCAGTTCGGTATCCTCCGGCCTTGAAGGCCTGCGCAATAGAGGTGGCATCCGTGCTCAGGCAAAGGTCATTCAAAAATATGCCATGGGTCCAGGGGTACTGGCCGGTCATCAGTGTCGCGCGATAAGGCGTGCACACCGGAGAGCCGGAGACCGCGTTCTTCAAATTGATGCCTTCCGCGGCAAACTGATCCAGATGCGGAGTTTTGACATTTGGGTCTCCCGCGTACCCGCAGGCATCCGCTCTCCACTGGTCAGCAAAGATAAAAACCAGGTTGGGCTGTTGGCTCATATGTATCTCCGTGCAATTGTCCGGGCTTGATTTTGAAGACCCTATTCGTCGCAATGGATTTGGCGAACTGTTTTCAGATCAGCTCCGCCAATCGTGATTTGTATTCTGTCAGATCGGGGGCATCACCAACAGCATCCCTATGGAAGCTCTGTTTGCGAAGATGTAGCAGGTGGCGTGTCTGCCGCCTGAGAGTAGCCTTTTCAGCCGCTCTAAACTCCATCCATCACACATCCAGACGTTGCTGACCATCGGATAAGGAACAGGCCATCGTTCAGAATCTTTTTGAGCAGCTAAGCGATCTCTACAAAGCTGATACGGAAGCGGCAAAAGCGCTGGCCGGCGAGCAGGAGAAAGACATCCCTGTTCAGGAAAGTGCTACCTGGGTGGCTGTGGCAAGGACGGTGATGAACATGGATGAAGTGATCACCAGGGAGTAGGACTTTCTCGCGGAGCGCAATCTGTTTGCCGGGTCGAGAAACGGGCCACTGAGCTTCCTGCTCACAAAGCATTTGCACACCTGTTGGAGTATTTGTTTGTAGTACAGGCTTTAGCGTGTTTCCGGCGGGGACAGGCTGCCCGTTGTATGACTTCCGGATATCCTCATCGGCATGAACGAGTCCGGCGACAGAACAACAATGAATCCGATAGCGATTGGCCTCTGCGTGGCATCGGTGGCCGGCACGATCATCACTCTCATCTATGCGGCGACAACCACGACCGGGATCGGAATCCCCGGGGATGGACAGTGGACCTGGCGGGTCATTGACAACCCTCAGTTCTATTCGCTTGGATTTCCGCTGGTTCTTTCGGGCGCGGTTCTCCTCCTGCTTAGTTGCGCCTTTTTTAAAGTGGAGAAGTTCACTCGCAAGCTCGAAGCTGGATTCGTCGCCGGGCTTTTTGTCGCATCGTTCGGTTTGCAGGTGGCGTCTGCGGGGATGGGGCCGGGCGGGCATGTGGAGACCCTTTTCGCTTCGTACCCGCCGGCAAACGCTTACTTCAATCGGGCGACCCAGATTTCGAGCCTTCACGAATATCTTTCGAGCTACAGGGAGCAGATCGAGAAGGGCGAGTTTCGTGTCCAACTCAGCACACATCCGCCGGGCAGTATTGTCTTCTATCTTCCGTTTTTGAAAGTGGCGGAAGCTGTGCCGGGGATCCGGAGAATGTTCCGCTGGCTGGCGCCTCCGAATGCGTTTGAAGTGCCGGAAATCCAGATGGCGCTCAGCACCTTTATTCGCGAGCCCGAACACGAGACTGCGGTCTGGCTGGGATCGTTTGCCCTGAGGCTGCTGGCCTCGTTGCTGGTCGTGGCGCTCTACATTTTACTTCGCACAGAGTTGCAGCCAGAGGTGGCCCTGGGCACGGCTGCTGCAGGAGCGCTCCTGCCTGCGCTTTACCTTTTCAATCCGCATCCGGATCAGCTCTTCCCGGCGATCACCTGCCTGTACATGTTTCTCGTCTATCGCGGGCTGAAAACCATGTCGTGGAAGTTTGCCGCGGGCGCCGGTCTCACCATCTTCTGTGGGCTCTTTTTCTCGATGTCGTTTCTTGTGCCTGGCTTCATCAGCGCGCTCCTGTGGGGGATGGCCATTTTTCACCGTCGCAAAGATTCTGAAAACTGGCTCAGAGAGAATCTCGCGTTATTGGCTGGCGGCGTCGGCGGCATACTCGTTCCAGCGGCGCTCCTGTGGCTGTTCTTTGACCACAATATCTTCGCCGTGTGGAAGGTCTGCCTGGAAAACAATGACAAATTCAACGCTCACTCCGGGCGAATCTACTGGAAGTGGTTTCTGTTTAATCCGGCGGAGTTGCTCATCTTTGCCGGGGCTCCGCTTTTCTGTCTCTTCTGGTTTGCCTGGTCCAGAACCTTGAATCGCCGGTGGCTGGGCGCGGAAGATACGAACCAGCCGGCCACTCTCATGGACATGGGATTGGCGACCGGGCTGACGTTGATTCTGCTCAACGTGATCGGAAAGAATCTCGGTGAAGTGGGCCGGCTCTGGATGATCGTGATGCCGCTGATGGCCTGCTGCGCGGGGCCGATGATTCGTGAGTGGTATGAAGGCAGTCGCCGGGCAGGCGGTCTGGTCCTCCTGCTCGTATTCGTCACGCTCGTGCACACGATCGGTCTGAGGCTGTTCGTCGATGCCATGGGAGTTTTCGTGTGAGCAGAAATACGTTGTCAAAAATCGTGGCCGCAGTTTTTGTCTCGGGGCTTGGATACTTTCTTCTGGGGCCGAGCGGCTCTTCCGGCGGGCGCATCGAGCTCCGTGCATTCATTGCCGACAGTCTTGATGTTGCCTTCAGCCGAATCGAGCGGAGATTTGAAGAGCTTCACCCAGACATCGATCTCATTTGCGAACCGAGTGGCAGCGTCCTTGCCATGCAGAAGGCCACGCACGGGCGTCACTGCGATATTCTTGCCGTGGCCGACAGCCGTCTCATCGATGGAATCATCCCGACACATGCGCGATGGCGAATGGACTTCCTGACCAACGAGATCGTTCTGGTCGGCACTCAGATGAGCAAATACATTAACGAGATCAGCAAGGACAACTGGCCCGAGATTCTGCTACGTGAGGATGTCCGTTTCGGTCGAGCGGATGCCTCGCTCGATCCATGCGGATACTGGACACTGCTGTCCTGGAAGCTCGCGGACAAACACTACCCGACCGCGAAGGGCGAGGCCGGCATTTTCGAACGCTTGTGGGACAGGCAACCCCAGGCAGGCAGGTACGTCCGGGAAGACTCGCATAAACTCCTCTCACTCGTCGAAGCAACGGGCGGCATCGACTACGCATTCGTCTATCGGTCTCAGGCAGTGGATCACGGGCTGCGCGTCGTCGATCTGCCGGCCGAGATCAATCTGAGTGATCCGCAACGCGAACGGCTCTATCAGTCCGTCTCGATAGAGGTCAAGAGGGACGGCAAGGCAGAGACGATTACCGGCAAAGTCATCCTCTATTCGATGACCATCATGAACGACTGTAAAGATGTCGAGGCCGCCACAAGGTTTGTTCGATTCGTCCTTGGCGAAATCGGCCAGGGGTTGCTCAAGGAGGCCGGCTTCCCGCCCATTCACCCCGCCAGGCTACATCGCCGGGCTGGAACAGAGACTCCCGATTTCGGAGCCCTGGTGACAGAGGTGGATGAGACAGCGACGCGACGATTGGACTCCTCAGAATCCGTTCAATGATGGTGTAGCACGGAGTTGAGTTCACGAGCTGCTGCGCGGTCAAGAATCGTCTATGTCTTAAAGCTGCTTTCGGCCGCAAGCACGGAAAGGGCCACGGATGAAGAGACCGCGGATGTTTTGGTTCTGATATCCGTGGCCCTCTTTATCCGTGGCCCTCTTCATCCGTGGCCCTCTTTTTCGTAGTTATTAAGATCTCCGCGCCACGCGCAGAAGTGACAGAGAAAGACTCCCTACCCCCCAAACTTATTCATCACGTTGTAGAAAGTCTTGGAAGTCTCCAGCGCGTCCGTGCTCGTTGCCAGCACAAGGACGCTGATGGCCTGAAGACACATGAACAGCAGACATGCCCGATTCACCTGATCTGAATCCAATTTGAACGGGCTTCCTTTCTCCAAAACCGGCGCCACTGCGGTCCAGAGCAGCGGAAACAGAAACAGCCAGATACGTCCCACTTCGCCGCGGTTCACGGCCAGGGCGCAGAGCAGGAAGAAGGTGAAGGTGATCCCCCAGTAAAAAGCATCCGTGATCTGGAACGTTTTGGTTCGGGCGAATTCAAGGAGCTTGATTACAGATAAGACGAGCAATGAAATCGTCGCGGCCGGGCCCATGGCATAGAGCGTTTCCACAAGGTTGGAGAGGGCCCACGGCCAATACTCGTTTCCGTAGCCTTTGTGCCACTCCGCATTGTTTTTGTAGCAGAGGAGCAGCACGGAAATCAGATTGAATTTGCAGGTGATGACGAGAAGGATGATCGGAACAAAGAACCCCGAAGCGGCTCCGATGAAAGCCGGCACGAACTCACGCCAATCCGGCAATCTGGATTCCTGTTTCATTGCATAGAGCAGGAAGGCGCCGCTCCAGAAGAGCATGCCAAGCGGCACGAGGAACGCGAGAGTCGTCCCTATCGCGATGAAGGTGACGAATCCAAAGAGGGCGCCGAAATACCAATGCCGAGTCTTCACCGTTTTCACCGCCAGCCAGACCATCAACACCGCCAGCGCGCCGAATGTCTGATCGAGCCCCGGGTTGTAGCTGAAGGTGCCGGGAAAAAGCGCGGTAAAGGCAGCAATGATGAAGCTGGTCCTGCGCGAACAAAACTCCCTCGAAAGCAGATACACAAGCGGCACCGTGATCGCTGCAAGCAGGTAACAGAGCAGCGAAGCTCCGAGCGCAGTGCCCAGGGGAAACCTGAAAATATCTGACTGCCGGGTCGTGGCCTCGCCCAGCGTATCACGCAGCACGGGCGACATATTCAGCGCGGTCGTTTCCAGCCAGTGACGCAGACCTTCAAAGACATCGAGGAACTGCATGACCCCGTAAAAGAAAAGTGTCGGCCCTGGGGGATGGGTCTCCAGGTGAGGCAGGAGCGGGTCCCGTTCACCTTCAAGAAAACGCCACTGAAAGGTCTCCAGAAAATGGCCGAGGCTATCAATCTGGCTCGCGGCCACGTTGTAAGCGCCGTCCCCGAGCCGCTGGATAAACGGCCACACCGCGGCCGCCAGGGAAAACTCGTGCAGAAACATCACTGACGAAAAGTGAAGCAGGAATTTCAGCCCCGCCAGGATCAACAGCAGTCCCGTCACCCACCAGCCGCTCTGATTTTCAACGGCCCATTCCTTTTCCTTCTTAAGACTTCCCCAGACCAGGCCGACCATGAGCAGTGCAAGGATGAAAGGGAACGGCATCCCTCCCCACTGCGGATTGATGGCATGACGGCTCGCGTAATCGCCGGCAAAAGGAATGCTCCACTGACAAGCCACCGGCACCAGCAACAACAGGCTGATCGCAGCCACGCCCAGTATGCATTGCCGTTCCACGTTGCCCCGACGAAACCACCGCCATGAGGCCATGCCTGCGGCCAGCAAAAATCCGAACAGCGATGACCACTTGCCAAATGCAAATGAAGCAGGCTCAAAACGAAACAGAAGCTCATGGTTGCCCACCCCAAGGCGAACGGCGCGAAACAGGAAATTGGCCCTAAGCACCTCGTGCTCTTTCCCAGTCTGATCGAAACATTTCCACCCCGGATGCCACGCTTCATTCATCACCAGGTAGCCCGGCTTCTGCATCGATACATTCACTCGAACTCTGTTGGGCGAGTAACTGGCAAATGAGAGCGCACGATAGGGCTCCCCTTCCGTCGCGGTCTCGACGCTCCGCGGCGGGTCTTCCGTGGTCTCGACGCTCCGCGGCGGGTCTTCACTCTTTCTCTCGAGAAGAACCACCTTCCTTGGATCGTGTCCTTCCTGATCAAGCATCTTCAGCACATCCACTGATTCCATCTGGTCGCCATTCGCCACCACATAAACAAACGGAAATGCAGTCCTCGTGCGCACGGGACGCGGCCCTTCGTTGGTTTCCTCATATCGAAATCCAAGACTTAAATGATCCAGAAGCCGATGCTCCGCTTTGGGTTTCAGATCAGGCACCCAGACTTCGGGCTTCGGTTCTCTGCCTGTCACCTTAGACATGAATTCCGCATACCTCGCCGGCAGCATCGGGTTGTATCCATTAATGTCTTTGAGGCCGAACTGCACGAGCAGGTACTCCGGCAGCATCGTCCCGACAATCTGCCGGTTATATTCCGCGACTCTTTCCTTCTCTCCAATCGAATCGGGCAGACTCGCCAGCAGAGGCGACCCATAAAGTTTGTCGACCTCTCTGAGCTGGATCTGCGGATACAGAAAGCTCCACGACTCGACAAGAAACGCCACCGTAATGAGAGCCGCGGCAAGCCGCTTCCGCTCTGTCTTGACCCGGAGAGCCAGTCCCGCCGAATAGAAGATACAGAAATAGAGGACGCCACCTGAGATCCCCCTGAACCTGAAACTCGCAAACAGAGCCAGGAGGAGGCATACGATCCCCGCGGCCATTACCCCTTTCAGGTCCTCTCGATCACTCCAGAAGACCTGCAGTCCGTAAGCCACAGCAAACGGCAACACCAACCCCAGAATGAATAACGGCCTTGCTGCCCCGCGAAAGAGAGAGAAGCCTGGAATCAGTTTATTCGCCGCGCTGAAAAGTCCCCCCGCCTCACCCAGCGAATAGACCACGCATGCAAGCCCGACAGCGGCGAAATAAATGATGTCGCGCCGGTTCTTCGATACGAAACAGAGCGCGATACAGGCCACCGGCAGCAACCCCATAAAGAAAGCCTTCTCCCATGCCCATGTATCTCCTTCCCAATACTGCATCGGGTTGATCGATGGTCTCAGATCCGGTCGGAGAAAACCCTTGATTTCGCTCCAGCCCAGTGCGCCGACACTCGAAAACTCGGTACTGCCGTAGACTTTGCGCGCGGACATTCCGGCCATTTCAAAGGCCGGCAGAATCTGAACAGACGAAATCGCCCCCGCCAGAATCCCAGCGGACACAAAGAGCAGACACGCCGCAAGCTTCTGCTCACTTTCCACGAGTCGCAGCAGAAAGTATCCGACCATGAAAAACGCCGCATAGAATGAGACCTGTGGCTGCATCGAAAGTCCCATCATTCCGAGGCAAATGGCCAGAATTCCAGCGGGCCGAAGAAGCTCCCGCGAAGCGTCAGTACTGCTGCGGCAGATGCTGTCGATCATCCACAGGCAGAGCGGCACCCACGCCAGCCCGAGGAAACCGGTATGGCCCGGCACGAGTACGTGCAGAAGATACTTGCCGCCGAACATGAAGAACAACGCGCCCATCAAGGCCGGCCAGATGTCCAGTTGCCTTGACCAGCGCAGATAGCCAAAGCACCCCACACCGCCCAGGACGAGGTGCAGGACGATCATCCACAGAATCGAAATGTTGGCCGGCAGCGGCAGCAGGAGCCAGTTGACCGGGTAAAAGGCCCAGCATTCCGGATTACCGATGAATGGTATGCCGGAGAAGATGTTCGGATACCAGAGCGGCAGTTCGCCGTGCAGTATCAGATCTCGCCTGAGATGTTCCTGCCACGCCATCCGCTGGTTGATGATGTCCGAGAAGCTCGAATACAGAACCGAGGCCGGCGAGCTCAACGCCTCGGCAAAGAACAACAATGCCAGCCCGGCCAGCGCGAGGCATGCCTGCACGTCCCTGTTTTCGCTGAGATGTTCGCGGATGGATTTCTGCACGGGCCCTGTGGCTGAGTGTGGCAATTCAGCCGAAAGTGTATGCGCCTACCCGCGGTTTTTCTTGTGGCACTTTGTATTCGGCTTCACCACAGACTCCGGTGGCCTTTCTCTTCGTCTTAATCTTCGTCCCTGAGCAGTATCAGATTACGACGAAGTGAAGGACAGAGCCAGTCTTACGTTGCCCAAGGTTTACGATGCTTTGGGGTAGTGGCGGCGGGACGCCGCAGCTACAAAGCTGTCGCCTTGAGTGCATGGACTTCTTACGAACGAATCTGGCAGCCCGTGGCTACGACCGCGACGGGCAACGCCTGAATCTGCTCCCCCAACGCCTCTACTTTGGAGCCGGCAACGGCCCTCGATACGGCTTCGGATTCTTAGGGGCGAGCGCGCCGAAGATCATCACCGCGGGCGCGAGATTTTCCGTGACGGTGAACTCCGTCTGCGGCGGGCACTGATCTATATCGATGAATCGGTACAGATCGGGAATCTGCTTTGCCGGCGGAACGCTGCCGAATGTACGGAACATCCAGTGGTTGCCGCGACCGGGTCCGTAGAACCACAGACCGGGCAGGTATTCATCGAGGTCGTCGTTCATCGATTCGAGGAAGAGAGGATGAAGCGCGTGTTTCTGTCCGAGCCCAGTGCACTGCACCTGTCCCATCGGGTTCGCGCCCAAGCAGGCATCCGCGGATGCGGAAAGCAGGTCGTAGAATTTTTGCTGTCCGGTGATCTTCCAAACCAGGGCAATGATGGCCGCCTGTCCGGTCGAATGTGTTCCCATCAGGATGGGGGCCCAGGGGTGCTTGAAGTGCACGTATGCCTTCTTCCAGGTAAAGGTGTTCGTGGCCCAACCGTAAGACCCGGCGAGGGCCTGCCGCACGTTCTGTTGAAAGGCCCCATCGAGCCCGGGCGTCTTGGCCGGCAGCATACAGTAAGCGTAGGCAAAATTTGTCGCGCCGGGTGCCAGGTAATCGATTTTGACCTTCAACGTTTTCAGAGAATCGATCAGCCTGGCAAATCGTGCGTCCTGCGTTGCATAGAGGAGTCTTGCGGCCGCATCGGCGACGAGGATTTCCGCGCCCTGTTTCTTTGGCGGGAATTTCTGCATGCCGCAATCAAACGCTTTGATCGCCGAAGCGACCAGCCTTTCGCCTTTCTTCTTGCCCGCTGCAAAGCTTTTCAGCAGGCGTCCCAGGTGCGCGGCGGAAGCTGCAAAAGAAAAACAGGAGAGCTGGCTGGCCGGGAGCATCACGTATTCGGTGATCTCGTTGTCCACATGGGTCAGCCACGCATTTTCGTTGATATTCTTCGGATGCGCCCAGGCTTCACTGCCGGCCGATATGCCGCCGTCGGGCCATTGTGTCTCAAGGTAGTAGAGCAGGAGGAAGTACGCTTCGTCGAGGATGTCCGGAATGCCGTTGCCGGACTCGGGTATGACAAACTGGTTGTCGATGAACGCATCAGGATTGATCTCGTAGACGGATGCGAGCAGCTTGCCGATATTAATATGCATAGGCCGACGGTCGTAATCGCCGGCATCGTGATAACCGCCCCGGACCTCCACGTATTTGATGGTGCCGTCTTTCTTGACCTTATCGAGGTGTTCCCTGATGGATTTGAAATTCAGCGCTGGCCCAAATTCGGGATAGGCCGCAATCTTTGTGTGCATCTTGCATCTCTTGCGCACCCACGGCGTGTGCTCACGTTTCAGCTCGACCCCGCACCGCTCGTGAAAGAGCGCCCGAATCGATGTGAACAGCGGCTCTGCCATCACATCATCGCCAATCCGAAACGAATACGAACGCCCAACGCCAGGGATGCTGATGCAGTATGAGCCAGGCTTGACCGCCTTAAGATCGAGGCCGTAAACGTTCTCGTTGGAGAAATCACTCTTGTATGCATCCTCATGTTTCTGGCCCGCCTTGTGACGCAGCTTTGCCTTGCCCTCGTGAACCGTCTTGCCGCTTTGCAGATCGATGACCGAAAAGCCAGAGACCACTTTGCCGAGGGCACCGGCCGTCCCCAGCCATTTGCCGAAGTATGCGAAACGAAATCCGGCATTCGAAACGTAGCCAATCTGATTCACCTTGATGGCATCACTGAGAACCTGTTCTTCCGACCAGGTAATCGCGACATCGACATTCTTCTCCCCAAGCCCGTTGGATTTGAACGAGTATTTCTTCCCCTCGTTCATCGACCTTGGCAGCCGCACGAAAACCGTCGACTGCCAGGTCTTCGGCGTGTATGCCCTGGGTCTATGGCCCATGTGGTAGAGGTGCTCATACCGGCCGATGACTTTGATGCCTTCCATCTCCGCACCGTCTTCAGTGATCGAATACCGGCCGGCATCCTCGAGCGGCTGGTTCTTGAAAAGGTTCTTGTCCGGATGCGTCATCCGAAAAACGAACCCGACCGTATCTGCCGTGTAAACGTGCAGAAATTCATTGTGAACGAGCACGTCAGCCGGTCCGAGCTTGACGACTTTGCCAAAGCCGTATGGCTCACCAATGGCGACTGTAAAAAGAGTAAGAGAAGCGAACAGAGTCTTAAGAAGGCAGGCTTGGCAGGTGGACATGGGGTTTGTCATTTCGGTGTCAGGCAGGTATCTCTAACAACAGCAGTAGCGGACAGCTTTTAACTGAGATCCTCCCCCTCAACAACTACTGAATCCTAAAATGAAGACCATCTTTTCCATCCTCTTGTTCTGCACTTCGGCCAACGCGGAGCGACCGCCTAACATCGTTTTCATCATGTCCGACGAGCTTGCGTACTACGAGCTCTCGCACATGGGTAATCCCTACATCAAGACGCCGAGGATCGATAAGTTCGCGGCCGAGGGCATCCGGTTTACCCAGGCATTGGCCGGCGCGCCCGTCTGTGCTCCGCTGCGCTGCAACCTGATGACGGGCAAGCATGCCGGGCATGCATCTGTTCGGGCCAACGACGGCGGCACTCCACTGCGCGAAGGCGAACCGACCATCGCTTCGATCCTCAAGGCAAAGGGATACGCTACCGGCGGATTCGGAAAGTGGGGCTGCGGAGGACGCGATTCGACCGGGGTGCCGGAGAAGCACGGCTTCGATGTCTTCTTCGGGTATTACGATCAGGTCCACGCGCATTCGTTCTATCCGCCCTACCTGATCCGAAACAGTGAAGAGGTGGTCCTCGATGGCAACCAGGGCGGACGTGCTGGCAAGACATATTCGCATTCACGGATCATGGAAGAAGGTCTGAAATTCATTCGTGAGAACAAGGCTCAGCCCTTCTTTTGTTACTTCCCAATCACGCCTCCGCACGGCATGTATGACATTCCGGCTGATGATCCGGCTTGGGAGCATTACAAGGATGAGGAGTGGGTCAAGAATCCCAACATCTCGCAGGAGATTAAGAACTATGCCGCCATGGTGACCATGGTGGATCGAAACGTCGGAGAAGTGCTCGACCTGTTGAAGGAACTGGGTCTCGAAGAAAATACGATCGTCTTCTTTACCGGCGATAACGGCGGGCAGGATCGGTTTCGGAGCAAGGAACATCCCCGCGGTTTTTTCGGCCCCAACGTCCATCCGAAAACCGGTGTGGAGTTTCGTGGGGGCAAAGGCAATCTTTATGAAGGCGGCCTGCGCATCCCGTTCCTTGCCCGGTGGCCTGGGAAGATCAAATCCGGCCAGGTCAGCGACCTCATCTTTTACCAGCCCGATGTGCTTCCCACGCTCGCCGAATTGACCGGTGCAAAAGCGCCATCGGACATTGACGGAATCTCGATTCTTCCCGAGCTGCTCGGCGAAAAGGCCACTGGCCGCAAACAGGAAAAGCACGAGATGCTCTACTGGGAATACGGCAGACAGACCGCAGTGCGCTTCGGTCACTGGAAAGCCATCCAACCCAGGAAAGACGGGGAATGGGAGCTCTACGACCTTTCGAAAGATATCAGTGAGACCACCAGCGTCGCCGGCGCGAATCCTGAGGTCCTCAAAAAGATGCTCGCCTTTGCCCAGGCCTCACACGAACCCGTACAGGCCGGCACCTACACCACGCGCACTCGCCACGAGCGCGATCGCTGGGCCAAATGGGGCACGGCGCGTCCAGCCAGAAAGCCCAGAGGCAAAGCGAATAGAATCAAAGAGCCCAACCTGATCCCGGCCGGGCAGATGAAGATGGCAAGAGTGAGCAGCGAAAACACCGCGAACGGCAAGCACGGGAAGAATGCGATGGATGGCGATCCGCACACCGTGTGGCATTCGCAGTTTTCTCACAAGCTCGAAAAGCACCCTCACGAAATCATCATCGATCTCGGCACCAGCCAGCCCATTGCCGGTTTTCGCTACCTTGCCCGCCAGGACAGCGGCTGGAATGGCGCCTTCGCCAAGACCGAATTCTATGTAAGCGAAACGGCAGAGTTCGAAGAAAAGCCCAACGTGGAAGTGACGTTCAAGAAGGTAAAGAAGGTGCAGTCAGCGAATCCAGCAAAGCCGCTCGCGGGCCGCTACGTGAAGATTCGAATTCTGTCAGAAGTGAACGGGGGAGACTGGGCTTCGGCGGCCGAAATCGGCGTTGTAAGGGGGAAGAATTAGGCAAGGTTGTTGGCCACGATTACTACAGCATTGGATTCCACGAAAACGGCTGGCAGGCTGGCAGATTCTTTCGTCCATCTCCTCATTCTTCGCCCAAGACACACCAGACCAACGCAACATGAGACTGGCTGGCTCTTTCTCTTCGTCTTTCTCTTCGTCTTAATCTCAATTTGCTCCGGGACAGAGATAAAGACGATGAGAAGACGGGCTGGCAGGCTGGCAGCCTGCGACACGAGGTCCTTCAATTTTGGCTGACTCCCACCGGCCAGGGGGCGTGGTACTTGCTCACTATCTGCTGCTTTCCCGGGATGACCGTGCCATGTAATCTGGACGTCAAAGAGGGCTCTTGACAACTGATGCTCAGAAGCCTTCATGCACGGTCTTCGACGATATAATTCCGCCATGCGTAAAAAGCCCTTAAGGCTGATCCTCGGTTTTCTGGCAGCGTTTCTGGTCCTCGCTGGGTTAGCCTTCTACAAGATCACCATGACTCCGGAATGGACGATCCTGACCGGAAATACTGCCCAGAGAGCAGCCGCCTGCCGGGCCATCTGGCAGAAATCGGATGCACGTGCGCTGTTCGGGATGAAGAGGCTCCTGCAGGATCGTTCTGCCGAGGTCCGCATGGCCGCACTCGAAGCAGTCATCAGGCGACACGAAAAGGACGGGGGTGGCTCTCTCTATCTCGAGCTCGACCTGCTGATCTTCAGAATGCTGCAATCAGACGAATCCCCAGCAGCCCGAGCCAAGTCTGCAAAATACCTGCTTTCAAGAGAAGGGCAGACGGCTGACAGTGCTCGGCAATGGCTTTTCGCCCAGGTAAAGGTCGGCAGATTTCGAAGGGACAATGGCGAGCTTCTCCAACATGTCTTTCTTCATAAGAAAGAGAACCAGAAATTGCTGAAACTCGACTGGTCTGTCCAGGCGCTTCTGAGAGACAGAAGGGATTATCCCGGCCTGGCAGATCTGGTCCTGCAGCACCCGCAGGAGCTGGAGGAACACTACAAGGACCTGTCACATATCGTCGCGCAGGTCTCACGGAGATCCCGGGCACACCGATTCGCTCTCTCTGCACTCAGGGCCATCCATAATCAGAAGAGAACGAACGGGGCTGGTGCTGGCGCGGATGGCGGCGGACCATCCGGCTTCGTGACAGAGGCCGAATGGGCCTATTCCATAAAGCCCAACTTCCAGATCGATCATTATGACGGCCAGTTAGCTCTGCACCTTGGCGAAGGCGCTGGAGGTTACAACGACTGGCTGCTGGGCGAGGATTCCACCGTCGACATTGGCACTGGGAAATTCACTTTCGATATCAATTATGAAGGCTACTACCGCCTGTGGGTACGCATCTTTATGGAGAATAAATGCGGCAACTCGACAGGCATGTACATCGATGGCCAAAGGGTAGGTCGCTTTTCCGACAAAAGGGATCGCTTCGACCAATGGATCTGGATGCCGTCCCATCAATACACCGGTACCGGCGTCTACCTGCATCCGGGCAGGCATCACCTGAAAGTCCAGGCATTCGAGGACGGGGTGTTCGTTGACAAATACGCCCTGCTTCCCGCGTTTGAAGACTTGGATCCCCAAAAACTGCCAGCACGCCGATTCCTTTACGATGCCGCGCTGCCCACCACTGTAAGTTTGACCTTCGAAGCCCAACACATGGAACGTGGAAAGACTCAGGCCATGACCGTCTGGGTCCGAAGGAATCACCCTGGAATCCGCTCCGGGACAATTAACGTCTCCGTGCCCGGGCCTTTCGAGTTGCTCGATCCGTCGGAGGCCGAGATCAGATTTGAAAAGGACAGCCCCATCGCAGGCCATTCGTTCAAGGTCAGGCTGCCCAAAGATGCAGTCGCAGGAGAAGTGGAAGTGGTCGCCAGATTCACTGCTGAGAACGAGCAAGCAGAGGGGACGAGTTTCCTCGGCGCACATTATGATTGGTTTACGACCGGACCACTCGATCCTTACACCGGCAAGTCACAGGATCTCAAGCAGAAGTCTGGCATTAAGCGTGCCGACCTGGCTGATGGTTGGCGCCGCTTCCCTTCCGATGGTTACGACCGATACAGGCGAATGGATTTCGAGAAAGCCTATGGCGAAAGCCAGGATAAATTCATCTTTCTCTACACCGAAATCGAAGTCGAAGAGTCAGGCGAATACCTTGGTTTGCTCACTCTCGACGACAGCGGCTTTATCTGGCTGGACGGGCGTCAAATCGAGGGCCGCTATGAAGATCTTCAGGGCGAGGGCCGCCTGATGATGACCCGCAATCACATTAACAAAGGCAGACACCAGATATTCGTTCGAATCTACCAGGCAGACTTCCCCGACCCGGAAGGTGAGGACGCAGATCGAGAATCTTACAACAACTGGAATTTCAAATGGCTCCTCCGAAAGGAACGACACGAAATAGCGCCGCAGATCAAAGGCATTCCAATTGATGTGAAAAAGTCGAGGGGGCCTGACGGCGCGCCAGCTTTTGCACCTGAATGATTAAATGTTGTGCGCCACACAGTGCCAAGTCTTTCCAGGAAGTGTGTTTCCGAGCCATGAGCTTCCCTGCCAAACTAAACTAAAGAAGATTAAGCGTGACTTCTAAGTTTTGCTGCATCTGCTTGTTCAAGTCCCATCGGCCGAATGACGCGCGGCATGTCTGAGGAAATCCCTCAACGAATGCTCAATTCTTTGGTCTCACCATCGATGATTGCTGTGAGGCCATTGCGAACGATCGCTCTCAGGCCAAGCAACGGTAGGCGAGGAGCGTATGGGTGGTCTTCAGGAAACACGGCTATCCCGCCCGGACATTGGATGTGCTTTCCATTCAATTCAACATCCGCCTCTGCGAGAGGGACAAGCACCTTGTTGACTCGAATGAAGCCCTTCTGCTTCAAGCTGGTCTTAACCCATTCTTGAAGGTGTTCCTGCCGGATGGAGAAATTATGCGAATTGCCGGAATCGAGGATGGCCGGGAAGGACGGAGAGAGATAGTCGTTAATTCGCAGGTTTATCTGAACCACCATCTGGTAGGGTCTTACCAGAACGGGCCCCGATGGAGATGGTGCCGTAGTCTCATGTTCAGGAATTGGATACTTCATCAAATTCGTAGAACGATGGGTCTATCTCCTCCGCATCCAACACCGCTCTTACCTGTTCGTAGGTCTCGGTCGGAATTAACACATATTCCCTGTTACCGATAACCAGGCGCGGGAGGTCATCTGGAGTTGATTCGATTGCGCGCCTCTGATCTTCAGTGAGTTGAAGTGTCATGACATCCTCTTGTTCGCACAGAAGAAATTCTTCTGAAGGTTATCAACTTACGTATATGAAACAAACTTACTACTCGTTGTCGTTGTCAGCTTGACAGCATGTCGAATTAGAAGCGCCCATATCGCTTTCCCTTTGGCTGATCATATTGGTTTGGTCTGAGGAGTTGCTCTGGGTGAATTCCCTTATTACCCATTGCCCAAACGCATTGAACGGCCGCAGAGCTACCGAACTACTAAAATTCAAAAACCAGTTTTCCGAAACTGCTGGACTCGAGGAAACCTCGATACACAGCGTTCCACGAACTGTAAACGACGCCGCCATTGGGTGGGCGTTCAGTGCGGCCGAAGTTGGCGGACCATGTCGTTCCGGTGGGCGGGGCGGCCAGGCCGAGGCTTTTGAACGGGATGACGATTTCCGCTGTCCATGCTTTTTTCGTTCTGCCGGTGGCGCTCTTCCAGTCGAGGTCTTGCCGGGGAGTTTTAATGATGCCGTCCCATTGGGTGTTGCCAGCGTTGAGGGCCAGGTGCCAGTATTTTTGACGGGCGTTTGGGAACACCGCCAGAAAGATCTCAACGCTGTCGTCGATGAAAACATTGTCGTCGCGTTCGGTCACGGTCACCGGAATTCGCTTTACGTCTTCAACGGTAGATTCAAAACCCAGGTAGAGGCTTGTCCGATCGTACAGCACTCGAGCGGATGTCTGACGCCCGACGGGTTTGGGGCGACCGATCTGACGAAACGCGTCTGCGACTCCTGCGGTTTTCCATGCCTGATCGGTTAGAGCGCCATCGACGACCGGCGAAGCGGCTCCAGCCGGGATTCTTGCCACCGATACTTTGCGCAATTCCATTGGCGGATTTTCCGCACGACTGCTGAAAGACCCCTGATAGAGCAGAGGCACGTCACGATGTCCGTGATCCCGATAAAGTGACAGCGAGTACACTGTGTCGTCGAGAAACTTCAGGTACGACTCGTCGTCCCTGAAAAAAACCGAGTCTTCCGCGTTCTCGACCATCTCTGCCTTGCGCAGGTTGTAGTGGAGCATCACCAGGTTATCACCGAGCATTTCGAGACGTTTGCGCTGTTTGGCCGTCTCGGTTTGTGAGATGGCCTGAAGATAGAGTCGTTCCATCTCAGGGAAGATCGGTTTGTAAACCTGCTCCACGAAGTCGTAATTGATTTCGTAATTGTCGCCGGAGTATCTGGGGTGCTCGGCACGTTTCCGTTCGAGCACGCGCTCCTCGATCATCGTCACGAATTTGTCCATCGTCTTCCACGCCGGGCCGTAAGCCTTCTGCATCCATTCGCGATAAAGGGCATCCACATCAGCTTCAGCGTTCCAGAACAGTTTCGCCAGGATGTAGTTCTCACATCCACCGTAGCCCCACGCGCCGATACCCACCACGCCTGCGCCTTTAACGCCGTGTTTGTACAGCGTGGGCAGTTCAAGTTTCAGAATGGGGCGACCCGGCGGCAGTGGCGTCCCGTTGAATGAGCGAAACCAAACAGACCAACTGAAGTAGTACAGATTAGGCGTGACGGCTTTCCACGCCTGAATGAGCTTGCCAATCTCCTCACGATAAACCGGCTTGGCAAGGCCCCATCCATAATAATTCAACTGCGCCATGAACAGCCACACGTTGGGGTGCATTTTGACCGACCCCGATGGCGGGTACATGTAGTTGTAGTAGATGTATCCGCCAAGTATTCGGTCAGGATGTTTCTGCGCGACGATGTCAGCGACGTCGTTATAAAACTTCAGAATGAGTCGGGTGTGAGAGACGCGTCCGTGCCAATCTTTTTCTGTGAAGGTGCGGCAGGTTTCGCACTTGCAGAAATTGCCGCCGTCTTCGGGAGAGATCGGCGCGGCCCACCGGTCGGGATGTTCGTCCAGCCACAGGATCACACGCTTTGCGAACAGTTTGACTGCATCTCGATTCGACGTGCAGAACTTCCCTTTGCTGCCGGATACAGCTTCGAACTCCGGATGGGCGGCCATATCTTTTTTGGTGATGTAGTGTATCCACGCGTGTCCGTGATCGATCTTGCGCCGGGTCGATTTCAGAGCGTCAGAAATGTTGGGTGACTTGTGGCGCAGGAGCCATCGATCCACCTGGAGAGGGCCGACGTTCGTGGGGCTGCCGTCTTTGGGGTCGTAAGTCCGAATCTGGTTCTGAACGTCGACCAGTTCTCTGATTTGAAAAGCCGGTTTCTGCGTGACATCCATGCGAGGCACGGACAAACGCCTGTGTCGAGGTATCTCTTCACCCATCTCGCCCGGCATCAGCCACCGGACGCCCACGACAGTTTCGAGAAACTCATACGTGCCGAACAGCGTTCCACGGCTTTCCCATCCCCGCCATCGTGGCTTGCCCTTCGTGTCTTTGCCCAGGATGTAGAGGTGCTTGCCCTTCGTGACGATCCGGAAGCCGTCGTCAGGAAACGAATCAGAGGAAAGGCCTGCCTTCCTGGCTGCGGCATTGTTTCCCAGACAGATCATCCGTTCGGCAGGCTTACCAGAAATTGGCAGTCGAATGCCCGTTGATATCTCAATCCCCCGTTGAAGCTCCTCGGCCGCAAGCTTTACAGTGGATGGTGCCGCAGCATCAAGATAGATGCTATAGTCAGAACTGGGCTTGCCGAAGAGGCCCAGAGCGCGTGGCTTCACTAACTGAATGCCTCCCGCTGTAACGGCAGTCGTGGCGATTGTGATGAGAAGCGAAAACTGGGCTGAAGCTTGGTTGCCGTTCATTACTAATAGCTCATTCGTCGAAGTCCCGACGAGAATTGATCAGTGTCCTAATCCGCCAAAGCGGATCACTACAGGCCCGCCTGACCAACGCTCCATCACTCCAGCATTCCAACACCCCATCCTCCCATCCTCCCATCCTACCTCATCGCATGGATAGGCTGACCCAGGAATGCCTCTGCTGCTTCCATGTAGGCTTCGGACAGGGTGGGGTGCGGGTGGATAGTCTCTGCAAGCTCCTCAACGGTCGCTTCCAGCCGGATGGCGACGGCGGCCTCGCCGATGAGCTCGGTGGCGTTGTATCCGACGATCTGGACGCCAAGGATCTGGGATGTCTTTTCGTCCCCTACGATTTTCACAAAGCCGGCACCCTCGCCAAGCACCTGGGATTTGCCCAGCCCAAGAAAAGAGTACTTGGCCGTCTTTGCCTCGATACCGTTTTCGCTTGCCTGGGCTTCGGTAAGCCCGACGGAAGCGACTTCAGGTGCAGTGTAAATGCAGGATGGTATGAGCGAATAATCCATCGACGTGTCCTTTCCCATCGCATGCTCTGCAGCGACGATTCCCTGACGGCTGGCGACATGGGCGAGGAGCGATCGGCCGGTGTTATCGCCGACCGCGTAGATGTTGGGAACTGAGGTCTGGCAGTGTTCGTTGATGACGATGAAGGAGCCGTCGACTTCGATATTCAAATCGACCAGCCCCAGGGCCTGGGTGTTCAATGCGCGCCCGGTACTGATCATGGCAACGTCCGCCTCGATGGTTTCGTCCCCGGTCACGGCCTTTACTTTTCCATCCTCAACGGAAATGGAATCGATCTTGGTTCCAGTGCGAACCTGAACTCCCTTCTTCTTGAACGCCCTCGTCAGGTCCTTCGACACGTCCGAATCGAGACCTGGCAACACCTGTTCCAGCAGCTCGACAAGGTGGACTTTCACCCCGAAATCGGAAAGCGCTGAAGCGAATTCGCATCCGCTCGCGCCGGCGCCGACGATGATGATTTCTGAAGGCAGCGACTCCCAGCGCAACAGCTCGTCACTGGTGATGATGTGTTGACCATCGAAAGGAAAAACCGGCAGACGGCCGACCTCCGATCCTGTGGCGATGATGATCTTGTTCGCTTCTACGACCGTTTCGGCGTCGTCGTGTTCGACGGTGATTTCGCGTTTGCCGGTAAGCTTGCCTGTACCCTGGATGACAGTAACTTTCCGGTTTTTGAGCAGGGCGGCGACGCCTTTGTTCAGCCGGCCGATGATGATGTCTTTGTGGTTCGCCAACTGTGCGTAGTCGAGCTCGATGTCCCCCCTGATGCCGAAGTCTTCGGCCTTTCGAACGGAGCTGAATATTTTCGCAGCGTGCAGCAGCACCTTGCTCGGGATGCAGCCACGATTGAGGCATGTGCCGCCCAGCTCATTCTTTTCGATCACGCAGACTTTCCCGCCCGCCTGGGCCGCACGAATGGCAGCAACGTAGCCACCGGGGCCCGCTCCAATTACTGCGACGTCATAACTCATGATCTTCTCCGTGTTGTGTTTTCACGCCTGCAGAGCCGGGATGATTTTGAATAATCTCCGCACCTCGAATGCGGGCGGGATTGTATTGGGGGAGTCCCTTTTGGCCATGAAGAGTGAGATGCGAGAATCGTGAAATTGTGCTAATCGGGAACTCTTCGCCAAAGTCTCTGTCCAGACCTTAAGCCTGTACGAACCCCGCAGTCCTAATCACGCCGAATTAACATGCGTACCAAACCAATCATCCTTATCGCTGTATTGTGCGCGTCTACCTCTTCCGAGCCGGAAAGGCTCCGGTTTACGGCCGATACGGAGTCGCCGATCATCATTCTGCCCCCTGATGGTGAGAGCCTTGGCGAGACAAGGCTGGGTGCCATTCAGTTATCCATTTACTTAGGCAGAATCATCGGCCGAGAGGTTCGTGTTGTCATTGAGGGCCGGGGCCTCTATTCCAGTAGAAACGGGCGTAACTGGCGGGTCATTCCGTTTGCAAGGCTGAAGGAGAAACCATTTGGCCGGCCGGAGATTCATGTCGGCTGGACTTCTCGGGCCGCCAGAGAAGTCAGGCCGGAAGAAATCGAAAAGCTCGACATCGACGGCTTTCGTATCAAGACGATTGCCAATGCAGTTTTTCTTGTTGGATCTCGTGACTGGTCGACCGCGTATGCATGCACCACGTTCCTCGAAGAGTTCTGCGGGGTGCGATGGTTTCTTCCGGGCGATTTCGGTGAAGACGTGCCGCTGTCACCGGATCTGTCCGTGCCCATGATCGACAAGACCTATGAGCCTGCCTATCTGCATCGGCAATACAGCGGTTTCAAATGGCGTAATCACCAAGAGCTCATTGCCTGGGGCAAACGCAATAAGATTCGGCCAAGGCTGAGCTATCATCACAACCTGCACCGAGTCTTCGATGTCACCCGTTACGGCAAGCAGTATCCTGAAATCTATCCCATCCTCGGCGGCCGGCGCCGGGTGCCCGGTCCGGGTACCGTTGCGGGATGGCAGCCGTGCTTGACCCACCCGAAAGCTGTTGACATCGCGGTTGAATACGCGGCCGAACAGTTCGGAAAGAATCCTGATCTCACTTCCATTTCTCTCGGCATTAACGACGGCGGGCGCTACTGCGAATGCGAGCGGTGCATGAAGATTGTGGATAAAGACGCCACCGAGGACGGCGAAAGGCAGGGACGGCGCTCGGTCTGGTTTTTCAATTTTGCGAACGCGGTGGCCAAAAAATTTGATGAGCGTTTTCCGGACAAGCTCATCGGTTACCTGCTCTACGGCGAGTGCAAGAAATTCCCGGCCGGCATGAAAATCCATCCCCGGCTGATCGGCTTCTACGTCGTTCCCAGCTTCACGCTCATAACGAAGGAGGGCACCGAGCGGTTCAATGAAGGGCTCGAGGAACTGACGAAATCAGTCTCACGGTTCGCGCTCTACGACTGGTTTTACGGCGATGGTATCTGCGTGCCGCGCCTTCAGATTCGGCAGGCCAAGTATTACCTCGAGCACGGCTACGACATGGGAGCGCGCCACCTCAAGGCCGAGGCGTATATGAACTGGGGGCTGGACGGCTTCAAGTATTGGATGCACTCGCGGCTCATGTGGAATCCCAGGCTCAAGGTCGATGCGATGATGGATGAATTCCTCACGGGCTTTTTCAAAGAATCCGCCGCACCGATGCGCCAGTACTTTAAGATCGTCGAGTACTACACGGTCAAACCTGCAATGGGACGCCACGAACTGCGCCCTGATGACGATCCGGAAATTGTGAACTTTCGATTCCGGTATCCAACGCAGCTTCTGAGTTTCCCGCCCAAGGCCACCGAAGATTGCCTGCCCCACTTGGAGAAGGCTGAAAAGCTCGCACGCTCTTTCCTCGTCCAGGAGCGCGTGCGTTATTTCCGCAAGGCATTTGATGTCGCCCGCATGATGACCCTCCGCTACCACCATGCGATTCAGGCCCAGCCGATGCTGCAGAAGGCTGAGACACTTCCACAAGGTATGGAGCTGCTCGCCAAAGCCATGCATAAGGATCTTGATGTGGATCAGTACTACAAGTGGGCATTGCGTGGAGATCCTTATTGTGTGCGCTACCCGGAGCGCAGCATGTTCGGTGCAACGACTAAAGCACGCGGATTCGCGGCGCGCACCCTGGGCGATCAGGTTATCAGCCAGCTCAAAAGGCTGAATGTCAGACCGATTCCTCAAAACTCGCTGGACGCGGTGGTTCGCCGCGTGGTGGAAAAAGCACTTGCCGGTATCAAAGACCCGGACGCACGAGAGATAGCGCTTACCTCAGTCGCGCCCTATGCAGGCAAGGTCATGCTCTGCAATCGGCAGCCGACGCCAAAGGTTGACGGAAAGCTCGACGATGCGTGCTGGAAGAACACAAGTCCGGTGACCGACTTCGCCGATCTCGGCACAGGCAAAGTTTCGACCTATCGCACTGAAGTACGTTTGGCCCATGATGGTGAGCGGCTCTACTTTTCGGCGCGCTGTTTTCAAGACCCGAAAAAAATTCTGGCCTGGACAAGCGCGAGGGACGGCCGCGTCTGGCGCGAGGACGGGCTCGAGCTGCTTCTCAATCTGCCCGGGGACACCAAACCGGAGCAGCGATTCCAGGTCATCACGAATTCCAAAGGAAATATCTTTGATTACTACAACGGCGAAACGAGCTGGGACGGTGACATTAAGATAGCGACCTCAATAGACACTGAATCGTACAGCGTGGAGATGTCCGTCCCTCTGAAAGATATCAACATGTCGCCATCGCCCGGCCGCATCCTTCGCGTCAACATCGTCCGCAACGTGTACAATCGCCCGACTCTGAGAACCGGCAAGGCTGAGAAGATTTCAACGTGGTACCTGACAGATGCTGGCAATCTTGCCGTGCGGGCACGTGGGTGGCTTGTCTTTAATCCTTAAGGCAGACTTCGCAGCATCCCATCCCCATCACCACAGCCCAAGCTTCACACTCTCCACCGTGATGCTCTGCCTACCGGTGTTCGCGATCTGAATGACATTCTCTCCCGCTTGCAGCATCGAGGCCTTCGGTTTGAAGATGCGGCAATCGCTTGGCTTTGGCCTGGCATCTTTTTGAAAATACTGATCCGCGAATTCGAGAAAGATCTCGCTGCGATGGCCTTCTTCTCCGGCACTGAATTGAAGACTCGAGGCAGGTTCACCATTCACCGCGACCTTCACGTCCCCATGTGAGTTGGCCAGCAACAGGCATCGCCATGCGGGCAGCGTTGATTGCGGCAGCATCAGATTCAGTGAAACACTTCCGTCTGGTGAAAGCGTGACCGGAAGTTGCGCGACACCGTCGCAAGGCTGGCGATGGCGTGCATGATTGACGGAAAACTGAAGCGGCTTTGTTGCAGCCGATTCAGGGCACTCCAGACCCGCCAGCCAATGGTATGGTCGCGCAGCTATGTACTCCGTCCAGCACGGGAAGTTGAAAACGTAGATCCCGTCGGCACCGCATCCGTAGAGGCTGGTGCAGACAGCTCGCAGCGACTCCGGATGATGTGTGCATTTGCCGTAGCCAAAATCGAAGCCTGCATACAGTGGAACATCATTCCTGCCAATCCAATCTCGGAATTCTTCCACGGGGATCGTCCAGTTCGTGGTCAGGAATGGACAGAGCACGAGGAAGTCGACCAGACCTTGGGCTGTCCATTCGGGCAATTCCATTCCGAGCATCCGGCAACCTTCCGTGGTTGGCGGCACACGCGCTGCCAGCAGGATGTTGGTGCTCGCAGATTTCAGAATCTTGCGGGCCTCTGCGGTGAATGTGGTCAGGTGCTCTCGCTTCTCCCAGACTTCATCACCTTGACCGGACAGGTGTCGCGGAAAACGCATCCAATCGAGCTGAAGCCCATCGATAGTGTCGCCGTAAAGCTCAGCCATCTCCCCGATTAAAGCCAGATTGTATTCCTGGACTTCCGGCCGCGAGTAATCGAGACAGTAGGACATCCATTGCGCGGTGCCGGCCTTGATTTCATCCATGCCAACAACGAGGTCTGGATTGTCCCTGCGAACGGGAGGCGTATTCCAGCCGTCTGAGTCATCCGGATTATGGACGTCGTTCATCCGCATGGTAACGAAGGTCTCTCGTCCTGACTCCTTGAACGCGCGCAGCAGCATCCCGAATAGATCTTTACCTTCTTCTCTTGCCTCATGCAGCATGCTCGCACGCGGATCCAGCAGTCCAACTCTGGTTGGGAAGTTGCAGTTGCCCGCGTTGCTGCAGATGAGAACAGTGGAAACTTCATCCGCACATTCGCGCACGGTCTCGTCGACCAGCTCCTCCAGGGCGGCACCCTCCCAGGGACTGTTGTGAAAAATGTTTGAGCCGTCGTTATCGAGGAGGAATCTTTTCATGGGTGGTTGGGGAGAGTAGTCAGGGCTGAGCGGGCGAGACACCCGCCACCACATCACTCCACTCGGGAGCAATCTATTCGGTCAGCAGAAGAGTTCCTTTGCGGACCGAGAAGCTGTCGTTGCCGGAAAATACCAGGTGAACCGTGCGGCCGTCTTTGCTCATCCACTTCGTGGGAAGGCACGAAGTCTCTCCGGGGCCAACATCCCATTTTTTTATGTAGAAAACCGTAGTCCACGGGCCCCATGGTTCCGGCGCGTCGAAGATTCCGATGCCGCCTCGGAAGCGGGTGTCTTTGCCCGGCCCGGTCTGGCACCAGAGGTATCGCTTCAGGGCCGCGTTGTAGCTTACGGATGACCGGTAGCAGGCGGCCCGGTGAGTAAAGACAGGGCCGCGCCGGGTGATGTCCGCACTCCACACCGGCTTACCTTCCTCGAGTTTCTGAAAGAACCTGTAAGCCTCTCGCCTGGTTATCTGTTTCGCGGGGACCCGTGCGAGAACCATCTGATCGGAACGCTTATACGCACTGTTCGAATCCTGCGAGTAGATGTAGATGTATTCGTCGCGTGCTCCTTCGTAGTCACGGCCGAAATTCAAGAATGTCGGGTAACCGAAACTCGTTGTGAATTTCCAGTCGCTCCAGGTCCATGTCTGGCCTCGGTTGGTGGACCAGGCAAGCTGGGAGTTACCGGTGTTTCGCACAAGTATGTAGAGCACGCGGTCAACCATCAGTATGCCGCTGACCTTCGGGCCGCTTGCGCCGCCGCCTGTACGCTCTGCAGTGGATGAACGCAGGTTCACGCCCTGGAAGCCCCCAGGGCCTCCAGTCACTCGGCACAACCCCATGCTGAGCTTTCTCTCGACATTGGGTTTGAACCCTCGGCCATCACCATACGCGGTGTATTGGTGGTCGTCGTCACCCCAGGTCATCGGCCAGTTGTCGCTTCCCCTGGCTTTGCGAATGATGCCTGCCGCCGGCGCCCATTCGATACCTTTGATGATCGGGCTCGGCGGGCAGGGCAACCTGACCGCTGATGGCGCAGTCGCGGAAGTTGCCGCCTCCCTCTTTCCAACTTGTGTTCGTGGTTTGCTCCCGGTTACGGACTCGACAACTGGCTCGAAGAAAGGTCTGAGCACTTCGTAGTGACCATCCCATTTGCGCTGCCATGATTTACCAGCCCGGGCGATGACGATATCGAGACTGGGGATCACCACGATCAGACTCTCATACAATCCCCACGACCAGTACGCATCGCGAGGAACATTCTTCAGCGTGCCGTCAGCATTGTTCCACCACAACAAGCCGTAATGCCCCGACGCGTTGCCATGCCTCTTGGGATTGTGATCGGGTATTCCTGCAACAGACTGCAACAGACTGCAACGGCCTGCTGGCCTTTCTGACGAATTTTCCGGGAATAATCTGTTTGGACTGCCACCTGCCACCGCGAAGATAGAGGTATCCGATGCGTGCCATGGCATCGACGTTGGCTCGGATGCCGGAGCCGAACTCGCGGCGCATCACGTGGCCCAGCCTGGCATTTCGATAAGAGTTCTTTCGCCAGGACAGATCCTTTCGTTCGATACCCAGCGGCGTGAACACGCGCTCGAACATCAACTTGTCAACGTCCTGCCCGTAGGCCAGTGTCACACACTCGGCCAGCCAGTTCGGCCCGCCGTCGCTGTAGGCCCATTTGGTGCCCGGTTCGTAAATCAACTTCGTGTAGCCGCCGGGCTTTTCAAAGCCGGCAGTTTGTGTAGCCAGGTGCTGAATAGTGATGTTTTCAATCCAGCCTGTCTTTCGATTGGATTCCGGCGGTACCCCGAAGCTCGGGTGATGCTGGATCGCTTTGTCCTCGAGTTGAATCTTTCCATCGGCGATCGCCAGCCCCAGTGCGGTGATCCCAATCGATTTGGTCGTTGACTTCAGATCGTAACGCCGGTTGGGATCACCCCACGACATTACGAGCCGGCCATGACGAATGATGAATCCAGAGCCGCCGCCGGTCAGCGCATAGTCGCGGGCCTTGCGAAGGTGTCCTTCTTTCATGCCGGCATCCGAGGGCCTGGCCTTCTGCCATTCGGGTGTGGGCCAAAACTCTTCAGCTTCCAGGAACGGCCAAAGGAATACGAGTGTAATCAGCAATGTTGTCTTCATAGTTCATACAAAGGCTTGACTGCCGCCCTTCAGGCTCTTCTTTCTGAGGATCTTACCTGCATCTGTTCTTCTGTCTCAGTCACTGAGGACGGCCCGAAGTGAGTAACGTCCATTTGGAAGGCCGTGCAGCGGCAACTCACCCGACAACTGATGACGTTTGCCCGATGCTAGAGTGGTTTCCTGTGGCCATCGCCGCTTGATGGCGCCGGTTCCGAGATCGATGAGTTGGATTTCGGAGACCTTTGTTAGCTTATCGAATACATCTGCGCTGCCGACGTACCTGATGGTCGTACCCGGCCGGGCGTGGCTGATCTCCGGAATCATTTCTGCGCCTGCGCCGGCCGCGCTGACCAGACGTATCTCTCCGCGGGTACGATTCCAGATGTACTGGCCAAAGTGCCGGCCCTCAGGTTTCGCTGGATCACGGTTGACCGCGATGATGAAGAATCTCAATCGGTCCCCGTGACGCGCGTCGAGTCCCAGCGAGGCAAAGGGAATCGCGGCTTCGATGGTGTACCCGGTCGGCGAACGTCTGCACACGTATCGACCGCCGCCGGGTAATGGTCTGGGGCCGGAGTCCGTGTAGTAGTTCAGACCGAAGTGAAGCTCTTTCTCGATCACCTGAGGATGGCGCGTAGTGCCCCGCAGCCACGGTGGCACCGTTACCAGAAGCGCCACCCCATCGTATTCCCAGAATCCTTTCCATTTCTGTCCTCTGACCGTGGCTGCCAGTTCGTCATCACGGACGGCCGCAGCGAAGTAAAGAAATCTGTCATCCCACATCATCCGGGCCGTGAGGCTGAGATCGTCGTTTCCCTGAATCGCAGGCGATTCAAATCCCATTGTCTTGATGGTCGTCTTGTTGATTTCAATATCGGGGCCGCGCAGCCAATCACCCAGGGCGCCGTCAATCTTTGGGGCGATCCCTGTGCGCCACACAGGCAACTTTCCTGCAAGACTCGTGCTGGCGTTGTGCCTGAGAATGGGCCAATCGCCGCGTTTGTGCGAAACGCGCGGAGGAGCAATGCGCTTCCGCTCTTCCTCATCGAGTTCGGATTCTTTGACAGAGTGAAGCTCGAGTCGAGTTATGCCGAACATTCCACCAGTGTGGTGAATCCGCTCAAACGCGAGCAGCGCCGTGGGCGACCGGAGATATACAGCGCCCCAGTCCACCTGCTGCACGTGCAGCTTCGCCTTCGGCCAGTGCTTTGGGGCGGAGGTGGAATACCAGCCATGCTGCTGGCCCGGCATCAGAATCCCATCAGCTTTCAGTTTGAACAGGCCAAACCTTCCCGGTTTCCACGGGCCATGCACGTGGCTGCCACGAATGCGATAGTAGCCGTCCCGACTGACCGGCAATTCGATCTTCAGTGACTGCCCTTGCTTCTCTGCTCGATAAAAGAGCACGTCTCCGTTGTCGCGTTTGTCCCAGGAGAAAAGCGTCTTCGAATCCAGCTTGTCGAGCCGGACGTCTTGGCCGCCGGCGAGTTTGAACAGTGCCGCGGCATCAAGTTGCACATTGTCGTCCTTACGTTCCGCGGCAGGTTTGGTGTCTGGCTCTGCATTGACCAGGGAGCAGGTGAGAGTGAGACATTGAACAAGTGTCAGGAGGCCCTCCAGAGAATGCGCTTTGCCCTTCATCAGTCCTTCCCTTCTGAATCTGCCGTTTTCTCTGCGGCATTGATTGGAGTCTTGCTGTAAGGAATGACCGCGCCTCCATTGTAGTAAAGCTGCTGCCCGTGCTTTATGAGCCATCGATTCACACGGCCGTCTCGCACATCCACATATACCTGTTTCGCATCTGTCTTGAGTTTGCCGAACTCGATGAGCCCGCCGGTCTGATTGAGGACGAGCCACTCCTCCCGATCCTTTTCCGCCTGAATCCTGACCACGGTCTTCTCGTGATCATCTGCTATGAATTCTATTTTGCTGGCGAGCTCAGCGGGTTTGCGCATGGGCGCGTGCGGCAACAGCACCTGTGAGAATTGCACCACCTGTCCGGGTTTGGTCACGCCCTGCCAGCGGTAGCGGATCATGTTTTCTGTGGATGTGTAACGAGCTTTGAATTCTGAGATTCCGCGTTGCCGGACGATGAGTTTGCGATCCGGTTTGGGAGCGTGAACTATCAACAAATCCCACGGTGGATTCTTCAGGGCAATCCCGTGGGTGCGGGGCTCGGCCATGAATGTGTTTGCCCAGTTTGGCCCCACCTGTGGGCCGATGTTTTCCGCGAACCAGGTCGGGCCCAGCCGGGCGAGGAACGATTCCTCGAAGTGGGCACGGTCCCGAACCAGAACGAACCGATTCTTGACGAAGAAGAACTCGCGCTCGTTCATCATCGGAAAACCGATGAAGTCAGTCGTGCGTGTAACCGCGTGAGTGGCAAGTGCATGGTCGGTAAACGTCGGAATCGTCACCTCCATCCGATACGAATCGACGGTATCCGGATTTTCATTCGAACGAATGGACGCGATACCGCTGAGGTCCTCCACCATCAGCATGTTGTGCCAGTCAGTCTCCGCCTTGCTGGTGAGCGTCATGGTCATCGCGCTGCCGTGCCGCATGAGCCCAAGAATGCCACCGGGATTCATTGGGTCGTGGCGAGGGAACAGGTCGACGAGCATGAACAGGTCCCCCGGATTCCATCCGCTCCGCAAGACGAGCTTATGAGGCTTTACCTCTTTGGTTACCAGCAGGCCGCAGCAGATCTGGGCACGCTCCGGATCAGGATCGAGATTTTTCAGGTATCGCTTCGCCCCTTCCTTCCCTCTCACCCGCAACGTCTCCTTGCGCCAGGTCAGCGTGGAGGTCTTCCTGGGCGCGACTGGTTTCACGCTGTCATCTGCGAACAACCAAGCAAGGCCCATCCCGAACTTTGACCAGTGCATCGGCTGATGGTGGCTCTGCAGCCGCTCAGACTGGAAGAGCAGGTAATTGAAGATCCGGTGCGCCGCCCATCGATATCGCCCGTCCCTCGAATATCGCGCCTTCAGCTCGAACATCCACAACAGCGAAGCCGCATGAGAATTCCATCCGCCATGGGCGCCGTATGGTGCAACCGCGCCCTCGGAAGAAATCGAGTGAAGTAGACGTTCCCAGAACGGGTCCATGCCCTCATCGGTAAAGACCTCCTTCATGCCCATCAGGTGCGCGCCGATGATGACCGGGAAGGTCATACCGAAGAAGTAGCCGGTATCGTTCGCCGAGGTATCCCTGAATTCCCACCAGTCCTGCCAGACCGTGTTGAAGTAATTCGTCCATTCTTTGGCTTCGGGCGCGTCAGGATACTTGATGGCCGCCAGTCGCTTCATGACCCCTTCCCCCTGCGAGCGGTGCTGTGAGCCTCGCCAGTAGGTCGGCTTCGTTCCCCAGACGTGAATCGTCCGATTCAACTCCAGGATCATATCACGCCACCAGACCTCGTCTTCGGCCGTCAGAATTCCCCCTTCCTTCAGAATGCGGTATTCCAACTCGAGAAGCACGGGATAGTGCATGTACCAATAGTTCATGCCTTTGTCTTTGACCTGCTTCTTCAGGGCCCGATGAAAGTCCTGAATCTGCACTTTGACCTTTTCACCAAACCGCTTCTCACCCGTGCCTTTGAAGACGACTGCGCCAACAAATGCGTGCCTTGGCGCATACACACCAAACGGCCCCGCATCACAGAAGGATTCATAGACCGGCCGCCAACCGGCCGTATGCATTTTCCAGTGCTTAATCGTTTCCAGGTAGACCTTGCGGTTCACCGGGCGTTGCGGAATCTCAACTTTGTCGCCGGCAGGAATATGGAAGCGATGCAGGTCATCCATGCCAGGCCCGACCATCGCGGGACGGACTCCCTTCTTGTCGTCCGCGGGCAGACCAATCGTGAATTCGTCGGAATGCAGAGAAATTTTGGAGAGCAATGAGAGGCAAATGACGATTGCCAAACACCGAAGCGATTTGGCCGCCCTGCTGCTGAATCGATCTGCCGCGAACTTGATTGCCCAAAAGTTCAACTGACTTCTTCCTTGCTCCTGAGATGAATTGCCGACCACACGCTTGCGTAATAAGTCACTCATACGCGAATTCGATCTGCATGCTATGCTTTGCAGACATCAAATCAATGCCAACGCCAGATTACTGAAACCGATTCGAAGCCCTGCATCCTGGAAGCCTAACTCTCAGATCTCCGACCATGAAAAAAGTCTCTGCCTTCCTTCTTGTGGCAATTCCGTTCGCCCATGTCTCCGGGGAAGACTTATCCATAATCCCTGCGCCTGGAGACAGCGGCACAGGTCTTCTCTTCTATGCGTCGCTCGACAGGGAACGTCGCGCCGAGATTTCGCAGGGCTCGGACATTCCCTCCGTCGCCCGCTATGCAAGGCAGAATCGCACTGCCGATGGAGGCAAGTTTGTGCCGGGCGTTTTTGGGAAAGCCCTGACCGGGCGGGGTGGCCCTCGGGGTTCGGGCGACTTCGACGCGCTAGGCAACTACCTCCCGGAGCGGGGCACGATGGCTTTTCACATTCGGCAGAACGGAATGGTCTATGGTTTTGAACCGCTTTGGGTCAAGACCGTCGATCCTTACTACTGGTTCATCTATCAGCGCATCTCGAACAAGAACAACAGCCTGAGCGCCTGGTTTCCCGATGAGGTGTACCGGCCGACCGTCATCTATACCAGGAAGAAGATGGTCGAGAACCAGTGGCTTCATATGGCGGTTGCCTGGGACCAAGCATATGGATTCCGTTACTACCTGGATGGCGCGGAGGTCGCCTCCAACTGGGGCAAGGCATCGTGGACCAGCCGCGGTGTCGACCCCGATCTGTTCGCAATGGTCCACAGCAACGGTGTGGCTTACGACGAGTTCTACGTTTTCGATTTCGTTCTGTCGGCTCAAGAGATTCAGGCGCTGGCCAAGAAAAACAAGAGGCCTGATTCCTCATCAAGAGAAGATTTGCCGACTGGTGAACGGTGGAAGCGGAATCGCCTGCAGGAGCTTTCATGGTCAAAGGACGATGAGGCCATGCTTCCACTCCATCTGGACAAGGTCGGCCTTGAGGCAAACGCCATCCGACAGGTGACGCCTCTGAACGCAAGGGCGGTAATGAAGGGCGCGAATTACGTTTTCGATGGCAAGCTCGGCAGCGGCTGGCCGCCTCTCTACAACTACCAGTTCGCAAAGGGCAACGGTCTTCACATCGAGCTCGGCGAGCCATACGACTACGTGCAGATCGAAGGCTACTTCCGCGGCTCAGTCGCAGGTGAGAAAAGCCTGTTGCAGGACGAGGCAAGGCCTCTTATTGCGATCGCGTCTGACCAGTTCATGCACCGATGGAACCTGAAAGAGCCGCGTGGCAAAGGCTGGTTGAGTTTCTTCAAGAAAGAGATGGAAGACAAAGGTGACCTGCCGGATAAGGAACTGGTCACCCTCAGCCGTGTCTGCGAAACAGGCTTCTTCAGAACGGGAACGCATCGCCTGGACGACAGTGAAGCGCAGCGTTTCTACATCGGCCCCGCAAACTTGAAGGATGGCAGGAAAGCATTTGGCGTTGAGTTCACGGGGCGGTTCGGACCCGGTGACCGCGCTTCGCTCAGTTCAAGGAAAACTCCCCTGGAAAGAGCGACGGCTCAGGCGATACCGGGTCTGCGCTACCATCATCTGTTCCTCCCGTCCGGACGGGACGAATTGCCGCTGACGGGTTTGCACTTTCGCTGGTGGCTTAGATCGTCCTCAGCGTCGAACAGCTTCCGTATCGAGATGCGCGATCCTGCTTTGCCAGGGCGGAGGACCCTCGCTGTGGATTTCCGGATGGATGGCGTTCAACAGGGCAAAGATCAACTGCTCGACCTGACCATCGATCTCTCGGATCGGCTGCTGCCCTCAAACAGACAGGTTTGGCTGACTTTCTGTTTCAAAGAGGACGTGCAACTTGTCCTTGCATCCGGCCAGAAACAGTCTTTCACGGAGTTGTTGACAGGGTCGAAGCAGGGAGTGTTGAAGGAATATCTTCGGGACGAGTTGAGTTTCGTCCGGTCGCGGTTCAGTTGGCTTTCTGAAGCCAGGCCCTGGGGTGCTCATCGTGAGCCGGAAAAGGAAATGGTCGGCTTCAATCGCTACGCTCGCGAGCTGTTCCTGCCACTCGCCCGGCTCTGGCAGCTCAAGGGCGATGACCCTAAAGTCCGCGCGCTCTGGATTTGGACGCACAAGTTTTACCAAGACAAGTCACCCGTCGAACCGAAGCCGGTCAGCGGTTGCGAGAATGCTCCCCGCTGGGCACTGCTGCAGCGCGAACTGCTCCAGGGATGCCGTGACGTGGTTCACTGGTGGATCGAGAACAGGCAGGCGCCGAACGGCGAGTTTGGCGACGCCTGGGGCGACGACACCGACCTGATCCAGAACTTCCCCAAGCTCGCACTCATTGGTGATCCCGATGGACGAATTCGGGAGGCGGCGAGGAAGGTTGCAGATGGCGTATACGAGGCCGGCCTGATCGAGCGCGGTATCAATGCCCGCCTGATGGATTACCTCCACGCTTACGAGGAAGGCGTGAACGCACAGCCCGTCATGGGGCTCATCGATTACGGCAATCCCCATTTCATCGAACGCATGATGGAAGCGGCCCACACGGTCGATACGTTTCTGACTACCAAAGATCCCAAAGGTCGGCGCCGATTCCGTTCGGCCTATTACGGCGCTGGCGAAGTACGAGACAAGGGAAAGTATGGTTACGACCATCCGTCTAACGCTCTGTTTTGCCACCCGGCCCTGTTTCTTTCCTACTACAGCCGCCATCCCCGTGCCCTCAGATTTCTACAGGAATGGATCGACGGCTGGCTGGACATCTATGCCGAAAATGCCGACCTGAAGGACTATCGAGTCCCCAAGGCGACGCTGCTGGATGGCACGATTCTCAGTTGGGATCGCAAAGTCCGCGGTTACGGGTACATCGATGTGTATGCCGCACTTCACCAGATGACGGGCGAGGAACGGTATCGTAGTTTGCTGCCCTGGTGGGCAAGGCCGGGCACTTCTTTTTTCCTGGGCGGGCATTACCTTCCCGCTCTCGAATTCCTCGACAGGGAAAAGCACAAGCAACAGCTTGTGAAGTGGGCGGAGTTGTCCGATCTGTCCAAGCCCGGTAACGACAGCATGGGGTTGGCGGCACGGCACCGATACATGAAGTGGGAAGTCACTGGTGACGAGGCAGCAGCCTATGAAGCCCTCGATGCCTGCATCCGAAAGCTGCGACTGACCTACGACGCCCACACCTGGGGCGAGCCCATCAATGACCGCATCTGGCTGCCGGACCATCCGGCCATCATGATGACCCAGGGCGAGATGTCCCACGAGCGCAACCAGCTTTGGCCCCGGCACTACGTCAGCTATGAAGGCTTCACCGATTTCGCAGCTTGGGTGCGAGAAAAATCAGACACCCATTTGAAAGTCTGGCTCTACAGTTTCTCTGATAGAGCCGAGAGGGGAAAAGTGCGAGCCTGGCGGGCGCCTCTCGGCACGTACAGCATCCAATTCGGCCCCGACGAGAACGCTGATGAACAGGCAGACGAAGGTGCAGCCAAGTCTCAAGAACTTCATCGATACGCAGCCATCCCGATCCATCTTCCCTCACGGAAGCTGTGTGTCCTGCAGGTCGATTTGAAGGGCCCCGTCGACAACAGCTACTGGAAACGTCCCGACCTGGCGATTGGAAAACGGGATGTTCAGCAGACCAAGGACGGCGGCTGGTCGGTCACTGTCCACAACCTGGGCAATGTCTCCGTCGAGGGAGTGAAGGTCGAAATGCTCGACGCGAAGGGGAACACGATCCAGGAGCGCACCATCCAGACGATCGAATCGCCGACCGATCTGAAGCCGAGGGCGGCGCTCGTCACATTCGCAAAAAAGGGCGGGGACAGCTTCGAGATCCGGGTGAAGGCAGCCGGAGGGGTCAAGGAACTCTATTCCCACAATAACCAGGTTGTGGTTGGCCCGTAACACTATCGGCCGTGTTCAAACGAGAGAGTTAACGAGAAATGATGGCCAGCCTTGCCGCTAAGCCGCGTCCCTGCCCGGAGGCGGTGTCTGTTCGATTATCTGTTCGATCAAACCATCCACATCCAGCGATTCGGCTTCGCCTTCGAAATTCAGGATGACCCGGTGGCGTAAGGTCTGCGGGGCAACGCGCTGGATGTCTTCGGCCGATACCGCGGTGCGGCCGTCGAGGAGGCAGTGGACTTTTGCCCCGCGAACGAGGGATTGCAGGCCGCGGGGGCTGGCGCCGTAGGAAACAAAACGTGAGACCGATTCGACGGCTTCGTCACTCTCGGGGTGTGTAGCCAGGATCAGGGAGGCCGCGTAGCGGGTGAGCGGCTCGGCGATGGGGACGTGGGTGAGGAGCTCCTGGCATTCGAGCAGTTCTTCGCCAGACATGATCTCGTTGAGCTCGGGCTCTTCGAACTTGGTGGTACGGTTGGCGATCTCGACCAGGTCGTCGATCTGTGGGAAAGGGACTTTCAACTTGAAAAAAAAGCGGTCGAGCTGCGCTTCGGGAAGCGGGTAGGTGCCTTCCATCTCGAGCGGGTTCTGGGTGGCCAATACGAAAAACGGGGCGGGCAGGATCAATCGTTCGCCGCCTGCCGTGACCGCGCGTTCCTGCATGACTTCGAGGAGCGCGGACTGCGTTTTGGGCGTGGCGCGGTTGATCTCGTCGACCAGCAGCAGGTGTTTGAAGACGGGACCTTTTTCAAACCGGAAGGAGCGCCGGCCGGTGTCGTCCTCGCCGACGATGTGCGTGCCGAGGATGTCCGCGGGCATCAGATCGGGCGTGCACTGGACGCGGCCGAAAGTCAGTCCGAACACCTGCGAAATGATTCTTACCAGATAGGTCTTGCCAAGACCGGGGACACCTTCCAGAAGTACATGCCCCTGCGAAAAGACGGCAACGAGGGCATCGGAAATCAGTTTCTCGTGCCCGACGATTGCGTTCTGAATTTCGGATCGAAGCTGTTGGAATCGATCGCAGAATTGATCCATCCGCTCCTTCAATATCTGGACGTCTTCAGTGCTCAAGCTGCTTCCTCAATTCGGTGAAGTAACGTAAGACCTGTTCCCGCCGGGTGAGCGGCAGGGGCTCTTCATCCAGCGCATCCTCTTCGGCCTTAATGAAATCCATGGCCGCCTGCTTCCGTTCTTCGCGGGCGTTCTCGGTGTGCGGCTGTCCCTCGGTCGATCGCACGGAGGATTCGCCGTCCGCGCCAAACTGCTGATTGGCGACGTGTGTGGAAGATGCCTTGAAAGGAACGGTCTTCTGCTTGTTGTAAGCGGCGGTGCCGGTGCCCGCCCGTTGTCCGCCGATGCCCCCGCCGTTGCCGGGCTGTTGGCCTGCGCCTGCGCCGGGTATGGGCATCATTCCCGAGCCTGGGATGGGTGATTGGCCGCCACCGGGGATGAGGGTAAGGTTCGCGCCCGGCGGTATCTGTCCGGACATCGGCATCAGTGTCACGTTTGCGCCGGGGATCGGCCCCTGGCCGGGGATGGGGACGAAGTTCATTTTTGTGTTTCCTGATTTCTGATTGCTCATCCGGGCCTGGGCGAGTTTCAGTTGCATCGAGCTGCTGTTGAGGAGGCTCGAGTTGTTGAGTTGGCCGGGCTTCAACTGCGCCAGCGCCTGCAGCCCGCTGTTGGGGCTCTGAAGGCTCTGCTTCTGGGCGAGGCGGCGGACACCGGACGATTTGTTGCCCATGATTTTGCGTCCGGCCTTGCGGAGCTCCTTCGCGAGTTGTTCAAGCTGGCGACGCCGCTTCTTACGCTGGGCCACCTTTTTGAAATGCCTCGCGAGGTCAGCAAACTTCTCCCCCGCTTTGAAAGCGTCCTTTTTCTGGAGCTCTTTGTCCGCTTCGGTGAGATGCTTTCCGGTGACTGTTTTCTTGTCCCCCTCGCTGGCGGCCTTGAGCGATTTATCGAGCGCGTTTTCGAAGCGGTCAGTCTGTTCGATGGTTGGTTCGTTCTGCAGCTTATCTGCGATTTTGTCTGCTTCTTTTGCGATCTTTTCAAAGTTGTTTGCCCGCAGGCCCGCTGCCAGATCGGTTGTGTCCGCGTGGCGTTCGAGCTCGGCGATCATTTTTGAGGTGAGCTCCTTGACGGATTTTCCTTCGAGTTCTTTGGCCAGCTTCTCGGCTTCGCGGGCTTGGCGCTCGAGCTCTTCCAGGACTTCCCTGGGGGTTTCTGTGCTGAGTTTCTTGAGGTTCTCGGTGGTATCGTCGATCGCCTCTTTCAGCTTCTCGATCTCTTCCTTCTCTTTCTTGGAGAGGCCATCGCTTTCCTTGAACTGATCGTTCTTGTCTTTCAATTCCTGCGCCAACTTCTCGGCCAAAGCCAGAGCGTCTTCGCTCAGGGGCTGATCCTCAGGTGGTATCGGCACGACGAGCGCGCCGGACATGGCCAGTGCAAGAAAAACGATGGGAAGTATCCAGGCCCTGTGGAGGAGCGGGGCGGGGAGGTCCTTTTTCAATGTCTCAAGCGCGCCGGGCAGGGCAGCCTTTGCATTCTCTACATGAAGCTGTTCGCCATCATCGTTCGCGCCATCCGTTTCAAAACAGTAGGCAGATACAAACATGTCATTTCGTTCGGTCTCGGCATCCCACCAGGCAAGAGCATGGATGCGCGAAGGCCGCCGCAAATGCGCACACAGACCGAGCGCGGCCGACCAGAGTACGACAAGGGCAACGGCCACTGCGTGGTCATTCCAATGGTAGCCCTGAAGACGGAGGGCGATCAGCGTGGCCGCGCTGATAACAAAAATGATCGGCGCAGTTCGTCCGAGCAATTGCAGCCAGTGCGCGAAGGTCCATCGGGTGCGGACACGGTCGGAGGCCCGCTGGAATGGCATATTCGTTTGATTCATGGCAAGACAGAAAGGCCTGAAGATTCAGGATTCAAGATTCGACGGGATTCAGGATTCAAGATTCAGGATTCAGGATTCATCTGGATTCGCTCTTCACCATTCACCATTCACTCTTCACCATTCACCTCTACCTCTTCCCCACTAATTTAATCTAATTCATCCAACACTGCCTTTGCCCGGCGGCGAATCTCCGCGTCCGGCGATTGGAAGGAGGCTTCCTTCAACTGGCCCCGGGCCACGTAGCCGATCTCCAGGAGTCCCTTGGAGGCGAGCTCACGTTTCTCCCATTCGGGGTGGCCGAGATCGCGAATCAGTTCAACGACTTTTGATCGCAAGGCATCCGAAATGGTCGGAGAGGGGACGTGAACACTGGCAATGTCGCGCACCGGCACGTGAAGCAGGCGGTCGTTGGAACGAATGGGGAGGACGCCCTCTTTCAGTTTTCCCGCGAGAGTTCCGCCGCCCCAGATTTCCGCGGTGAATTCAGGGGGTTGCATCTCGTCGTCGTTCCCCTGATTTTCCAGTTTTCGAATCTGGGAAGGGATGACGGGGATGCTCTGGCCGAAAATGGTGAAATGCAGCGCGGGCAAATCTATCTGACCCAGGAGGACATTCTCGCCCGTGAGAACCACGTTAGGTTGATTGATGTCTTCGTCCTCCTTATCCGCCTTGAACTGGGCGAAGGTGATGGAGCGAATCTGCGCTGGGTTGAGTGAGAGTTTGCCAAAGTTGCGGGTCTCGATCTCGAGGTCGTGATTATCCCAGTAGCCAAAGCATCGGGTGCCGTCTTTCAGGCTGACGATGTGGCCCGGCTGGTTTTCTTCGAGGGACTTGAGGGCTTTCACCTCGCTGAGTTTTGCGTTGAGCGGTCCCCATGGCGTGACCAGTTGCACCTTAGAGGAAAGGTCCCCGACTAATGCCAGGCGTGCGCCGTTGTATGTCTCCAGGTAGGCCTTGACTTCGCCGTCCGGTTTACCATCTCTGGGTGAGACTTTATTTACCAGGCGGTCAAGGGTCGAGACTTTCAACTCCAGGGAGACTCCCGAATTCATCGTGAAGCGGAAGTTCTTGGCGGCGAGCTCGCCATGGAGGATTTGGCCGTCCCGCAGAAACAAAAGGCCCTTGTTTCCCATGTGACGGCCCACGATTGCGGCGACTTCTTCGAAGGCGATCTTTGAAGTGCCGTAGGGCGTCTTGATGGCGAGCTCGGAGCAACTGCTTTTGCCGCGCAGCCGGGTCTCTTCACCAAATGCGAGGACGTCCGAAGAGCCGCGGATGACATTGAGGCTTTCGAGGCTCAGGAGGTTGTCTGCGCTGCCCATGCCGCCCCGGCCCATGTTGATGATGGACTTGCGGATATGCGAGGGAAGGTCACGGGTCATCTTCCTCGACATCATCGGCTTGAAAACTTTGGCCAAAGATTTGGCGTCCAGTGCAATCTGGGCCATATGACGCTGGGCCAGCCAATGCACGATGCTAACGGTCTTGCCGGGCTTCACAGTGATGGGAAAAGATATGGTCAGGCGATAGCTGTTCTGGTTCTGGAGCATGGGTTTGAACTTGCTTGATGCCGCGGCCACCAGAAAGAACGAAGCCGGATGGTTAGTCCCCTGCCTTGGTATCACCACAAATCCGCTATCCTTTTTTCCGAACGGGCCGCCCATGAACGCTGTGCCCCTGTTGGTCAGCATGCTCTGAAAATTGCCATTGAATCCAATCTGGAGCGAAATGGTCTGCGTGATGGGGGAAGTCCCCGAGTTTTGGAAGATCTCGGTGAACCTTGCGAAGGCTTCTTTAGTGAAAACTTTTATACGGCGGGTGACGTTCAGATTGTTTATCTGGGTTGAGAGAACAAATTCGCTGCCGTCAGCAGTTATCATGCGTTGCCTTGGACTGAAGCCGTTTCCCCCGACCTGTAAGGTGAGCGCGTTGGAATAGACGTAGTTCGTGCCCTGGTTCACATATCCGTTCTGGTAGATATCCCACCGGTATCCTTTGGAATCCATGCGCGGGTTGAAATTATTCGCGGGCACCAGCTTTTCCTGTTGAGGAGCTGCCTCCGGGCCGCAAGCCAGCAGAAGACTCAGAATTGCGGTTTTGAATGTGGTCATGACGACTTTCATTTCGGTTGTAGTCAGATTTGAAGAATCTACTTAATGATCAAATCCTCCGGAGCGGCTTTGGGAGCTTCCTTATCTTTATCTTTTGCCGGCTGTTCTTTCGCTTTCTTCAGCACATGCGATTTATAGCGCACGAAGTGGTTTCTCGGGATTCGCAGGGCGATGTCGCCTATTTCGAATGGGATAACGTCTTCGACGAGGTGGCCGGTAAACTCTCCCTTGCCTGCAAGCTTGAAATCATAATTCAGGCGCTGGCCATCATCGCTCTCTGAGTTGATTTCCATCACGCTGATCTCGAGCGGCTTGACCGGGGTGACGCCGATGCTGAAGCCAACGTGTAGTTCTTTCGAAGCAATTTCGCCCACCAGGATATTGTCACCGGTCAGTTCGCAATGGGCCGCTGTGATTTCGTCGTCGTCATCAAACCGGGCATCGATACTCTTCAGATTTTTCAGCGTGTATGGCTCGACCTCGATGGCGCCGTATCGGTGCGACTCTGCCTGTAGCTTGCCACCATGAACGATGCCCGTGAACCGGCTCTTGTTCTTCAGATAAATTCTGTGCCCGGGTACGGGTTCACGTATCTGTTTCAGAGCAGCAATTTTGCTGGCCGGCAGATCGAAGTATCCCCACGCCGTTGCGACCTGGAGCTTGAGCACATCCGGCTTGAGCGCAAGGCGGTCGCCGCTCAGGCAGTGGATATAGCAGGCGACGCCCGCCGGTGGCTTTCCATCCTTCGGATCTGCATGCAGCACGATGGCTCGAACGCGAGAAAGGTCAATATCCAGCTTATGCCCTGCCTTCGTCGTCAGCGTAAAGCCTGGTTTGGAGACCACGCCCCTGAGGATCTCACCATTACGCAGATAAACATCTCGAAGCCCGGCCGCCTCTCCGCCGCCCATCAGAAGAGCCACTTCCGGAAGAGGAAAAGTGGATTCACCGAACGCAGTTTTGACCGTCAGATCCGGGCCGGAAATCTTGCCCGATATACGCGCCTCATCGTTCATGACAACGATGTCTTCTTTGCCGCGATCCACGTCGAGCGCGTCGGCCATGTCCTGGACTGCCTGGATCTCTTTTCCCAGCTCGAAATCGATACCGCCCAGATTGAAATTAACGATCGTTTTCTTGATGTCCCGCGTCAGCCGTTTGTCGACCGGCCTTGTTCTGGCGATGGACTTGAATTCCTTTGACACGTTTGCCGCGGTCAGATTTCGCCTTTGCGCCAGCTTGTGGAAGAGTGAGACAGTGGCGAGAGGCTTCACGCTGAGCGCGTAGGTAAAACTGAAACCTCTCCCGCTTTGGGATTGAATTTTCGGCTTAATCTTGCTGCGCGGATCCGCGACCACAAATAGGACTGCCGGCATGGAGCCTTGCCCCAGTGAGGCAAAGCCGAACGCATCCTTGCCCAATGAATCTACGAAAGGTTTTCCTTTGTTTGTGAAGTGCTGGTTCACCCTTGAGCCCAGGCGAATGGTTAAAACAACATTCAGTTTCTGCACTTGTTTGCTCAGATTGCGGAACGACTCCGCGTATCGAGCCACACCCCTCACGCGGTCGATGTAAATGCGCCGGGTGACTTCCGTATTGTTGTAGGTGTTTTGAAGCACGTATTCCTGCCCGTCCTGCGTCATCATTGATCTGCTGGAGCTGAACTGGCTCCCGTTGATCGTCAGATAGGGGCTGCTTCTAAGACAGGAATTCGTCGCGCTGTTAAGAGAGCCATAGGAATTGATGTCCCAGCGATAGCCAAGGTTGTCGTTGAAAGAATTAAAATTGGCTGGAACGAGCGGTTGCGGCGCGGCCCTGCGCTGCCCCCAGCAAAGGGGAGATGCGGCAATGACTAACAATGCAGTCTTTATCCAGATTGGGAGGCAGGGCATGGGTGGGGTGGCGAAGAGGGAAGAGTGAGTAGTGAAGAGTGAATGGTGAATGGTGAATCCTGAATCCTGAATCCTGAATCCTGAATCTCGCTGAATCCCGCTGAATCCTGAACGGTTGAGCACCGATACCATCAACCATTAACCCTCAACCATCAAGTGTATTAAACCAACGAGCCCTTGTTCTTCATAATTCATATTCTCTTGCTTGCCGCTTTTTCCTTCAATCTGAATGAGCTCACGCTGGAGTAAGCGGAGCTTGACTCCTCTCTGTCCGAGCCGTACATCAGTCTCCACATTCAGTTTACAAGGTTCTCGCCATGCAGAAATTCCATGATCTACTGTTGGCTTATTCACATGCTGATCCAGAAGAACAGAAAACACTGGAAGCCGAGCTCTGGTCAGAGTACGGGCATGAGGCGGCGATCTTTGTGCTGGATATGTCCGGCTTTTCGCTGCTCACTCAGAAATATGGGGTCATCCATTACCTGTCGATGGTCAGCCGGATGCACGTGACCGTGAGGCCCATCATCGAGCACCACGGAGGCCAGGTAGTGAAATTCGAGGCGGATAACTGCTTTGCCCGATTTCCCACTCCGACGGATGCCATTCAAGCGGCCATCGAAGTAAATCATACTTTCAACGGGATGAATCTTCTGACCGCGGAGGAGTTTGACATTGTCATCTCTTGCGGCATCGATTACGGCAAGTTCCTGCTGGTGGAAGAGGGCCATGATTTCTTCGGCAATCCCATCAACCGCGCCAGTAAACTCGGCGAAGACCTCGCCGAACGCGGCGAGATACTGGCGACTCAAGATGCCATGGATCAGGTGCTCGAAGGGACCGTAAAGAGTCGGATCGTCAACTATTCCATTTCTGGCATATCGCTTGCCGCACATCGAATCGAGTATTGAGCGGAAGTAACGATGTGCAGGCCTCTGTATCGGTAAAGTTAGTAGGTCAAGACGGGAGAGTTTTTTACGGATTTGAGAAATGGGAGTCCTCTTTTTCAGGGGCGAAGCCCCGATCGTTTGCCTAGCCCAGCCCGGCGGGCCGGGAAGTAATGAAGGACAACCACAGGGGCAACGCCCCGACCATTTGCACGACTGACCTGCTGCAAACTCTCTCGTCTTGACCTACTAGCTTTGCCGATACAGAGGCAAGTTTCGGCTGCAATTCGTTACTTCCGCTCAATACTCGATTCGA
>JASLXP010001162.1 GCA_030740295.1 Planctomycetota bacterium
ACCGGGTTACAGACACACGTGAGCCCCGCCATTACCAGCACCACGGCCCCAAGTCTTGTCATCATTCTTCGCTCCTTCCTTCAAGGGTAACCTCGCTTCACTCGGTAGCTTTCAGACAGGGGAGGCCGCGAGGTATTGCCCTGTACTCTTGTACATTACCCATCGGGCGAACCATGCTCCCCATTGCTGCCATAGTACTCCTCAGCCCCGTCCATTGCAAGGGTTTTCATCACAGCAATTCTCATTTTGACGTCCGGCACCCTCTGCTGAGGGGATCGGGACGCGGCATGTGGGCTTGGTCGTGTAAAGGTTCCGGGAATTAGATGCCCTTATGGGGTTGATAAGGAGGGGTGAAATGCCGCCTGGGATGCCTTACGGTCAAGATTCGGTGATTCCGGGCCGCAGAAGGTCGAAACAGACGTGATGAAGTCAACAGGGCACAGTAACCCCCTGGCATTCACTTCACTTCATAGGGCCCGATCTCAAGTCCGCGCATCATAAAATCCATCATGGCCTCCCATGAAGGGAAGCAGTGATAGCAGGTGAGACAGCGGATATGGTCAAAGAAGGTCTGGCGCGTGGGCAGCGTGGTTCGGATCAGCTTATAGGCATCGTCGCAAAAGGTCAGAAAGCTGTGAAAGAGGAAGGCCAGGATGTTGAGAGTGGCCAACAGTGATGAAAGATGCTGCTTGCCGTGGCCGAAGTTGTGTTCCAGGTGGTAGCCCCTTTTCTTGAGCGTATTGTTGTTCTCGTTCTCGATCTTCCGGCGTGCACGCCCGGCGGTGACAATGCCGGCAACATTCTTATCGGTAATCGTGAAATCGGTGATGAAGGCGTTGTGGTGGATCTGTTTCCCTTTTCTGGTTACGGTCACCTCGCACCAGTTGACCTTGATCGACCCCTCCTCTTCGACCAAGGGCACCTTATTGGCGTAGCGATAGGTGTGATACTCCCACTTCCCTTTGTTCTTTACGCGCACCTTGTACGTATGAAGCTCTTCTCCGGACTCGAGTAGATCAATCCACTTGTAGAGATGCTTGTGGGAGCCGGTCTTGCACACGAAGATGAAGTGATAATTGTTGAGCAACGTGCGTCGACAGAAGGGCTGATGGGCGTAGAGATCGTCGCCCAGAATCGTGTCAGTGCCGGTGTTGTAGAAGGCCCCGTTCTTGTCGAGCCAACGCTTACCGGCTTTAATCTCGCAGTCCTGTTTGTTGTCGCCGTCCTGCGGGACGATGAACTCGGGGCGCAACGGGATGGCGTAGGGCTTGCCGGGACCGACAATGACCGGGGTGATGGCGCTGTGGTAGTGGGTGATTTCTCCGTTGGTGTGCTCGATCTTCAGACAGTTCAGACAGTTCACGTTTTCAGTCTTCGAGGAAAAGTACCATGTGCCGTCGAGGGCAATCAGGCGGGTGTCATGTACAGCGCGTATTATTGGTTAAGAGGGGCAGGTTGCGCTCCCGGCTCTGCCTGTCCCATCCGATAAAGGCATCGCGACTCTTTGCTTTCCATGCCGCCGATCCGAACAGCATACAGGCCAGCAGTCGTCCGTTCCTATCCCTGATCATAAACTTGAGGGTTTCCCCCACGCAGTTGCGATGGCCAAGGTCGTGATAGCGATGTAGCAGGTACTTGAACAGGAGCGCGTCTCTGTCGGCGGACGCCAGCGGTTGAATGGTCAGCGGCTGCAACGCATGTAGATCGCTCTCAATCGGACTACAGTCGTGGGGAAGCTCCGAGATGGAGCGGTTGCGGTTCGCGTTTTGGCTGGGTCGCTGACGCGCCGGCAAATGAATCTCTCCCAAGCGCTCCAGCTTCAACAGGAGCGTGCGACAGGCCATGTCCTTCAGGCGTCCATTATCGTTGCGCCAGTCCCATCTCGCGCACAGCTCACGCGAGAGCCGGGTGCGGTGCCACGAGGGGTTCGCGACCATCATCCCTCGGATCTGCGCCACCGTGGCCGATGTGATGCAACGCCCCTGAATGACCTTTCCTGCCTCCATTGAGAACAGAAATACGACAGACGGGGGTGTGAGTTCAGAAAATAGTCAGAAAAAGTTTCGCAGACCGGAGGCCTATCCACAAATGCCGCGCCCCGTACCCCTCAGCAGAGACTGACTACGGTCAAAATGAGAATTGCTGGGTCCGAGTTTTGCAGTCTTGCGCAGCCCCGCTCGCTATGATAACATTATCAGTTGCGAGTGGTCATGAAACATCACAACACATCCAACAGACATTGTCTGCACCGGACGCGCCTGCTGCACGGGGCTATACCTGCGCTCCTGCTCTTAACCGTGGTTTCGTCTCCCGCCAAGCCTGCGTCGTCACCGGACAAGCCGACCGGCAGCGCGGGTCTCGCCATCTGCATTGGGTTCGGGGAGTCAGCCACACTTGATAGA
>JASLXP010001163.1 GCA_030740295.1 Planctomycetota bacterium
CCGGATTGGTTCAGTTGTCGAACCAGAACGAGTCGAAGCTGCCTGCCGGCTGGCTCAGGTTCCGGGCCCTGGACACTCAATGCGCTACCAATCTCGACAGGGACGTTTCAGTGGTCAAGCTCGACAAGCTGGGCATCACACTCCTGCGAAGCAAGGCCGTTGGCGACTGGCTCGAAATGCCGTTCCGGACAGAGAAGCAAATCAGTGGAGAAGTTTTCGTTGACCTCCTGGACTATCGGGGCCGCGGCGCGGTCCGCATGTCCCTCGACAGGAAACCTGCTGGGAAACCTTACAACCACTACGCTCCGAATGTTTCGCCGGGAAGAGTGTCACTCGGCAAACACAAGCTGGCGCAGGGCGAACACCGGCTCAGGGTCACGACCACGGCCATGAGCCCGGAAATGGACCAGTGCTATATCGGCCTGACAGGGGTTACCATTCGGACCGACCAGGCAGATTCCGGCACGGGTGAAAAGGCATTCAGCATCTGTCTTTCCGATTCGGCCCGCACTGCCATCAACCGGAACGTGATCAAGATCGAGTGGCGCGGCGCGGTGAAGAAAGAGCAGCGGCTAATCTTCTTCTCAACTATCTCGAAAAGTCCCATTGCCGTAGCTTCGGAGTCAGACCATTCCTTTCCATGCGCGCGGGTAGCGGACAATGCCGCCGCCCTCACGCTCCCGGAGCCGGCCCTGGGTGTGGCGGGCGAATTTCAGGGCATCGCAGGCGAGCTCGTGGTCCTGGCTCAGAGCCACCTCTTCGCGCGAGGCTTGAGACAGGCGCGACTTGCAGGCTACCTGGTCGGCTCCTCAACTCCGATGGACGTGGATTGGGATTTCGATACGGGCCGGTTGCACCTGGTGGCCGCTCAGGATGCGACGTTGAATCTGGCCACCAACTCCGACCATGCGTTGGTGGACGGCGAGCGTACGGGGTTGGAACAGGAAGAGGAAGGCATTCGCGTTCTTACACTCAAAGCCGGTCGACACGTCATAGAAAATTTGAAGCCGCGGTCCGCCGAGCTTCAGAAAATCAGGATGCGCCTGAAAGCGCTGCTGCTCGAGGGCCGGGCTATTCGCGCAAAGAAGCCAGAGACTCCTCAGGTTCCCGCCGAGCTTCCAGTCCTTCAATCACGCTTCTCGTTGAAGGTCGGTACCAAGGTGACCGACCTGATCACCATCCCGTCCGAAGTCGGCCCCCTCATCTGCGCTGTCGCGAATAAGACCGTTCACCTTCTCTCGGCAGATGGGGCGCAGGTGAAGCAGTTCCAGGCCGATGGCGCCATTCGCATGTTGCGCTGGTGGGATGAGCACCGCCTCCTGCTTGCTGGATGCGCGGACGAAAAGGTCATTGCTTTCGATCTGTCGGGCCGGCGGAAATGGGTTTTCACGTCGGTAATGGATCCCGCTCTTTACAGCGCGGGCAATCTTGCCTGGGTCAAATCGACGCGGGGCAACCAGGGCATTCACGGGCTGCACACCGGAGTGTTCCTGGATGGAAAGAGCCAGGCATTTGTGGGCAGCGCGTCCACATTGGAGATCCTCGATGAGGACGGTAACCTCATCCGGCGCATGCCGCAGCACTGGGGACTCGTCTCCACCTTTGCGCTGGTCGATAATCCGGACGGCACCAGGAATCTCCTCGCCGCCAGGAGAAAGAACGGAGTCAACTCCGTGGCCATCATCAACAGCAAGACACTCAACCCCAGACCCCGCGGATTCCTCCGGCCGCCGCCGGGACACGATTATGTTCCCGGTTGGGCATCTATGAATCGGCATCATCTTTTTTACGAAGACCTTGATGGTGACGGTGTGAAAGAAGTCATCAGCGAGATCAACGGCACGTGGAACCGGGTCATGGTCTGGAGCGCCTCCGGCAAAGCGCTCTTCGATGCCAGCTTCGGCCCGGGCCGCCGTATCCAGGCCAGGAACATGCGCGACCTCGACATTGCCGATCTGGACAACGACGGCCGGAAAGAAATCCTCACAGCCACCTCCAGCGGTCTCGTCGTTGTCCTCGACAGCCAGTGCCGGAAAGTCTGGTCCAAGCGTCTGCCGATACCGCCAACCGTGATGAAAGTGATGAAACTCAAGACTCCGCCCTGGATCGTAGTTGGCTGCGCAGACGGCACTGTCTTCGTGCTCGACCGGCGAGGCGCGATCATCCGGTGGGGAGCAGTCAAGGGCACACCCACAGCGATCACCGCACTCGATGAGTCGGAG
>JASLXP010001164.1 GCA_030740295.1 Planctomycetota bacterium
CCCGGCGGCTGACCTGAACAACGAGAATATCAAAACCTACTCCCAGGTGGTGAAGGAAGTGGCCGCTGCGCAGCAAGTCGGTTTCGTGGATTTATTCGGCATCACCGCGTCAGCGATGGCTTCACCAGACAACAGACTCACATTCAACGGATGCCACTTAAACGACGCAGGCTATCGACTGGTCGCCGGTGAGATCTTCAAACAGGTTTTTGGCAAAGATGCGCCGCCGACCAACAGGACGCTCAGTGCAGCAGTCGTTGAAAAAAACAGGCAATACTTCCGCCGTTTCCGGCCGCTCAATACTTTCTACTACACCGGTGGACGAAGCGGGCGTTACGGGTACCTCGACTTCCTGCCCGCGATGCGCAACTTCGAAATCATGACGGCAAACCGGGACAAGCGAATTTGGGCGCTCGCGAGTGGTAAGAAGGTGCCCGCAAAAATAGATGACTCGAATGTCCCACCCCTGGATGAGACGGCCCAGGCCCGCGGGGCGAACAAGTGGTTGTCGCCCAAAGATGAGTTTGCCGCGTTCAAGATCGATCCCCGCTTCGAGGTAAATCTTTTCGCGTCCGAAGAAGAATTCCCCGAGATTGCATGTCCCATCCAGATGCGCTGGGATGCCCGCGGCCGCATGTGGGTGAGCTGCTCGACCACCTACCCGCACGTTTATCCAGGCCAGGAGCCGAATGATAAGATCGTGATCCTCGAAGACACCAACGGCGACGGCAAAGCCGATAAGTCCACCGTCTTCGCAGACGATGTGCAGGTACCACTTTCGTTCGAGCTCGGTGACGGTGGCATCTACGTCTCGGAAGAACCTCACCTGACCCACCTGAGTGATACCGACGGCGACGGCCGGGCCGACACCCGCCGTATCGTGCTGACCGGTTTCGGATGTGAGGATTCGCATCACGCGCTGCACGATGTTGTCTGGACACCGGACGGGGACCTGCTGTTCCGGGAATCCATCTTTCACAACAGCCAGGTCGAGACTCCGTATGGACCGGTGCGCGCCAAGAACAGCGCATGGTTCAGCTTCCGTCCCTCCAGGCAGCGCCTGGTCTCGTTCGGCAACTATCCGAATACGAACCCGTGGGGTGTCACGTTTGATGACTGGGGCCATCATGTGGCCAGTCATCCGATTTTCGCGTCGGCCTTTCACGCGCTGAATCCGCCCTATCCCACGCAGCATCCAGGCGCGAGGGGCATTCCTGCCTATTCGGGCGTGTGCGGGCAGGAATTCGTCGACTTCGATTTCTGGCCAAAGGAGATGCAGGGCGGCTTCGTGAAGGTCCGCTACAAGCCGACGAACCGGGTCGAGATCCACAAGTGGGTCGAGCAGGACGATCACTTCAGAGAGCAATACCAGGGCGATATTATTTTTTCTACGAACCTGAGTTTCATTCCGGTGGACTGCCGTTACGGCCCCCGGGGCGCGATGTATGTATGCGACTGGTACAACCCCGTGAAGGGCCACGCGCAGTACTCGCTCCGCGACCCGCGCCGCGACCGGAAGTCCGGCCGCCTCTGGCGCATCGTCCCCAAGGGCGCAACGCTGCAAGACCCGCCCAAGATTGCCGGCGAAACGATCCCTGCCCTGCTCGACATTCTGAAACGACGAGAATACCGATACCGCTACTGGACGCGCCGTGAGCTTCGCAGGCAAGACCCGGCCGCAGTGAAGCAGGCCCTAGACAAGTGGGTGAGCAGTCACGACAAAGAAGACCCGCGCTACCGTCATCATCAGGTCGAGGCCATCTGGGCCTATCGGAATGTGGATGCGTCCAACACCGACCTGCTTCGTGAAGTCTTCGGCAGCGAGAACCATCACGCACGGGCCGCAGCGGCGCAGCAATTGCGTCACTGGCACAAGGAGATGCCGGACGCCATTTCTCTCTTGAATAAGGCCGCCAACGATTCGAGCGGATTCGTGCGCATGGAAGCGGCCATCGCCGCAAGTTGGATCGGAACGAAAGAAGCACTCGACGCCATGCTCGACGTTTTCAAACACCCCCGTGACAAGCATCTCGCCTATGCCATCACGTGCGCGCTCGGCTCTCAAAACCTGCTGCGGCACTGGAAGGACAAACCAGATTACGCGCACGTGTCGAATCTGTTGAAGCAGGGGAGCAAGAAGAATGAATTTGCCGAGCCCAGGAAGAATGCGAGAGATGGGCAGTTCGACAGCCAGCAAAACTTGAAGCTCGTCCGCATCGGCTGCGTGCCGGAGCGTATGAAATACACGGTCGAGCAGTTTGCCGTCACCACGGGCCAGC
>JASLXP010001165.1 GCA_030740295.1 Planctomycetota bacterium
CCCGCCTTGCCCGGTCTGACGAGCTACGCCCCCAGCTTCATCGACGTCCCTCTCACCGGCCCGAAAGGCGGCGACCCGTCTACGTGGCGTCTGGCAGTCGATCCACAGCAGGCGATCGAGGAGATCAACGAGGCCAACAACACCTACCCGCTGTCGCAAGGCGTGCCCCCGCCGGTGGAGAGCGCAAAGGGGAAACCATGATACCTGCAATTGCCGGAAGAAACATCGGCGCCTGAAGGAAAGGGCGTTCGGAGGCAGAACAGATGACAGATGATGATGTGGCCCCGGATCACTCCGCGCGACGGCGAGGACACAACTGAAGTCAAAACAGAGGAGCAGCGGCTCTGGCTTTAGACGGACGATCTGTCCGGCTACGGGCAGTCGTGATGCCGAAGCGCGCAATTGCCTACATGGATAACGTGCGTATTTACGATTTCTTTTCTTTTGAGTTCCCGCCGGTTAGATTGGACGGCTGCCGTTGCGGGAACCCGGAACATCCGAGTCCTGCTCCCGGAGGAAGAAGCGTAGATTTTTGCAGCGGGCTACTGACTGTTGGTCTCAGGCTCATCAAAGGAGTTTTCCATGTCAAAGATTGGAGTCATCGGAGTCGGCGGAATGGGTTCTGCTCACTGCAGTTCGCTGAACCAGGTCGAAGGAGCGGAATTCGTGGGCGTTTACGATCTAAGCGCAGAAGCCGCGGCGCAGGCGGCAGAGAAGTTTGGAGTCAGGACCTTTGAGTCCGAAGCGGACCTGCTGAGCGAAGTCGACTGCGTCATCGTAGCTACGCCGGGCTTCTATCACACGGATCCGGTGGTGAGCGCGGCGAAAGCGGGAGTGCACGTGTTCGTCGAAAAGCCAATGGCCGACAACGTCGAAGACTGCGACAAGATGATCGAGGCGGCTGACGATGGCGGCGCCATCATCCAGGTTGGGATGGTGCTGCGTTTCTACCCCGCGCACGAGCTTGGCATGAAAATGGTACAGGACGGCGTCATCGGCGATCTCGTCTACATCGAAACGGATTACTCAGGCAGTTACCGTGCGCCCCGGGAGAGGCCGGAAAGCTGGTACGGCAAGATGGGCGGCCTCCTCGAAAACGGAATCCATAAGGTCGACCTTATCAACTGGTTCGGCGGCAAAGTGAAAACCGTCGCGGCCGAGGTGGGCAGCTTCTCCGGCCATGACGACTGGGAGGACTACGTCACTGGATTGATTCGTTACGACACGGACGTGTTCGGCATCCTCCGCTGGGGCGGCTTCATGGGCGCCCGCGGCACGACCGATACGTTTCTTGATGGCTCGAAGGGTTCCCTTCGGATGTGCATTGGCTCGCAGACGGTCTTCAAAAAACTCCTTGGCGAAGATGAGTGGACGGAAATCGTTCCCGAAGATCAGAAACGCAACACCGTTGCCGCCGAATTGCAGCATTTCATCGACTGCATCGAAGAAGGAAAGAACCCCATCATCGACGGCCGGCAGGGCAGGGACTCCGTCGAGCTGGCGCATGCGATATATCAGTCAGCTAAGAATGGAGAAAAGATCAGGCTGGAATGAAGGTAATGGGGCCACAGATTCATCCGTCATCTGCTCTAAATGGTGGATCATGCGAAGGTCGATCCACGAAGCTGTCGAGGAGATCGACGAGGCCAACAGCGTGTACCTGCTGTCACAGGGCGTGCCCCGCCGGTGGGGAGCACAACAAGGCATCCACTGGATCGGCCGTTCTGATCTCGTCATCGCCTACCTGGCTGACATGATCCCCAAATGAAAATGGTGCCGCCAGCGCTCATGGCATTGTGCTATAGCAACTGAAGAACATATCCAATCACCCTTTCCCTAACGCCATCCAGATCGAGATTCCTATCTGATTGTGGCAACGCCCCCAATCAGTCGGTCCAGGCTGGATCTGCGTGATCCGGTGTGCTCAGACCATCAAAGGCATATTCAAACCAGTCCGACTGGGCACAGGGGCAGAACGTCACCCAACTGACCAACCACAGACCCTTGACCAGGTCGCGCATAGAAATATTCCTTCTCATGTCAATGGTTCTAAGGGGGAGAATCTGTGTCCACAATGTTCCCCGCCTCACGCAAAGCTTACAGCGGAGATATGGCCTCGGATCTATTCTGATGGTCTCTTTGCAGGAGCCAAGGTGCGAAATTACACTCACACTTTGACCTTCCATCGTACATTCAACCGTGCAGACAGGATACCGATCATTACTGAGTTGGGCACTGTTCCTGGTGTTACTTTTCCCGAGTATGCTGGCGGGCGAGGAAAGGAATCTCGCGCGGGGTCGGGCGCACACATACTCGCCGGAACCGAACTACCCGCTTACAACGGACGAAGGAGACAGCGTTCAGCTTACCGACGGACTGCGTGCCACGGGGGACTGTCTCTGGACGGACGCGAAGGCGGTGGGATGGTCGTATCCGAGAGGTCCGGTAACCGTCACGGTGGACCTCGAGTCTCGTCAGCCCATTTGTGGCGGAAGCCTCAGTACCGCTGGCGGAAGGGCTGGCGTGACTTTCCCGTTCGCGGTCTACATCCTGGTCAGTGATGACGGCAAGGACTTCTTCCCGGTCGGAGATCTGCTTTCGCGCTCAGCTCGGGACGGGCTGCCATCGCCCGTCGGGTACAGCGCGCATGTCTACCGAAGCCGCAGAATGTTTGCGCGGGGACGATATGTCCGGTTCGTCGTCGTCCCAAGCGGCCAGTTTTTCATGTGCGACGAGGTCGAGGTCTTTGCGGGCACAGAGAACCAGAAGGATGCGCCTCGTGGGAAGCCCGTAACAGACATCCGAGAATGGAGCGCTTCAGAAAAGCTATCGGCGATCGTCAGAGGTCGGATTGCCTTGGATCTTATCGCCCTCAAGAAGCGAAAGGCTGATTCGAAGCGATACGGTCACCTGTGGGATGAGTTGGACGCCATGCCGACGGTCCGTTCGGTCAATTGGCGGCGCGGTTTGCCGTACAACGACCTGCACCGCAGGGTCTGGTCGGCACACGGGGAAGTCGTTCGTAAGCGTTTCCCGTCGCCCCTATTTGCCTGGCTTACCGGTCAATGGGATCCGCTGGGTCCGCTCGACCTGCCGGAAAAGTCTGCGGGTCGAGTTGGCGTCGAGATCCATGCCCTGAATGGTGAGTACCGTTCTGGAGCCTTCAACATCACGAACCTGAGTGATGAGTCGCAGGAGATCGAGATTCTCCCTTCTTTGGACGGTCTTTTGATAGAAATGCTGAAGCTCTCGGAGGTCATCTACGTGGAAGCGCAAGGCCGGACGGTAGTGGCCAATGGGTTGCCTGCGGCAGCATATACGAAGCACGGCTGGTCAATTCAGGTGCCGGCTGGGTCCACGAAGCAACTATGGCTGACGGCCCATCCGCTGAGTGTCCCGCCTCGTACTTACAACTGCGAGTTCGTGCTGCGATGCCGGAAGCTCGGTTGGTCAGAGAAGACGCCGGTCAAGCTTGTTGTGCATCCATTCCAGTTCCCCGAGAAGCCTGCGCTGGCCGCCACGACATGGGACTACTGCTATCCCCGGGGTTACATTCGCCACCCGGACACGTGGCGCAATGCGATTCAACAGATGCGAGACCACTTCGTGACTGTTCCAACGTTTGGCCTGAACGCCGTCATCTGGCGGGGGGATGGACCTCGACCTTGGGTAGACGGGGAGGGCAGCATCAAAGCCCACATTTTCTGGGGCCGTCTGGATGAGTGGATTCGTCACTGGCCCGACGCGCGATACTACATGCTTATACTGGAATGGCGTCAGGAGATGCCCGAAACCGGCCTGAAGTTGGGGAACCCAGTGCATGAGAAGGCCCTGGCCAAATACTTCCAGATGCTGCTTGCACGATTCGCCCGGCATGGCGTCTCAGCCGACAGAGTCATCATCAGTCCGGTCGACGAGCCGTGGCAGAAGTCCAAATCCCAGGCCCAGGTCCGTTGGGCCACCTTGATCCGTAGGGCCTGTCCGGAGGTGTTGATTTTCTGTAATCCCACCTGGAAGGATCCTTCTGAGGCGCCTCCTGCTCTTTACGGAACCGCCGATGTCATCTGTCCCAATCTGCAGTTGTATTACGGACAGGGCGGAGGAAAGAAGTCTGCCGCCGGTTTCTACCAGAGCCTGCGCAGACAGGGCAAGAAACTTTGGACCTACCAGTGTTCAGGGCCTGTCAAGACACTCGATCCGTATTCGTACTTCCGATTGCAGGCATGGCACGCATTTCGTGAAGGGATGACCGGCATCGGCTATTGGGCGCTGGCGGACATGCGCCACGAGCCATTCGGGACGATCGGCTCGTGGAACGACTTCAGTCTTCTGGGCACGAACTACTCGATCACCTACTGGGACGACAAGGGCGTGACGGACAGCAAGCAGTTGGCCGCGATTCGGGAAGGGATTGAGGACTACGAATACCTGTTGATGCTCCGGAAGGCCATAAAAGGGAAGCCCGGCAAGAAGGCCGATGCAGCCCAGAAGGCCCTTGACCGTATCGTGGATGAGATTGGCGGGGGCTATAGTGCAGGGGCGATCACCTGGCGAGGCCAGAGGGACCGGGGCGCTGCGGATCGGGCCCGGCTGCAGATTCTGAAGTATCTTGAAGAACTTACCAGGTAGGGTTGGCATGTATCCACAACCTCGGCTGCGCATCGGCCTCCAACGTGCTCGTCCGGTTGATGTCCGGCGATGACGTCCTCCCCGAAGCCACCGCGCCCGAGTTGCCCGGCCTGTGACCGCAGAACCTGACCCAGATGATATCGTTTCTGTTTTCCTCCCTGGTTACCTGACAAACCCAGCTATGACAGTTTTCAGATCCAATGAGGCTGTTTAGATTCATTGATGTATTGTGAAATGAGTCTGGGGCCCGGCAGAATGGTAGCTCACATCACTGAGGCACTGCACTCCGCTGCGCGAATCGTCCCGCAGCCGTCCGACCTCTACATTTGCAGCGAAGATGCTTAACAAAACTTTGGTCACAGTCTTAGCTGTCTTAATTTTCGAATCGATACTTGTCTCTCGGGCTTCCATCATAGCTGCCGAAGATGGAGATATACGGGCACGTCTGCTCGAAGCGGCCGAGGGAACACGCGTCCTCTTTAGAGCAGCTCGGGCCTCAAAGCTCGGCAAATACGTGCAAGCACGATTGTCCGAAGATCGGAAGGCCTCCAATTCAACACGATTCCCCACATATGGTGACGTCAGACGCTATGCAGGGCAACGACCATGGTCGCATCAATACTCAATTCGATTCATGCCTTGCCGAAGGCCAGTAGGAGAGGTCCCACAGTGGCCGGGATCCGCCGAAGCGTCAGAACTGCGCAAACTCCTTTCCGATGCCTCACCTGTCGTACGTGGGTTGTCAGCAGAATCCCTGGCTACATTGCAGTTGCCCGAGGATGTCCCGCGGATTGCGGCGTTGCTCGACGACCACGCAGAGTGCATCCATGCATTAGGCTGGAACATGATTTTGCTTGCGACCCCGATAGACCCGAAAGAGCTTGGAGGGCATGGAGTCGACGCGATGGACATCGAAAGAAGTTGGTATCCTCGCCGGGTCAGCGGTTACGCCAAGGCAGCCTTGAAGCTGATGACAGGTCGAGAACTCAATTCTGAGAATTTTCAGAAATGGTGGATTAGAAACAAGGGCGGCTATTCATGTGTCTGGTACTGGCGGGAACGCCTCCATCGCAATCTCGCTGCTGTTGCTACGGGACTGAACCGTCCCAAACCAACACCTGAGGTTACTCTGAATGGGTTAGAGAACTACTTTAGGCAGTGGAAGCTTCGGGTGGCGGAAGCAGAACACAAAATGGCAGCGGTACGGCAAGACGTTGCTGAGGAACTGGCAAAACAACCAGCAGAAGTCGAGATCAAAGTAAGACTGCTGGCTCTCAACGGGTATTCTACAAGTTTGGGAGTTGGCTTGGATGAACCACTCTTGGGGAGCTTCGATTGTGACCGATGGACTCCTGAGCAACTGCTCAGCCTGCTTGAGAGGAGGGTAGCATGGAAAGACGTGGACTGGGACATGAGAGCCTACAACACTGTGGTTGTTCAACTGGCTGGTCAGGCGGACAGATTCTTCAGCAGAGAGCACGTAGCCGCATTACGTAAAATCCAAAAATCGGAGACTCAGCTCTGGTGGGATGGGCAGGCGGCACTCAGTGTCGGCATCGCCAGACTCTTGCCCGTCGCCAGGAGCCGTGAACTTGACGATCCGGATTCCATGGACGGCGTCCTGCGTGCAGGAGTGAGGAGTCTTAAAAGTGTGTTCGCACGGGGGACAGTCGCCCGTGAATTGGTCCGTAGCGGATTACCAAGAAACTGGGAATTCCTGAAAGACCAGTTATTTGCCGAGGGTCCTCAGCATTCCATCCCAGATTTGCGCAGCTCGATAATCCAAGAACTTGGCAAACCGCCTCTCACCAAGCAGAAGCGAGTGTTGCTTGTTGATCTTGTTCTCGATAAACGATTTGAATCTTTGTGGACAGAGCCACGGGGAGCAATGGGGGACGATCAACACAGGCTGAATGCGATGAGGGCTGTCAACGCCTATGGAGGGAAGGACACGCTTCCAAATAAATATGATTTGCTTCTGGCTACCCCTGAGCAATCCGCGAAGTCGCTGATTGAGGTGAAGAATAAAATCAGAAATCGTCTTGTGAGACCATGATAGTTTCGAGGTCTATACCAAACTCAGGGTGCCTTACCGAATCTCCAACACAAGATTCTCGATGCTTCCCTTAAACTGTTCAATCCTGTAATTGCCGACGTTGTGGCTCTGGTCTTCGCCGGCGGAAAGGCCCATCTTGGGTTGGGGCTTCAGAGCCGGGCCCGTGGTGGTCAGGGTCTTGCCGTTGACGGTCAGCGAGCGGGTGCCGTCCTTGCCGAGTTTGGCTTCAACTTTTGCCGATTTGCCGGTCACGACTTCACTACATGCGAGTTCCTTGAGCTTCGACTCGACGCGAACGCCAAAGATGACTTTGCCCTCGCGCAGAAAGAGGGAATAGCCCACCAGCGTGCCGCCCTGTGCGACGATGACACCGTCCGCCGTTTCCGAGGTAATGGTGGCACTGATGATCAGATCTTTGCCGACAACATCCGGCGAACGCTCAAATGAAAATGAGTCGCCTTTCTTCAGCTCGATGCGGCCCTTCAGCTTCGGGCCAGCAGTGGCAGCCGTACCCGGTGGCGGCCGTAAGAGGGTGTCCTTGCGGTTCTTGATTTTCTCCGTCGCTTCCTTCAGCCGCTGCAAGACCTCGGGATATTTGTCGGCCAGGTTGGTGGTTTCGCCGATGTCCGCGTCCAGATCGAACAGTTCGTCGACCTTCTTGCGGTCCGCCTCGACCGCGTAGCCGTGGAAATGCGCGTTCGGCAACAGGTACTTCCACTTGCCCATACGGATTCCGGCGTTGTTGAAGAAAAAGCTCTCACGGCCTTTGTCGGTTTTGCCGAACAGCATGTCGGTCTGATCGATGCCGTCGATGATGCGGTCGTCCGGCACCTTGAAACCGGCCAGGTTGGCGAAGGTCGGCATAAAATCGATGGTCGCCCACATCGTGTCGCTGACCTTGCCGGCCGGCACCTTACCGGGCCAACGCACAATGCACGGCGCCCGGTAGCCGCCCTCACGACAGGAGCCCTTACCGTTGCGCAGGGGCCCGGATTCGCCCCAGAAGATCGAGTCCTTCGGGTGCCCCTTCTTTCTTTCGTAATACCGGGGCTGATTCCACGGCCCGTTGTCGGTGGTGTAGATGACCAGCGTGTTGTCGCGCAGCCCAAGTTCGTCGAGCTTGTCGAGCAGGCGGCCGGTCTCGAAGTCGAACTCCTCGACAACGTCGCCGTAAAGATCGCCCTTCGACTTGCCGCGAAACTTCGGAGAGGCGTCAATGATGGTGTGCATCATGGTATGCGCCAGATAGAGAACGAACGGCTTGCTCTTGTCACGTTTGTTCTCCAGGTAGTCGATCGACTTGTCGGTGTACATGCGTGTGAGGCCGCCCATATCGCTGGACTTGCCGGCGGGTTTGTTATTATCGTGGAACTTTACCGTGCCGCCGTCGTTCGCGCCCAGCGGGCCGAAGTAGTAGTCGAAGCCCTGGGCGATCGGCATGCGATCGAGGATCGGCTTTCGGTTGGAGACGTCCCACTTGCCAATGCAGGCGGTCTGATAACCGACCTTGCCGATCAGCTCGGCCCAGGTGATCTCGTGGGCCGGCATGCTCCAGCCCTTGCTGAGCTGCGGATAGCGCCCTGTAAGCAACGCCGACCGCGACGGGCCGCATACAGTCTGCGAGTAAAACGAGGTGAAGCGTGTCCCCTCTTGTGCCAGCCGATCCATGCGCGGGGTCTTGTTTTTCGTATTCCCATAGCAGGCCAGATCCGCGTATCCCTGGTCATCCGTGAAGATGATGAGGATGTTCGGACGCAGCGCGTCCGCTGCGAAGGAAGTAACCGCAAATGCGCCAGCACAAACAAACATCAGAAGGTTCTTGTTCATCATGTTTTCATCCTTTCATCGGCATCTTGTTTGACCCTGGAGTTAATATCTTCAGAGCTGTGCAGATTTGAACTCATCTGCTGAAAAGCCAAACGCGTTGCCTGAATACTACCAACTCAATAGCGTCGGAGGATCTCAATATGGTTTGGCAGTCAACAGGGATTAGCCGACGTTCCCCTCGTCTCAGTCGGAAATATCCGCATTGAATGATTTTCGATCCATCCTCGCCGCAGACTGGATTGGGGAAAGAGAGGCAGACACGCGAGTTTCTCCCACGCAATTCTGTTCTCGACTGCTCATTGAGAACACCTTAAACTGCCTCGAACGTTGGCGAAGAAGAGAATTACTACTCATATGAACATCGCTCTGCCAGTTGTTTCCTCATCGGCGCCCGCACGCGTCGTCGTACTTACGGCGTGTTGGTTGTGCGTGGGCATGCCGCTCGCGTTCGCGGAAACTGATGGTCTCATCGTAAATGGCGACTTCGAAGCCACTACACAGGCCATTCCTCCCGGTTGGACTCACCACACAGGACTGGGCGGAACCGCGCAGGTCGTAGCAGGTGCCGGCCATGTGCACGAGGGGAAGCAGGCCGTGTTGCTCAAGCCGAAAGCAGAACCCACTAATTCCTCGACGGTACTCTTTTCCGGGCGGGTGAAGATTGAGCCAGGCAGGCGCTATCAGGCAACCGCGTGGGCGAAAGGAAAAGGACGCTTCGAGCTGAGCTTCTACCAGTACAGCCCCAAACGGGCCTGGAAGAGTGGGGCCGGGCTTGGCGTTGTTCGGGTGACAGATGAATGGCAGCTTTTCACACTTCACTATGGCAATCCGCCGCCGGAAATTGGTTTCGTGGCGCTCGTTCTCCAGGCCAGTGGTGCCGGGAGCGAGGTTCTGGTGGACGATGTCAGCTTCGCCGTTGTGGACTCGCCGGCAGGCCCCGAAGGGCCAGGCAACGGCGAGGTCCGAGCGAAAGAAGCTGGTCAGGGACGGGCTGCCGGCTGGTCTGGCCCGGCGCAGCGTATGAGGGTTGAGCCCGATGGCAAGGGTGGCTTCTGCCAGCGGTTCGATGCAAGGATGCTCGCCGATGACGCGAGAGGCGATCTGAAGCAGGAAGATTATTTCAACTATCCGGTCGCCTCGGGGGTCACTCCTCCGACATGGCTGTCGTTTAACTGCAAGCCGTTCCCGGTGGAACCGGGGACGACGCAGGAGATCAGTTTCCGTCTACGAGCTGACGGTATCCATACTTTCCACATCAAGCTGAGGTACTACGATCGCGACGGCAAGCCGTATGACATAGACAGCGGGGTGAGGCCCTACTTCCAGTTGGGAGGGACGCGAGATGGAACCTGGGGCTACCAACGCTTCGTATGCCGCGCCACGAGCCCAACAACGGCCGGCAAGGCGCAGATCGAGTTCTGGTGCCTCTGTGGCGGTGGCAGTATTCGGGTCGATGACTTGAGTCTCAAAAGCCTTGTAGCTCCGCCGATTCATCCGGCTTACTTCACCACGGAGTGGCAGGAACTCGGCGGCGCTTTGCCAACTTCGCGTTCGCCCATTCGCCGCAAAACGCCGGCGTCCCCCGCGGTCCATCTCACGAGCAAGCCTGAGGTGACGGAGACACCCGAGTCGGTCGAGGTCCGGCTCACCAATGGTGTGCGCCTGCGTTTGCGTCGCCAGGGCGAACTAGTCCTCGGCATCGACCAGGTCTCGCTTGGCTCACTGCGCTTCCGGAATCCCAACGCTCCCCTGTTGGCTCCACTCGTCGAGACTGCTGAAGGAGGCAAGTATGCAACGTGCAGATATCGCGGCTATGAAGTGAGCGCCCGGGGAGAGGTGGTCCTTCGTACCGAGCTGACAGGTCCCGCTGGAGCCGGGGACAACCTGAACTGGTATTTCGCTCCTCACGAGGTGATAGTGGCCGGACTGACATATCGTGGCGTGTCCGTGAGGTATTCCTTCCGCAGCGCAACGAACCACGTCCTTCAGATCATCGACCGGGCCACCTGGGAGCTTGGCGGGGATCCCATTGGATTGACGGTGGTGGATCAGAACAGCTACGCCAACCGGAACGTGTTCCTGATCACGGAGGATTCACCCTACTGTTCGGGCCGCGGCACACGCTTCGTTGCCGGCGAGTGCCTGGACTACCAGTTTAGCCCCGAGGGCGCTCTATTCGCCTACTTCGAGAAGCCCAGCTTTGTTCGCTACCAGCGAGTGGGCACGCCCGAATTCGTTATCTTTCGCGACGCTCACCAGTTTGCCGCCACGAAGGAAGCAACCACCATCTGGAAGCATGTTCTGTTCGCCGATCAGGGCAGCCATGACCTGTGGCTGAAGGCGCGCAATTTCGCATACGCTCGCGCAGGAAAGCAGGCGGGGATCGCGAAACAGACACCTCTGCCTCTTGCCAATGTCTGGACCGACTGGCAAGAGCTGGCCAAGGTCGGCAAAGACAAATACTACCAGAAGATCATCGACGACTACCTGCCGGCCGTTGCACGATGTGGGTTCAAGCGCCTGCTCATTCACGAGACCTGGGAGCACGGCGGCTGCTCTCCCTCGGACCTGGCCATCAACTCCAAGTTTGGCGGCGAAGCGGCCTTGAAGCGGCTGTGCGCGGCAGCGCGGGAGAAAGGCATCGAAGTCGTGGCCTGGTACGGCCCCGGACATCTATGGGCCAAGAGCCCAATCTTCGAGAAACGTCCGAAGTTTCTGTTGAAAGGACGCGGCGATAAGCCGCCGACCAACTATTGCTGGCCAAGTATCACTGGCGTAGACCTGACCGGCCCCTGGTTCGACTATGCGATAGGTAAGCTCAAAGGCATCCGCGAGCGGACCGGTCTCGCCGGCTTCTGGCTTGATTCGTACACCAATTTCACTCACGGCGTGAAGTGTGCGACGCGGCAGCTCGAGGTCGAGCAGGCAGGCGCCCTTATCCGCTTTCATGCCGCGATTCAGCAGCTCGGTTACATCACTTACACCGAAGCCTCCAGCGACTTCGGCACCAAGTCCAACGGGCTCCCCGTCGGAGGCCTGGATTCACCGGAACCAAGCTGGCCGGCCCCCGAGGAATTGGTCGACACGTCGCCCTACTCCGGAAGCTGGCGCGAAGAGCATGAAGTCCGTGTAGCAGAGGGGATGGCGGAGAGGGATCGGTACTTCCGCTACCTGGCCAACAAGTGCGTGCCCTTCATTTATTGGCGACGGTTTCGCGACCAGCCGAAGTGGCAAGAGAAGATCGCAGCGGCCAACCACGCTTATTATGCGGCAGTGGAGTTCATGGACACTCGCCAGTTGCTGCCCGACGGCAAAGGAGTCCTGTGGACGTCTGCTGACGGACGAGTGCAGGTAATGTTCGCTTTCCGGGATCAGGAAATGTCAGTTCCGAAAGGGAAAAGGGTATACCTTTCACCGGAGCTAAAGCCCGTTGCTTCAGTAGCAAAGAAGACAGCGCGCCTGAAGGCAGGCAACGCATATCTGTTGCGGTAGAGCAGTATTCTTGTCGCACGCGGGTGCCCGCCAGTGGAATGCGCAACGGTGCATCCATGACGCGCCGGAGGAAACACCTGCGCCTCAAGAAGAGGGCGTCCGGATCAGACCAAGAACAGATGAAGATGTGATTCTTGGCGACCTAGAGAAGGAAACGATCATCCGAGCACGATAGTCCACGTAGCCCAGGATGCCCCACCGGGTAAAGACCGAATATGAGTTCATTTCGGAAAGGTCTCTTAATCATGCTGGCAACTGTTTCGGGGCAACTGAACGCCAGAGAATTCTTTGTTCAGAAGCAGGGCGACGATGCCAACAACGGGCTCAGCACCAGAGCAGCTTTCCAAACAATCCAGAAGGGCCTGGATGCATTGCAGGCCGGTGACACTTTGACCATCGGTCCCGGTGAATATGCCGAAGGTGTTCGGAGTGATGTTCTTGGCGACCTTGAGAAGGAAACGATCATCCGAGCCCAGATTCCGGGCACTGTCCATTTGCGGGGGGACGTGTCCCCACCGGTCTTCAGGAAGGTTGAGGGCTATCGATTCGTGTATGCCGCCGAATTTGAGCGGGACGTGCAGGCGGTCAATGAGATGGACACTCTGACCATCCTGCAATCTGTTACCAGCGTGGACGAGCTGGAGTTCTCGCCTGGTGGGTGCTTCCACGATGCCGAAAACAAGAAGCTCTACATATCCACCTCGGATCTGCAGCCACCGGAAGCTCACCAATACACCGTATCCGTTATCAGGGATTTCGGCCTGTTGTTGATGAATCCGAAACGCGTCGTCATTGATGGACTGTCAACAAGCGGCTTTCACAGCAACACGATTCTGAAGTATTACCCCGGCACTCACACTGTCTGGGGGATCATGGCCGCCGGCGCCAGGCAATGTGTCATCCGAAATTGCACTGCGTTTCTCAATGGCGGTGGTATCGGCATGTTCAGTTCAAAAGAGGGCGAAGGACACAACCTGATCGAGAAATGCCAGGCATTTGCCAACTACTCCAAGTACACCCAGGAAGGCGGAAACATCTGCAGCTTCCAGTCATTTCACGATGAGATTCGCGATTGCTACGCCTACATGGGTATCCCAAACGGTATCCGCTTTTATGGCGCGGGCGTCCGAGGACCTGCACTGCTTAAGAACTGTCGGGTCTGGGGATCTTCTTACGCCGACATCTTCCTCAAGGGCGGACAGGCATCCAGATATGCAGTCGCTGAGAATTGCATTTCGCTCGGCATCTTCCACAGCGCGAACGTCAAGAACTGTCTGATCGGCACCATCAACCAATACAACCGAAAACCAGCCAGGGACAACATCGTTCTCGGCCCGATGGGTCCATCCATCAGGGAAGGTGAATTTGCCGACCCGGAAAACCTGGACTTTCGTCTGCAGTCCACATCAGGATTTCGCGGCGCCGGCCCGGATGGCCAGGATCGCGGGCCACTCCCTTACGAGACCAACGTTTTCTACGTAAAGCCTGACGGAAGCGACGCCGCGGATGGACTCTCGATGAAATACGCCTGGCAGACTTTAGGCCGCGCGATGAAGAGCATACGCCCAGGCCATACGATTTATCTGGAAGGCGGAACCTATAAGGCCGGCGACGTTCACATCAAATCAATTCAAGGAGAAGAGACCTCCATCCGCGGTCGCGGTACCAAGCCCGTCATCGTCAACGGAAGTCTCAGTATTTCCGATTGCCGTGATGTCACCTTTGAGCGTCTCAATTTCACAGAAACAGTGCAGATTGAGAATTGCCGAAAGATCACAATCAATAACTGCCGATTCTCATCTGAAGGATCGTCCATCAGCGCGACGTCTTCCTCGGAGTTGAAGACAACTCACTGCGAGTTCACTGGCTTCAAGAAACCTGCGATGCAAATAAAGACCTGCTCCGGTCTGTTTCTCAGTGCCAACATTTTTGACAACACGAGCGCAGCGGCAGTGCAGATCGACGACTTCAAAAGTGTCCAATACAGCGATTACAACGCATATGCAGACGATAAACGCGCCTGGGCTATGAACGAGTCGATCCATGGCCTTTCTGAACTGCTGAAGAACTCAGATCATTACTCTCAGCACTTGACTCCTCGCTTCGTCGTGAAAGACGGTCTGCCCGTTCTTCAGAACAGGGTGCGGTTCACTTCAGGAGGGCCAAACGGTACCTGGCTCGGTTTCTATCGCGAGTATCGCGAACGCCCGATTCGGTTGGAGGGGCCGATCGTGCATTCGACCACGGACACCACAGCCAATATCGAATGGTGGACTTCGCGCCTGGCGAGGGTGG
>JASLXP010001166.1 GCA_030740295.1 Planctomycetota bacterium
GGGAAACCGTAACCAGCATCCAGCATCCTTCGTCCTCATAAGATCGATCATCCTGTATCCCTCATCTCTCGAGCTTCTTTCGAGAGATGTTCACATTACGTATTACGCATTACGTATTACGTTCCTTGAGGCGACCATCAATGAAGTTGTCTGCGATAAAACATCCTCTCTTCTCTCTGGGCCTGGTTGTCCTGGCCGGTCTCGTCGTGCTGAGATTTGTCAGGGGGCCGGAGGATCCCGATATGCAGCCGAATAAGGCTTCACCGGCACCAGAAGAAGACCGCACCAAAGCATTCTGGATGGTCTATACGAAGGCTGCGGAGGCCTTTCGGCAAGAAGACTATGCTTCGGCAGTCAAGGGCTACACAGAGGCCCTGGAGTACCGGCCAGACCACGAGACATGCCTGAACAACCTGGCCTATGCCCTGTGCGAGACCGGCGACGCGGACGGGGCCCTGGCAGCGCTCCGGCGGTACATTTCGGCTCTCGGCTCAAAAGCGCCCCGTGCTCACCTCCAGCTTTCCACGTGGTTATCGAGGAGGGAGCCAGGGTTCTCGCTCGATCTTGACCAGGCCGAGAAAGAGGTACAGATCTACCTCGATCATAATTCGGAAGATACAGGGCCGTTCATGCAGCTTGGCCGAATTGCTCTGCTGCGGGGGAGACTGGACGATGCGCTGGAGAAGTTTCATGTCGTCAGGCGATTCTCTGCCAAATGCCCTGAAGCGGACCATCTCACCGGCGTCATCCGGATGGCGCGGGGCGAGCCGGAGAAAGCCATTCCATTCTTCCGACGTCCTCTCGATCAGAGTCTCGCTCCCACCACAGGGGTTCCGTCCGAAGGGGATACCCTGGCGACCCTGACCCCCAATGCCCGGCGGCCGGAGCTCTTCCCTGCTCTCTGGGGTTTGTTCTGCGCCACCAACTCACTTGAGGGCTACTCTTCTGATATTCCGCCCTCGCTGCGTCTCTCGATACCAGAGGCCGACCAGACGATGGCCGCTACCGTGAATGTGCTCAAAGGTCTTCCTGTCGGGAAGGCGACGCCGGCCGACTTTGACGGAGATGGTTCTGACGACCTCGCCATTGCCTCTTCGGAAGGGCTGGTTCTCCTGCGACAGGCGGGTGGAACGTTTGAAGAGATGCCCCGGTTGAACCCCGCCGTTCCCTGTCAAGATATCGTCAGGGTGGATATTGAAGGAGATGGGGACCCCGACCTGCTGGCCCTTCCAGATCCGTTTCAAGGCGGCGAAGCTCACCTGCTCCGAAACGACCGTGGTACTCTCATCGACATCACCGAGAGTGCCGGGCTCTCCGGTTCCCGACGCACTTTCCGAGCCCTGTTTGTTGATGTCGATGCCGACAGCGATCTCGATCTGATCGAAGCAGGGGGCGGGCCTCTCCCTCTCCGTCTCTGGATTCAAACCGCCGGCCACTTCGAACCCTCCAAACAGGATTTTGGTCTTCCATCACAGGCAGCCCTGACCGACACGGGCTCAGCGGATTTCAACGGCGACGGTCTCCCGGATTTATTTGTCCTCGTGTGGAAGGGGGCATCCCGCCTCTTTCAAAACATGGGAAAAGGGGCATTCAAAGATGTCACTGCCGATGCCGGGCTCGACCTCTCCGTTGCCGGCTACCGTGCTGCCTGGTTGGATTTTGACCGCGACGGTGACCCCGACCTGCTCGTTGCCCCACAGGCGCCGGCAGGGGTCAGCCTCCATGCCCGGTTCTGTGAGAGCGAACTCTCTCCATACCGTCTCAGGCTCTACGTCAACGATGCAGGCAGCTTCAAGGAAGCGGATGAAAAGTTCGGCCTGAGCCAGCCTTTCGGAGTGACAGACATCCTCGTGGAAGATCTTAACCAGGACGGTTGGCCTGACCTGTACCTGGCTTGCGGCGGCCATGAGCCAGGGGACGTGGAGCCCGATGCAGTCTTTCTCAACCGCCAGGGGAAATTCGTTTCAGCGACACCTCCCGATCTCTATCGCCGCTGGGGAAGATCTGCTGCAGTAACATTGCTGTCCGCGAATCCCAACCGTGTCGAATTGGTCCTCGCCCGCAGCGGCATGATGCCCGGATCCGTTCAGGAGCTCCTGCGGGTCGCATTTCAGAATCCTAAGAATCAATAGATTTACTTCGGAACTTCTGCGCGATGTGCGTGTACGCCTCTTAATCTTTATCGTAATCGTTCACTTAATCCTCTGGCAGCATGGAGATTAAGTGAACGATTACGATAAAGATTAAGAGCCCTGGACTTCATCCTCGGTTGCGGCCGAAGACTGCCGTAGGACTACTGTTTCCGAACTGCTCGGCGCCTATCGCCTGACGCTTCTCGTATTGTATTTTTTCTGATAGTGGCGATGGGAAGCATCGTCCGGATACCGCTCCGAATCCGGGTAGGGGTAGTTGGTCATACTGTGGAAAGGCATCGGCTCGACGGCCTGGCCTTCGGCGGTGTAGAGGTCCATATCTTTGCAGTACCCATCGGCATGGAGAATAAATGTGCGTGACCAGCCGGGCGCGAGCGGCGGCAGATCGGCCGCGTCAAAAGAGAGTGCTATTTCGTCTCCGCGGCCGAAGACTGCGAACTGGTCATCGGCCTGGGCCAGCAGATCGCGAACATCACCAAAACGGGTGTAACTGCCGGCCATCAGTTTGAAGCCGGGGTTCGGATCCATCAGGCCATAATCGAAAAGAAGGGGTAGCCGACCGTCGGGAGAATACTCGCGAGGGAAGCCGGAGGGGCGCAGGTCAGCCCGTGCGGCCGCGAGCGTGAGCATTCGTTTCTGGACCGGCTCGTCCCGCGCGATGAAGGCCGAATCCCAATAGACCTCCATATTGGTGACAAGTCGGAAGCGGCCCTTGCTTTCGCGGGCCCACTTCGATACGTCGAGCGTCATCATCTTCGGCATGCCGGCGGGGTAACCGACTTCGGGAAGAACGGTCCTCCAGCCGCCATCTGTACCAGGAATCTGCAGGCTCGGCGGCTGGAGGCGCAGGCCAGCCTGTAAAGCCGCGTAGTTGGTCTGTGAGTAAGGATACTCCACCCAACCATAAAGGTACAGAATGAGTGGCCGATCGAGGGCCAGCGATTGGATCTGATCGCCGAAGTCCAACTCAAGTGAGTGAGGCTCACAGAAGCCGAGGAAGCGATGGTCCAATACGAAATCGTCCACGGTTCGGCGGTCGATGGTCAGAATTCGGTCAAGGACGTCGCCCGTCTTATCTGTCCGGGCGCGAACGGGCAGGATGGGCTTTCGGACGCAGAAGAATCGGTCCACGCGGGCTGGCGAACCAGTCTCAAAGCGCTCGTCAGGATAGAAGGTGCAGCCTGCCGGATGGTCGAGGACGATCAGGTTTAGTTGGTCGACGTAAACTGCCTCCTCAAGAGGCTCATTAATCCTAAGCTCGTAAAACCCGTCTTTTGGCCGAAGCTTCGAAGGGCCTATGCGGACCCGTTCTATCGGCTGCGGCGGAGCATAATTGCCGGGCGAGAGAAAAAAGCCCAGACCGCCGCCGCCCAGAAGGTCAGTGATGAATTCGAATCGTTCTCCGTTCCACGCAAAGAGCAATGGGCACGAGCTGGTCTTGCGATAGGTCTCCTTGATTGCGAAGGTCTGCCCGGCCGCCACCTCCATCTCTGATTGAAGCACGCCGTCCGGCCAGATGAGCCGGACGTAGTCGAGTCGGGTGCGCCGGCCCAGCCCGAATGTGGGTCTCGGTGAGTGCTGGGAAAGAAAACCGGTGGCCGGCATCAGCTCTTTCTTCTGGTGGTGTGCCCCGGCCTGGGCAAAGACTTTTGTGCCGACTGGGAGAGTGGCTGACCGCGTTTTCTCCTGAGCCCTGGTGCCGATCAAATTCAGTGTTACAGATTGGTTCTCCGCGGGTGTCTCGTTCCGCAGGTAAGTCACGCGGCTGCCGCTGTTGATGAGGAGAACGTCCGTGTCGCCATCCTGATCGAAATCGGCGTAGAGCGCGCCGCGGCGTTCGGCCTGGGCGAGATTCGCCAGGCCGGATCTGGCGGTAACATCGGTCCAGCGCCCATTCCCATTGTTTACATACAGAGCCGGCGAACGCTTTCCGGATCGGAGCGCATCGGTGAGAAACAAATCTTCATCGCCGTCGTTCTCCGCATCAAAGAAAGCGCCGTTGGTCGCACGGGCATCCAGCTTTTGAAAGCCCGCCTGGAAACGGCCCGGCGGATCGTTTTTCAACAGGAGAACTGGAGCGTCCCGCCCGGCGAACAGCACCGCGTCCATCGTTTCGTTGCCGTCCACGTCCGCCAGGGCAGCGCCCCACATCGGACGTTGGAAATCGGTCCACGGACTCTCCGTGATCTGGCTCATTCCCTCCAGCCGCTCGTTGCGCAACAACTGCGGGGCCCCGGCCCTGGTGAACAGAAGAGCGTCCTGGTCGAAGTCGTTGTCCAGGTCACCGAAGGCTGCACTGATGCCCTTTGCAGGCAAGCCCTGAATGGTGAGACGGCCATCGTCCGCTGCAAAGGTGCCGTCCCGGCGGTTAATGAGCCATTGAAACGGAGGATGTTCTTCTGCCGGGCTCTTGTTGAACTGGGCGACGAGAAGATCGAGGTCTCCTTCGCTGTCGATATCGACGAATACCGCTCCGATGCTGAGCGACGTTCCCGCGGCCGTGCCGGATTCGTCCGTCACGTCTTTGAACTTACCCTCGCCCAGGTTCCTGAAGAGCTGGTTCGGTCCGTCGTTAGTGACGTAAAGGTCCATCCGGCCATCGTTGTCGTAATCGCCTGCCGCCGCCCCGATGCCGGCTGCGCCGCCGGCCAGGCCAGAATCGGCCGTCGCATCTGAAAACTTTCCCTGACCGTCATTGAAGTAGAGCCGGTTGCCGTCACCCGGAGGCGAAACGTTCGTCAGAAAGATGTCCAGGTCCCCATCCCCATCAAAATCCGCGCAGGCGCCTCCGCCGCCAAAATGTCGTGCGGCAGACGTTCCTGGCTCGTCATCCAGCGGCGTTCCATCTCCGCTATGCACGAAATCGATGCCGCTCTCTTCCGTCGCATCGGTGAATCGGGGAACGGCCCCCGACCCGGCCGTCTGATCGGTTCGCTCATACCCGAATCTCAAGATATCCGCATACTTGCCCATGCTGGGATACTCGATCTTCCTCATTACTTCAGTGCCCAGTCCGGCATCTTTGATCTTCTCGAAGGCCCTGAGCATCTTTTCGGCAGCATCTTTCGATTTCTCCATTCGCAGGCAGACAGCGAGATTCATATAGGCCGCAATGTAATAGGAGTTCTTTGCGAGGACGGCTTCGTAAAGCGGCTTTGCTTTGCCAAAACGCATCTGCCGAAAGTGAATCTGTCCGAGCCAGAAAAGTGTGTCTATGTCATCAGGATCAAGATGGCGCACTTTCTCCAGCATTTCGACAGCGCGCTCGTCTTTTGCCAGATGGATAAACAACATCGCCAGGCAGTAAGCGGGTCTTGGATTCTTCGGATCGCGCAGCCATAACGCCTGGAGTTCCTTGATGGTTCGTTCGTTGTCCTTTTGGTTATTGAGCAGAGCGATGCCCAGGTTGAGGCGGCCCGTCGGCCAATCGGGCGCCAGCGCAGCCACCTTCTCGAATGCCTTCACTGCATCCGAGTACTGGAACTGGTCCATGAGGGCCACGCCGCGATTGTGCGCGGCCAGAACTTCGTCAAGTTTGCCTGACGGAATCCCGGAAGTGCCCTTATGACGGAAGTAGAGAAAACTAATGACCAGAACGGACACCACCACTACCGCCGCGGCAAAAAGGAAAGCACTTTTCTGTTTGTTGCTCATGAAGGAATGCAGTTGAAATTAAGACGAGATTAGCAGGCTACCTCAGGCAATATGTCTTCTCAATACTTCAGCAGCATGCCCGGCAACCTGGGCCGTGTTCTCATCAGCATCGAACGGCTCGAGCACATTGACGAAGCCACTGAAATTCAGCTCCTTCAGGCCGGCGAAGAAGCCATGAGTATCCATCTGCGTATTCTCGCCCAGCGGAACTCGAGCGTAATGCACTTCGGTACCATCCCTGAGCTTCAGGGCACTGCCCTCGTCCGCGCCGACTAGAATGATGCTCTGTATGTTCACGCCAAATACCGAATCGATGATTTCGGTAAAGGCATCGCCAGTGCTGGGCTGTCCGGCAAGCAGAAGATTGGCAGGTTCGGCAATGACGCCGAAGTTTTCGCGGCCAATGGCCTGGAGTGTCTCCTTCGTTGAAGCGATCGTCTCGTACTCACCGCCAGTATGGATTTGCGAACACACCCGCATCCCGCGGCCGGCTACCAGGTCGGACGCTTTCTGCATCATCTCGATTGAGCCGGCGATACGAATGATGTCGCAGTTCAATCGTTCTGCCGCATCCGCTACATTCGCCAGCGCGGCGAGTGAGTCTTCATCCGCCATCCCGCCGGCATTCATCAATGCCACTTTGATGCCCGCGCCGTTGAGAGCTTCTTCGGTTTCATCAAGTTGCTCCTGCGTGTAGTCAGGCTCGAGTTGCGAGTAACGAAGGTCGACAGCTTCATAGCCGTTTTCCGCGGCCATCCTGGCGAACTCGGTGATTGAAACGGCGCTCCCCGTGGCGGTCTCAACGATCCTGCCGGAAAGTGTAAGTTGCATGAGATGCTCCTGTGGTGAGTAGTTGAAAATCCATGTTGAAATCGTCGGGAAAGGAATTCAGCGCAGGCTGGCGGACCTCCATTCATCGAACGGTACAGCTCTCAATGGCAAAGCCATCCTGAGTGCCGTGCCGAGGACCTCTCGTCCGGGGGCATATCCGAAGCCAGCCTCATGTCATTCGTTTCAGAAAGAATCGCCTTTCCATTAGTTTCGATCCGGACTGTCAAGGGCGGAACCGTATCGATTAGAATTCTGGTAGGGCATCTGTTTGACGCAATTCAAAGTAGGACTGTGAAATTCCTTCTGGCCTGGAATTTCCTTTGGGTGGCCGCAAGGCTTTTAGATTTGGCAAGTCAGGTGGAAATGCCAGAAGTTCCTTAATGGCGCGAACTGCGTCTGGGTGCGTTGAGGTCTGCAGAACGCGTACCAGATTTAGAATGCGGCGTCTTGCCAGGACCAGTATGGGCCGATTCAATCGACATATGTCAACAATGTCCTCGCCCGCTTCAGATCGTGCGAGTACCTGTCCGTCTTCGAGCAGTTCCAGATGTTGGACCAGGTTGCTTTTCGCCAGGTCAACAGGAAGTGACACATCTCGGCGTGACGAATTACAGGTATTGCAGGCGTAAAGCAGATTAGCGTATTCCAGTTCCAGTTCTGCCGAAGCCGACCGTGGAACTATGTGCTCTACCCCAAAACTGTGATGCCCATCGGCCTCCCAATTCTCTCGCCACAGACAATAAGCGCAGCGAAAAGCGAATTCGTCTCGCAACCAAGGCTTGTAGGAATCGCATTCGGCATAGCCCTTCGGTCCGTGCCGCCTTGGTGGCGGAGAGGGCGGGTATTCAAAGATGCGATTACAGGCTTCCCGGAGGGCGTCAGTCATCTAATTGTTGGGCAAGTCGTTCAGCGACTTCTTCGTAAGGTTTCAGTGCTTCCAATCGTTTCAGGTCAATTGGTTCCAACCATCTGTCAGCAGTTGCTTGAAGCTGCTCCAGTTCCGTCCCTTCTGACTCTGTGAGGCCACCGCTTCGCCGTTTCTGAATCAACTCAGAACGGCGTGCATTCAGCTCAGGCCAAGACCCGCGGTTGCCTCCGTCATCAGGCCAATTCCTCAGGATATGGATTGCCCACTCCTCGAGAGAGACGTTCCTGTCTTGTGCTTTACGCACTAACTGGTCTGCAAGATCATCATCCAATGTGATTGTCACTGACATGCTCTATCCCTTCCAAAGACCGGTAACCTGTTGGCCACTATAATAACAACGATTCTGGTCCGTGGCACAAGGCCCCCTCTGAGCTCTGGGCCGGTCGTCAAATGCCGCCAAGCCCCAGCCGGGCTCAGGATTACGCCACCAATACGCTCGTCCTTGACGAGTTACTAAGTCTGTGACATTGTTTTTTCAGTTTCCGCAATCCATCCGAACAATCAAACATGCCCGATTGGCGAGAGGATCTGGACAGCTATCTGGATGCAAAATGTGACGAACTGATCCAATTCAGACGTCACATTCACAAGCATCCCGAGCCCAGCGGCGAGGAACAGGAAACAGCACGCTTCATCGCACACGAGCTCGCCCGGCAAGGCGCGCCGCAACGCCTGGTTCTGGATGACCGCGGTGTCCTGGTGCAGTCCGATGAATCAGGGGAGCCACGTATCGGCTTTCGTGCAGATATTGACTCCCTGCGATTGCAGGATGAGAAGGACACGGAATACCGTTCGAGCCGTGCCGGCTGCATGCATGGCTGCGGGCATGATGCACACGCGACGATGGCCTTTGGCGCGGCTCTCGGTTTACAGCACGTTAAAGATGAACTGCCATGGCCGGCCGCCTGGACGGGTCTTTTTCAGCCTTCCGAAGAAACCGCGAAAGGTGCTTTTGAAATGATCGACGCGGGCGCCCTGGAGGGCGTGAAGAACATCATCGCCTATCACGTCGATCCGCAGCTTTGCGTCGGGCACGTGGCCATCTGCTCGGGCCCGCTGACGGCATGCTGCGATGAGCTTGCGGTAACGATCTTCGGTCAGGGCGGCCACGCGGCCCGGCCACACCACACGACCGATCCCATCGCGGTGTCAACGCAGTTCGTTCAGAGCGTGTATCAGTTCATCCCACGCACGATCGATTCGCGGATGCCGGCCGTGGTCTCATTCGGCACGATCCGCGGAGGGGATGCGTCCAACGTGATCCCCGACAAGGTCGAGCTCGGTGGCACCATCCGGACTCTCAGCCGCAATGCCACCGATAAGGTAAGAGAAAAGATCCGCCACATCGCGCACGGGCTTTCGGAGGCCAGCGGCACCGACATTGAAGTGCGTTTTCTGGGAGGCCCGGATGCCGTCATCAACGATAGTGAGGTGACCGACGTCTTCGCTCTCGCTGCAAAAGAGGTCGTCGGCAAAGCCGCGGTCAACCAGATCGATCTGCCAAGCATGGGCGGGGAAGACTTTGCCGGTTATCTCGATCACGTGCCGGGCGCATTGATGCGCATCGGAGTCGCGCCACCGACCGGTCCGGAAACAGTGCTGCATTCGCCCACTTTCGATATCGATGAAAACGCGCTCCTTATCGGCGCAAAGATCATGGCGAGGGCCGTGATACTTCTCGCTCGTCCTGATACTGCGCCAGACTAAACGGAACAGGGGAGACCCATGAAGCCATACCAGTTCGCGCCGAATGATACGCACAGTATCGGGGTGGAAGTCGAGCTGCAGCTCATCGATGCAGACTCGATGGCCCTGAAGAGTGCCTGCCCAGCGATACTCCAGGACTTACCGGCCGAGATGAGAGATTTCGTCAAGCCCGAGTTGATGCAGTGTTACGTCGAGGTCATCACAAAGGTCTGTCACACCGTTTCGGAAGTTGAGCAGGATCTCAGATACAAACTGGATCAACTTTCCAAAGTCGCGGCCAGGCACAACACCCGACTTTTCTGGAGCGGCACGCATCCTTTCTCCAGTTGGCACGATCAGGAGATCACCGAAAACGAACGCTATCACGGCCTCGTAAAGCTCCTGCAGGACACCGCACGCCGCCTGGTGACGTTTGGGTTGCATGTCCACGTGGCCGTCAATTCGGGCGACAAGGCGGTCATGATCTGCGACCGCATCCTGCGCCACCTGCCCACGCTGCTCGCGCTCTCATCAAATTCGCCATTCTGGAACGGACGTCTGACCGGGCTTCATTCTCAGCGCAGTAAGATCATGGAATCGCTGCCGACGGCAGGCCTGCCGCCGTTGATGCGGAATTGGAGTGAATTTGTCTGGCTCGTGAATCACCTTGTAGATACCGGCTTCATCTCCAGCATTCGAGAAATCTGGTGGGATGTGCGCCCCCATTACGGATTCGGAACGGTCGAGGTCCGCATCTGTGACATCCCCGCCAATCTCGAAGACACGCTTGGATTGGTCGCTCTCATCCAATGCCTGGTCGCAGCTCTCTCGAAAGAAATCGACAGCGGCACCTACCAGCACGACTGCCACCCCATGATGGTTCGTCAGAACAAGTGGCGCGCCTGCCGATACGGAATGGCCGCCAATCTGGTCGACCCTTACACCCAGAAACCGCTTCCGGCCCGCGAACTCGTCCGTCAGCTTGTTGGCCACCTGCGCGAGACCGCGGCAGAACTCAAGTGCACCGATTACCTCGATCACGTGACCGCCATGACAGAAAAACCGACCGGTGCGGAGCGGCAGATTTTCCTGTTTGAGGAAAAGGAGAATACCGCGGATGTGGTAAGGGATTTGGTGGAGGAGGAGTGAGCGTAATCATCGATCTGTACTTTTTCTGACCGAGCGCAGATCCTCTTAACCTCTCACAAGTTCACCACTTGCCCCTCGGCCGCGGATTTCATGGCGGATTCGGTCACGTGGATGGCCGTCCTGACGCCTTCCGGCTTGACCGCAAGCTCGACGCCCTGGCTCAGGTGCTCGGCGATGTTGCGGTAGTAGGAGGTCCAATCGCCTCTGATGGTCTCCGGACGAATCTCGGTCTGGATTCCGTTCAGCGTGGTTTTGACGGTCGCGCGGTTGTCAGGGTCTTCGACCGCTTCACGGATTCGTTTCTGAATCATGAAACGTTCCTGAGGATCGACGCCCTCTTTGCGGAATGCGCCTTCACTGCCCAGCGCGAAAAGTTTCGGCTTTGAGAGTTTGGCGATGTAACCAACCTCCACCGTGTAGAGCAGGCCGCTCTCGAACTTGATCTGGCACTTGACGTAGGTCTCGACATCCGTCGTCCACTTGTGGCGCTGCGTGTCGCAAAATACCCACTTGGGCGTTCCACCAATCTGCACGGCGTGGTCCACGAAATGCGCGCCCCAGTCATAGAGCGGGCCACCACCTGATTGTTTTTCACCGCGCCAGCTTCCCGGCTGGCCGTACCCCATCACACATTCTTCGATGAGAAAGACATCCCCCAGGGCACCGGAATCGATGAAACTGCGGAGGGTCAGATAGTCGCCGTCCCAACGTCGATTATGAAAGACACTGAGCATGACGTTATTCGATTCCGCCGCATGGATCATGTTGTCCGCTTCGGCCACCGTAAGGCACATGGCTTTATCGACCACCACGTGCCTTCCGGCCCGGAGCGCTTTCACCGCAAGCGGCTCGTGGGTGTCATGCGGTGTGGCCATGATAATGAGACGAGCATCGTCCTTCTCGAGCAGCTCGTCGAGGGTGGTATAGGTTCTGATATCTGGATACGTCTCAGCCGCGGCCGCGCGCCTTCCCTCATCGCGGGTGGCGACGGCCGTGAGCTGCAGGCCGGGCTCAAGGGACACGAGGTAGGTGTGAAAATCGCGTCCGGCGAAACCATAGCCGACCACTGCAGTGGGGATTGGTTCGGGTTCGGAGCCGATGATGGTTCTGGTTTTCTCGGTGGATTCGCTCATGGTGGATTTCCCTGGGTGTTGATTGCTTGGTGAGTCGCTGTGTCGCTGCGTGTATATAAAGGGAAGACGAAATGTTCCAATCTGGTTGCTGGGTCGGGTTCTGTGACGGCCATCTTTTCCTGTGCCCTGATGCCCGCTTACTCCGATTTCCGGGTGTACTTCAGCGCAGCATCGAGCGATGCCAGAAGAGAATCACGAATACTATCCGAATTCTGAATGGCAGCGGCGTTGGCGATCTCGATGAGGCCGGGCAGCGGCAGGAGGTCTTTATTCTGAAACACGAGGGGTCTTGATTCCGAACCGCGCGTATCGAGAACGACCCTCTGTGTCGTGGGATCCGTTTTCAGGAACGCTTTGAAACCTTCCGCATTGGAGAACTGAATCGGCGGGTCTAAACGCTGACCTGCAGGCAGAAAAAACTGGACGCCGTGTTCACGAAACCAGGCTTCGTGCCGGTGAAAAACTCTCGCGCCTTCAATAGTGTCCTGGGGGAGATGGTCGGGATGTTCGCTGTCGGCAGCGAAGACCCAGTAGGAGGTTCCTGAACTTTCCGAATCGCCGACCGGAATAAACTGAAACCGGCGGATGAAACGTAGCGGATGCGAAGTGACAAAGCGCAGGAGACTGTCGACCGAATCCTCTTCAAACCTGTAAGCGATGGCCGTCACGGATGCATGGCGCATGCGTTCGATTTCGTTTTCGATTTCGTATCGCTGGATTTCAAGAGCCTGAATGCGGTCGGTATCGCCATTGGAAAATGCGGCAGGGTCCTCTACCAGATCGAGCTTCAGGAGGCTCCGGGGCAGCGTTTCGGGTGCAACGGGCTCGATAGTGATGCTGTCCGCCGCTTCGCCGAACTGCAGATCAGAAAGGTCGCCGATAGGTACAAAGTGGCTCGTCCCACTTTTCCACCAGCGTCCTTCTTTGGGGATCAGATTCACCGGGCTGAGACTGGGATGATAAATTCCCAGCTTTGTCAGCGGAAAACTGTACCCGCACTCGATGAAACAACGCGCATCGTCAGCCAACGGCTCGAAGAGAGTCATCCGCTCGTCCTCTTTCCACTTGAGCAACGGATAAGTAGAGCGAAGACCACGCAGCCGCAACAGGTAGAGAAGTTTCTCTCGATTCCTGCCGGCGAGGATGGTGAATTCACGTTCGCATCCGAAACGAAATACCAGGTCGCGGGTCTCTTCGAAGAGAGACGGTTCGCCCGGAAGGCGCAGCAGGACGTCATTCATGCCTGCTTCAACGCGGCCCGGCTCGAGCTGCGGCAGAATCGATTCAATGTAATGCGCGATGTCCAATCCCATCGATTTGATGTCCGCGGCCTCTTCCTCGATCGATATCCGCCCGCCAAATGCGGAGAGCTGAGTAGACATCGATTCAAAATCCGCATCCGGCAGCGCGTCCGTCTGCACCTCGACCGCACCGCCCTTGCCGCCACGACGTATCACAGCCTGAATGACCCCGTAATGGAGGACCTCGGTGTCGTTCAGGAAGCGAATGAATTCAGGCTCTTTTTCAAATCGGAAGAGAGGCATCAGCAGAGATGGTTGATGGTTCTAGTCCTGGAATAAGCGTACTGAAATGAAGGAATAAACCTGAAACGTCTCCAGAAGGGCTGAGCCCTTCAAACTTGAGTGTTTAAATGGGGTTTTACCACAAACTTCCCACACCCGGTCGGAGGCATTTCAGGTGAACAAGAAAGATAAGCGAAACCTAAATCGTAGGAAACGAAGAATTGGCAGGCGTCTGGACGACAGCCGTGACCGTCCAGCTTCGGAACCGATGCCGACGGTGTGCATGTCGTCACGCCCCGAGTTCTGCGGTTTTTTGTACCCATATTTCTCCCCCTTTGGAACCCCCCGCCCCTCTCCGGCAGCCCAGCTCACCACAAGGGCTCGCCGCCGGAAGAGCGGATGTCTGAAACATACAGCAGTGCACGCTTTAGCGTGTTTCCGGCGGCGACAAAACACGCTAAAGCGTGCACACAAAACTCCCATCGGACTTGTTACGAAAGAACCTGCCAGCAGCCTGTGCCATGCGCTTCAATCGTATTTGATTCCCTGAATGGGAAGGCCATCCATCCCGACGATGTGAGCTGCCATGGCCCAGCCGCCGTTGCCCTGGGCAACTTTTACCAGGAGCGCATTCTTGCCGGCTCTAAGTCGAATTCGCACCGTATCCTGTTTGGAGTGGTAGCCGCGACTGACCATATTGGTGTGCACACGTTTTCCGTTCAGCCAGACGACGACCCCGTCATCAGATCCGATAAGTAACATTGCATCGGTAGCCTCCGGGCAGTGCACCTGGGTTAATGCGAACGCGGCCACATTGTCGCCACCATAAATCTTTGCGAAGTCGAGAAAAGTCTCTTCCTGGATTCCTCCTGGACCGCCGGTGAACGGCTGCCAC
>JASLXP010001167.1 GCA_030740295.1 Planctomycetota bacterium
AGCAACGCATTCACAGCGGAGCACGTCACCGTTTATCTGCAGACGATTCCTTCCCAACATCTCGAACTGGTCCTAAAGCTCGAGGCCGACAGGATGAACGGCCTGAAGCTCAACCAGGAAGTTCTGGACACCGAACGGCAGGTCGTTCTGGAAGAGTTCCATCGTTATCTCAACAACCCGCTCGCCATGGCGTTTTTCGAGTTTCGGAAGCGGCTTTATAAAAAACACCCTTACCACTGGACCCCTCTGGGCGAGCTCGGAGACATCAAGAAATTCACAGTCGAGAACTGTCAGACCTTTTACAGGGCCCATTACGTCCCGAACAACGCCGCGCTCGTTGTCGTTGGTGACATCCAGCCCGAGCATGCGCTGGACCTGATCAAGAAGCACTTCGGGCCTATTCCCCGCGCCGAGGCTAAACGAATCGAATATGACCAGGAGCCTCTGCAGAACGAGAAGCATGAATTCAAACTGAAGCTGCCCATTGAAGTGCCGGTCATGGCCCTCGCTTTCCGTATCCCGCCGGCAAGGGATGAGGACATTGCAGCCCTGGAATTCCTCGATCAGGTCCTCGCCACTGGACGCAGCTCTCGGTTGCGCGAAGTCGTGGTCAAGGAACGCAAAATCGCCGTAGAAGTCGGTGGAATGCTTGTCGCCAACAAAGACCCGGGCCTGTATGCCTGCTTTGCGGCCTATCTGCCGAACCGGCGAGCCACAAAAGTTATCAAGGCCCTCATGGAAGAGATCGAGCGAATCAAGGACGAAGGCGTGACCGATGACGAGGTCGAAACTGCAAGAAATCGACTGTTGAGCGGCAAAGTCTTCGAGATGTTTTCCGTCGGCTCGATCGCCTCCGAGATAGGGCAGGCGGAATTCATTGAAGGCGATTACAAACGATTCGAAACCTTCAGCGAACAGATCGAAGCAGTCACCGCGAAAGATGTGCAGCGAGTGGCGCAGAAATACTGCGTTGTATCGAACATGAATCTCCTCTCAGTTCGGCCCAACAAATTTCGATTCAAATACTGGATTGGCGGCGTGATTTATTCACTGTTCAAGTAATCACAGGACGATTCATAAATGATAACAATCAGAGACGTCCGAGTTATCGTGACCTCACCTTCATGCCCGTTGGTAGTCGTCAAGATTGAGACTTCCGAGCCTGATTTGTACGGGCTCGGCTGCGCTACCTTCTCCTGGCGTTACGTAGCCATTCAGGCGGCAGTCGATAGTTACCTGAAGCCGTTTCTTATCGGCCGTGATGTTGCCCGAATCGAGGAGCACTTCCAGGCCATGATGGTTAACGGCTACTGGCGTAACGGCCCGATCCTTAACAATGCCGTTTCAGGCGTCGATATGGCCCTGTGGGACATCAAGGGCAAAGTGGCCGGTATGCCCCTCTACGACCTACTGGGTGGCAAGACCCGAGAGGCCGCGCAGATTTATCAGGGCGTGGGCGGGGCAGACAACGATCAGCTTTCTGACAACGTCGCCGCGATGATGGAACGGGGCATTCACTACTTCCGCCTTGGGGGACATGAAGCAGGTCGCCGGCAACAGCCTCCTGAAGGCGCACTCCCTGGCGTGCCCTACCACCCGCGCCAAAGCACGCGAGGCACATTCAAGGCTCTCGAACACCTCCGCAACAATTTTGGCGACGACATTGAACTGATTCACGACGTCCACGAACGCCTCAGCCCCGCGCAGGCCGTCGAATTCGCCAAGGATGTTGAACAATTCCGGCTTTACTTCCTCGAAGACCTGCTCGCCCCTGAAGACATCGAGTGGTTTGCCAACGTCCGCGCCGTCTGTGCGACCCCGCTCGCCATGGGCGAGCTCTTCGTTCATCCCCGCGAGTGGACGCCACTGATTGCCGGCCGGCTCATTGATTTCATGCGCATGCACGTCAGTCAGATGGGCGGTCTGACTCCGGCCCGAAAAGCGGCCATTCTCGGTGAATGCCACGGCGTGAAAACCGCATGGCACGGGCCTGGTGATGTCTCACCCGTGGGCCATGCGGCCCAGCTCCACCTGGATCTGGTTTCACCCAATTTCGGCATTCAGGAATTCCACGGCATCTCAGACCAGGTCCGGGAGGTCTTCCCTGGCTCTCCGGAAGTAAGAAACGGGTACCTTTACCCCAACGACAGTCATGGGATCGGGATCGATATTGATGAAGAGGCCGCGGCCAGGTATCCACCCAAACCGGAGGTGCCGGACTGGTTCGAATTACGACTGCCGGATGGCTCCATCCAGCGACCGTAGACCTTCTCCATTCCCTGAGTGGCGTCCCAACAGGCCTGAGACTGCCGGCCACTCTCAATGAGCAATCCAATATCCTTACGCCGCGGGAAGCCAAACTTCCATGTTGCGCTAAACTCACAGTTGTCCCGGCTGAATGGAAACAGAAATCAGGCCATGCGATCCAGACCATTCCAGATTGTTTTCGGCACCGCAGCTTGTCTAGCCATGCTTGGGTGCTTTATCAATTGCGCCCTCGAGGAAATCGACGAGCACGGGTGCGAAGATGAGTGTCTATCCTGCGCCTGCAGCGGGGTACTCACTACCAAGCCCGATGCCAGCCCAGTCAACAGTCTGCCGGCCAGGGGGCAGCCGGGCATGGATGCCATCTCCGTGTCAGTAAGCCGGTCGGCGATGATATTCCCGTCTTCCTGCCCGCCACATTTCAGGTTCAGGCCGCCTGACCGCTTGTATCAGCTTCATGCTGCCTATCTCATTTGAGATTCCCACCCGAGGCAGAGCGTTTCAAATGAACGGCTCTGCTCCCGCCTGATTGTGCCAGCGTGACGACGCGCTCTGCCCGATAATTGGCATGAATGCGTTGTGTCCCACCGCATGGTTCTCGAAAAAACTCCCGAGCTTGCTCTGCGCCTCGACCTCGGATGTTACCCGTCCGCATGTGCGGAAGCTTCGCTATGCATTCTGTAGTGCACGCTTCAGCGTGTTTCCTGCTGCGAGAAAACACGCTAAAGCGTGCACTACAAAACGCCCATCGGACTTTTGCCAAGGAAGCTGGCAGCAACTTGTGGCTGCGACTATTGGAATTCACATTACGGACCGCCTGACATGAAAAAGAAGATTCTCATACCCCTAGGAATGGTGATCGTCGGCGCTGCCGCGGCGGCATACTGGGACTATACAAACAGTTGGTCTTATGCAGGCAGATTCATTCCTCAACTCGCCAAGAAGGATGTAAAGGGCGCTCACGCAGATTCCAATCGCCTCTGCACGGCGCACGGCTATCCCGAATCGGTCTGCTTCCGATGCAATCCCTCTGCAGAGCTGCAGAAAAAGTTCGCGGCCGACTTTGACTGGTGCAAAGAGCACACGCTCCCGGAGACGCAGTGTGAAATATGTGACCCCTTCGCCCGCTTCAAAGCGAAGGGCGACTGGTGCCCGGAGCACAAGACTCCCGAAAGCAAGTGTGCCCAATGTAATCCAGCGCTGGCCAAACCGTCCGGGCTTAACCCTCTGCCCCAACTTATTGTTGAACGAGTAGAACAAAATTCAGGCTCCTCCAACTGGTGCGAGCATGGCTTTGAAAAGGGCAACTGCTTTCGCTGTGATCCGAAGCTCGAAACAAAGTTCAAAGAGGCTGAGGACTGGTGCGGCGGGCACAAGGTTCCGGAATCGCAATGCGCGGACTGCAATCCAGGTGTGGAAGCCACGGTCAAAGAACGACTGGCGACCATGAAGGGGACTAAACCACAGTGGTGCGAGCACGGCTTTGGAAGGGGCAACTGTTTTCGCTGCGATCCGAAACTCGAAGCAAAGTTCAAAGAGGCCCAGGACTGGTGTGGCGGGCATAAAGTTCCGGAATCTCAATGCTCAGACTGCAATCCAGATGTGGAAGCCACGGTCAAAGAACGACTGGCAATCATGAAGGTCACTAAACCTCAGTGGTGCGAGCATGGCTTTGGAAGGGGCAACTGCTTTCGCTGCGATCCGAAACTCGAAGCAAAGTTCAAAGCGGCCCAGGACTGGTGCGGAGGGCATAACGTG
>JASLXP010001168.1 GCA_030740295.1 Planctomycetota bacterium
GTCTGACCGGCTTTGGAGAGACGCTCCCGCATTACACCTGGGGACGCGTGACGGATGCGGCCATCGAACGGGCAAAAGGCGGGAATCCCTTCGAGCTGATGTGGGATAAATCCATGGGGGCCGGGCTTCAAATGGCCCTGCTGGATATTGCGGGGAAAGCCGCGGAAGTGCCCGTCTATCAACTGCTGGGCACGAAGCATCGGGACTGGTGCCCGATCTCTTGGTGGGGCATCGATATGTCACCGGAGGATTTTGCGCTCGAGGCCGCCAGCGCGGTCGAACAGGGCTACATGTCGTTCAAACAGAAGGCTCGCCCTTGGTGGGATGTTTACGAACAGGCACGTCTCAGCTCCGAGATCGTGCCGGAGAACTTCAAACTCGACCTGGACTTCAACGCCATGTTGAACAACGCTTCCACTGCCGTTCCAGTCCTGAAGAAACTGGACAAGTATTCGAAGATCGCCATCTACGAAAGTCCCATCCCGCAGGGCGACGTTGAAGGCAACCGCAGAATCCGCCAGCAGACGCGGTGCGCTATCGCCATGCATTACGGCAGCCCTCCAATCATGACTGCCCTCCGCGAGGAGGTCTGTGATGGATTCGTCATTGGTGGAGATGCGCGGTCGGTCATGGAGCAGTTTCATGTGGTAAGCACTGCGAATCTCGTCGGTTGGCTGCAAATGGTAGGTACCGCATGGACCACGACGCTTGCACTTCACCTGGGCGCGGTCTGCTCCCACGCGCGATGGCCCGCGGTCACTTGCATGAACATGTACGTCGACCAGTTGGCAACGGAGCCCATCGAAGTTCGTGGGGGATACGCTCGCGTGCCGGAGAAACCGGGCTTGGGAATTGAGTTCAACGAAGACTCACTCAAATGGCGCGTGGACTCCATCGAGAAAGAGAACGTAAGAGCGGTCTACGCTCTCAAACGGTCGAATGGTGAGAAGACCTGGTACCACGCCGAGGGCAAGAGCAGTTACATTGATGATGCGATGGCCGGAAACCAACCCGTCTGCGAGCACGGCGTTCGCCTCGAACGCTGGGATGATGACGGCTCGAAGGATTGGAAGGATCTTAACGAGAGGATCACTGAACACGGTCCTGTCCGAAGCCGAGAGTGAGCGCAGGCACAATTTCCAACAGCACGCATGCCATCCGACAACACTAACCCGCGGCGCAGACTTTATGCGGTCAGCTTTATCAATGAGTTCATCGTCTTCCTGGTCGTTTTCACTATCGGTCGGGAGCTGGCGGAAAGGCGTCTCCCTCTCACAACTCTTGCTGTTGCCGGAGCCGGATTGACGTTCTTTGCCGCAATGGCAAGTCTGATGTCCGGCAGACTCTCCGACATCTTTGGACGAAAGAGACTGATCTTCACCGCGGCCTCATTGCAGGTTCTGAGTGCAGTCCTGTGTGCTTCACTGAACCTGAAAGCTGGGCTTCACCTGGTCCTGCCCGCCTACTGGATGCTGGGCTTCAGCAGCGGGATTCTCTACGCTCCCGTCATCGCATGGCTGAATCAGGGCGAGGATACGGCGGCGAATGCCCATGGCGTCAGCCGGACACTTATTCTGTTCTGCCTCGCGTGGAACTTCGGGATGATGGGAGGGCAATTGACCGGTGGGTGGCTCTTTCCCACAGGGCCTCAATCTTCTTTCATACTCGCGGTCGCTTTAAGCCTGGTAAACGTCGTGCTGGTGGCGACGACCACACATCAGGCTGTTTCTTCCTCCGAAGTCATGGTGTCTGAGGCATCGGCTTCTCGCCATCCTCTGGCCAGCGTGTTCGTCCGGCTTGGCTGGCTTGCGAATTTCGGCGGAACTTTTGCCGGAGGGATGGTCTTCTTTCTACTGCCTGATCTCATCGTATCCATCGGTATGTCCTCGGAGACCCATGGGACGCTGCTGGCGATCTGGAGAGCAGCCATTGTCGCCACTTACCTGTTAATGCATCGTCTTAAGTTCTGGCGCTATCGGCTGAGCACGGCAATGGTCTCTCAGGTTCTGGCCGCTGCAGGATTGATGCTGATCTCCATCGCTGATGGCGCGCTCATGCTTGTGACTGGAATGGCTCTATTGGGGCAACTCGTGGGTTACAACTACTTCGCCAGCCTCTGCTACAGCACTGCAGGCAGCCCGGACGAAAGCAGAGGTTTTATGGCAAGTGTTCACGAAGCGACTCTTTGTATTGGCATGGTCACCGGAACTCTTGCCGGCGGCTTCATCGGCGAGACAATAAACTCAAGAGGTCCGTACGTTCTCGCCGCGTCGGTCGTCGTGCTCCTGGCCGTCGTGCAGATTCTTGCTTACCAGCGATGGATGAGGCCTGCACCAAGCTGCGAGGCAGTCGAGGCCTGAGTCCGAATCCCGGCACCCTCGACTGGATCAGTGGAATCTGTGCTCATGCGCCTCGTTTCCATCCTGCCCCCAATCCCCGTAAGTTACTGAGGTACCAGATGAGACGCGAATGTGTCCTGCTCCGGGGAAATAACAGATGAACGCACGAGAACGCTTTCTGGCTACTGCCGGATTCGAGCGGCTCGACCGCCCGATGTACTGGGAATGCGCCTTCTGGCCCGAAACGGTTCAGCGATGGCGACAGGAAGGGCTCCCCGATCTTGACGGCGATCCGGACCCGACGGTTCCGCCAAACTGCAGTATCCCCCTGAGCGTGGAAAAACATTTCGGTTGGGATCCATTCTTTTTCGCAATACCTGTGGAAATGCGGCACCTGTGTCCGCCCTTCGAGGAGGAAGTCATCGAAGACCACGGCGGCTGGGTGCTCCGCAGGAACCGAGACGGTGCTATTGAGAAGGCGCCGAAGAATCACACGAGCATGCGGGCCATCGTCCGCGGCTCCATCGAGACCAGGGAAGACTGGGAACGGATCAAGGAACGAATCCGACCGGACCTCGCGAGCAGAACACCGGATTACTTCGACAAGTGGCTGCAACAATGTCCCCAGATGACGCGCCCGGTCCGGGGCCTGCATTGCGAGCACTGGCTCAATCTGTGCGAGCTGTTCGGCACGCAGAACCTGCTGTGCCTGATGCTCGATGACCCAACATGGCTCAAGGAGATGCTGGCCTACCTGACGGAGTTCTTTATAGGACTCGCCGAACAAGTGCTTGTCCGCGCCGTGCCGGATGTCGCCATCATCGGCGGCGACTTCTGTTACAAAACCGGCCCGCTCATGTCGCCCGAGGCATTTGGGGAGTTTCTTGTGCCTGAGTTCCGCAAAGTTAGCGACGTGCTTCAGGCCTACGGCGTGCCAGTGATCATGATGCATACCGACGGCGACTGCCGGCAGCTCATGCCCATGTTCATCGAGGCCGGTGCGAACGCCGTCCACCCTTTCGAAGTCACCAACGGCCAGTCAATCGTAGATATCCGAAAAGAGTATCCAGACGTGCTCATCTTTGGCGGCATCGACAAGAAAGCCATCGCTGCCGGCAAGGATGCCATAGACCGCGAGCTCGAAAGCAAGCTCCCATTCATGCTGAAGCACGGCGGCTATTACCCGTATCTGGATCACGCAGTGGATCCGGAGATCTCGTTCGACAACTTCGTGTATTACCGGGGCAAGTTGAGAGAGATCGTCGAGCGGGAACTGCAGTGAGTTCGCCTTGCGGGCCTGACCACTCTTTGACCGTGAGGGTCTGCTCAATGTGGCCAAGATTTGCTGCGCGGCGGAAGTTTCGAGACACTCTTAAAGCCCTGAAGCGACCCTGCAGCCGCAACTAAGATAATGTGGGGAGGGCGACTCGCCCGCCAGCGCCGAAGGCGCTCCTCCTCTGTAAGATCATTCTGCCTCCCTACTCCGCGCCCCCTGCTCGCAGAAACTCTTCGCGGAAAAACTTTACGACCCAACGTTTGCTGAGTGGGTATGCCATCAGCGCGGTGAAATGTCCCAGCGGCACGAAGCGGCGCGCGGGTCGGCCGGTCGCCTCAAAAAGGCGATCCGCATTTGCCCGAGGGATCACCTTGTCGAAGGTAGCGGTCACCATCATCACATGAGCGGGGTCGATGTGAGTTGCGTACTTGAGGGGGCCGTTGAGTTTGCCCCGGTTTTCTTCAAGGAACTTCTCGACCGTCGTACCCGATGTTTTCAGCCAGTTCTTCCTGGCCTTACGGATGCCGGGCTCGCGGGTGACGGCAAGAATCTCGAGCAGGTCGCCGCCGGCGAGGAGCCACGCGCTCGCTTTCACGCGGGTCTCGACCGCGTCCACTAAACAGGCCAGGATACCGCCCATGCTGATGCCCACGCAGCCGATACGGTCCGGATCGACGTCGTCCCGCTGTTCGAGCCACGTGATGGCCTTTCGAGCGTCAGAGACACTCTGGCGCAGAACCGCGTCTGTGAATTTCATATCCGCCGGTTCGGGATCAAAAAGCTCC
>JASLXP010001169.1 GCA_030740295.1 Planctomycetota bacterium
CGCCCGGCGTCTTTCAGGAACCGCACGGAATCCTCAATCATCCGCAGGTTCTCTTCTTCATCTGTGCGGATGACATCGTGGACGTGCAACTTCCAGGTCTTTCCAAAAATGGTGATGACCTTCGTCTCGGAATCGACCAGCAGATTGAGATTACGATCTTCAGACGGGTCGATGCCGGCCTTCCGGGTACTGCCAAACGCTGCGACCGTAGTGGTCTGCAGGTCAAGCGATCGCGCCTCTTTGAAGAATTCTATGTCCTTGTGATTCGAGCCCGGGAAACCGCCTTCCACGTAATCGATCCCCAGTTCGTCCAGCTTTCGGGTAACCCTCAGTTTGTCCTCGAGCGAAAACGAAACTCCGCCTCCTTGAGTGCCGTCTCGGAGTGTTGAATCGTAGATGAAAACTTTGGATTCTTCGGGCATCTGAGATGGTCTGGATGTCTGCGAACGCGTGAGTAAATCAGCGCAAACATGGGGGAAAATCGATTAAGGGGCGGGATGCTAGCAGGTTGTGATCCCGCTGCAAATAGAGAGGTCAGAGCTGCATGAGACGCGGGATACTGCCCACATATCGCTATCGGATAAAGGCAACACCATAGATGGCAACACAATGAAGAAACCCTCTTCTGTCTTTAATGGTGTTGCCCACAATCGTGTTGCCCACATATCGCTATCGGATAAAGGCAACACCATTGATGGCAACACAATGAAGAAATCCTCTTCTGTCTTTAATGGTGTTGCGCTACGCTCTGGGCTCCCTGAACCACTCTCCAATGCGCAGGTGCCGATATTCCGTATCCAGAATCATTTCTATCAGTTCATCGGGTCTTTCCACCGCAATCAGTTGCATGATGGTCTCCTCTTTGATGGCCAGGCGGGCTATCTGGGCGACGAGGGCAAGGTGCTCTTCCGGGCGGCGGGGCGAGCTCAGGAGCATGAAAACCAGCCGAGTTGGTTCGCCATCCGATGATTGCCATTCAATGCCGTGAGGCACTTGGGCAATGACGCATATGGGGCTCTTCAGATCGTTGCAGTAACCGTGCGGGATGGCCACACCGCGTCCGATGCCGGTCGGCGCGTATTGTTCCCTTTCGAGCAATTGCACCAGCGTCTCTTCGACCGGCACGATGGGGGTATCTTCGGCCACCCGTGAGATCATCTTACGGAGTAATCCCTCAAGGCTGGTCTCTTCACTGAGCATGACGTGCTCCGGTTTCAGGAGCTGGCCGAGGCGTGTCCTCCCACGTTCCAGGAGCAGCACTTTCGTTTTCGGTGGCGGCTTTTCGCCCGCTGCGATGGGGACAAAACTCTTTCCTTTGACATAGGCGAGAGGTAGAAGGTCCGGGTGTTCGCCGATTTCCTGCGCACTAATCACCAGGAGCCGGCTATCTCCCATTTCGATTTCAGAGGCGATTTTTGAGGGGCAGGGCAGCACAGACCAGACAGGCAGCCCGGTTCGGTGATCCGCGGACACCGGGTCGGCGGGGCTATCAGTCCAGTGGAAGAAGGTCGGATGGTGAAGCCGTTCTGACCACCGGTGGCAGGCCAGCATGTTCAGTTCGGTGTTATCAGTCAGTGCAAAGACCCGGCCCACATCGTCCATAAACTCTGAATCCATCAATTCCTGAGCCAGCGCGTCGCCGCGGACCGTTGTCAGGCCCTTGTTCATCGCGTCAGCAATTGTGTTGGGATTGGTGTCGACGAGCATGCACTTTACGCCGCATTCCTCTTCGATGATCTGCGCCAACCCGATTGACAATGGATGGGCACCGATGAAGAGACAGTTCGACGGTGTATCCCTGAGCACGCCGAGGAAGCGGGCAACCAGGCCGGCCGAGAGGCCCTGCACCAGCACGGTGGCTGCAATGACCGCGTAAACGAAAGTGCGGATGAACGTTCCCTCCGCAACCGACCCCTGGTGTTCAATCTTGAGCGCAAAGAGGGCGGCCATGGACGCGGCGACCACTCCCCTCGGCGCAATCCACGAGAGAAAAAGTTTGTCCCTCGTAGACAGCCCCGAGCCGATGGTGGAGGCAAAAATGTTCAGGGGGCGAACGATGAAAAGAACTCCAAGCACGGCCAGCGCTCCCTGCCAGCCGAACGCGGCCACTGCATCCAGCTTGAGCGCGGCCGACAGAAGAATGAACAGAACGCCGATCCCCAGATGCGTCAGCTCTGTCTTGAATTTCTTAATGCTTTCAATCCCGGTCGGCCTGCGAAGGGCGAAGACCTGTCCAGCCACCACGGCTGCGAGAATCCCCGCTTCATGCTTGACCGTTTCACAGATGCCGAAACAGAGGAGAACCGCGGCCAGCACAAACAGGTTCGTATGTTCTTCCGGCACCCATTTACGCCGGTGCACATCCGCAAGCAGCAGCCCGCTCAGCCCGCCGACAACGCCGCCCACAAGAATACGAACCAGGAAGTTTTCGAGTGGCTCGACCGCGGCCTCCGAGCTCAGCCACTCAAAGCAAAGGACGGCCACGAAAACACCAATCGGATCGATCATGACGCCTTCCCAGAGAAGGGTCTGATTGAGTCTGTCGTTGACCCGGACGCGTTTCAGCAACGGCGTAATGACCGTCGGGCCGGTCACGATGATCAGGCTGCCGGCAAGCGCGCAGGTCATGAGCGAAAAGCCAAACAACAGCTTGATGATTAGAGCCGTGCCGAACCAGGTAATCAGCACACCAACGCTGAGCAGGCGGTGAATGATTTTGTCCGCATTCAGATATCCCTTGATGTTGAGCGTCAGTCCGCCTTCAAAAAGGATGATGGCCACGGCGAACGAGATGATTAACTGCATGGTCGCGCCAAGGCTGTCAGGCTGAACGAGACCCGCGAATTCAGGCCCGAGCAGTACCCCACCGACAAGCAGCGGAGCAATCGCCGGGATTCGAAGTCGTTCCGCCAGAACCTGGAAGAACACACCGCCGGAGACTGCGATCGACAATGTCAAAACTACGTTCTCGGGTCCGCTCTCTGCTGCCATGTCTTATCGGTCTTTGAAAACTTCAGTGGTGGAAAATGGTATACCGACCATTCTGTAACCGTTCGAACGATCCTTGCATGCTCTCATGGCTTGATGGCTGATGACTGCATTCACCGCAGGACGGGCCAGCAACCGTCGACAGAGCCGGGCTTGCCAACCAGGCCTGTGCTTAACTGAACGGTCTTTTACGAATATTGGCCGGTTATGCCAAAAGCAAAGCAGACCACGCGCAATGCCACCGCTGACCTCTTAAAGGGGCTAGCGGTCCTGCTAATGGTCCAGGTGCACGTTATGGAACTGTTCGCGTTCCCTTCGGTGAGCGAGGGAATCGCCGGCCGCATCTCGCTCTTTCTTGGCGGCCCGCCCGTTGCCCCGGTTTTTCTGGCAGTCATGGGCTACTTCCTTCTTCCCGCCAGTCGAGAATTCTCTTTCGTTCGCAATCGGGGCATTAAGCTCGTTTTGCTCGGCATTCTGTTGAACGTTGGTCTGAATCTGCATTTGTTCATCAGGATCTTCCGCGGACAGATTCAGTTGAGTCCGTGGAATTACATCTTCGGGGTAGACATTCTGTTCGCCGCGGGGATCAGTCTGATCCTCGCGGGTCTGCTGTCGAAGATATTCAGGGATCAGTACTGGCTCTGGCTCGCGGCCGCGATAGCGGCAGTGGTGGCGGCTCCGCCTTTGAATTCGCTGCTGACAGTCGGTGGGCCGGCCCGGTTTTTACTCGCGTACTTCGGCGGCACGTATTATTGGTCGTACTTCCCCCTGTTCCCATGGCTCGCATATCCGCTGCTTGGAATCTCTTTCCGATACCTGTTGGCAAACGAATCTTTTGCCGGCTTCGTGTCACGAAAGGCTGTGCTCGCGATCATCTGGTTCGTCCTTCTGGTTTTCATCGGCTTCACGGCAAAAGACGCGGTCACCACCGCGCACAGCCTTCCCCTGTATTACCATCACGGAAGCTTGTTTTTCGTGTGGACAGCTCTGTTCATGGCCTTCTGGCTTATAAGCTGTCATGCCCTTTCGGCCAGGCTAGGCAATGCGCAGCCGATCCTCTGGATCCGATGGGTGGGCAAGAACGTCACCGCGTTTTATGTGGTCCAGTGGCTCATCATCGGGAACATCGCGACCGCCATCTTTCAGCGCGAAAAGCTGATCCACTGCATCCTCTGGTCGATCTGTGTGATCACCGTAAGCAGCCTGATTGTCAGGTTGTGGCTCTGGCTACGCGAGAAGTGATCTCCTATGCCAGACTAAGAAGAAACAGGCCAGAGCTTCGGAAAGACCGGCCCTCCGAACTCGTCTCCATGTTTCAGGTCCGGCCCCATCAGCGACAACATGCGGTTCCACTTCCCCTTCGATGTGTAAGCCGACCCATCCGGCATCAGATGGGAGACGACTGACATGCGCGATTCTTGGCTGACATTGGCAGCAGAACCGTGATAGGTGAGTGAGTGATGGAAACTCGCCTGGCCGGCCTTCAAGATACATGGTTCCTCCAGCCATTCCGCTCCTTCAGGAGTGAACCGTTCCCTCAGCGCACCGAGATCCTTTTCGCCGGCAGTGGCCGATTCCGGGTTGTATCCCCAGCGGTGCGACCCGATGACCGCCCGCATGGCGCCCATCGACACATCGGTGTCCTGGAGTGCTACCCAACAGGTGCAAAGGTTGTCGGTATCAATCCAGTCCCAGTATGAGAAATCCTGGTGCCAGCCGAAATTTCCCGCTGTGCTCACTTCACCTTCCGCCCCGAGCCCTGGTTTTACCAGCGCCTGGTCGTGAATAAGGCGAATGCCATCGACCTGCATGAGCCTAGCTCCCAGGTAACCGATGACCGGGGCGGCTACCGCTTCCCGAATGGTCTCATTCACCCACCAGGCATTCACGGCCTGGAACATATGCTCAGCATCTTCAGCATGGCTCAGGGGCCCTGACCAGCCCCAACTGTCGCTATCCTTCTCCCCCTGCTGGAGAGATCGAACGGCAACACGCAATTTCCTGACTTGCTCCTCATCGAAAAGGCGGGGGCTGATCCACACTCCTCGCGTTTGATACTCTTCAACATCGCTCTGACTGATTTCAGGAAATTCAGTGGCACTCATTGAAAGATTCTTAAGGGTTGGTTAATCCTGCCATGTATCGCTGCATGCAAACCGGAATCTCTGAAATTCCTACTTGAAAACCTGAGGCGCGCAAATGACCCCCGAAGAGTTATATCGATATGATGTAACCGGCTACCTGCTCATCGAAGACGCAATCGCTCCTGCTTTCCTCGAGAAATTACAGGAGCGGATGGACTATTGGGAGAAGGAAGCCCACGCAATTCTGTTGCAGCAGGATGAAGGGGCGAACCCGGACATAATGATCCCGGGCGAGGGGGCACTTACTGTCCCCAGGAAATATCGAACAGCTATGTTGGCGATTCACTCTCTGACCGGCTTTCTGATCAAGCCGAAGAAGAGAGCTGGCTGAAGTACCTTCTCCGGCGTCCTCACGGCTTTTTGCAGACGCATCCAAAGCCTGCAGGCCGCCCTTACGAGAATGGGTAAGGGGCCGTTGCCTTTCCTGCTTCAACGAGTGACGGTATTCGCCTTCGGGCCATTTTTTATGTAATCAGGAAAGGAGGTGGCGTGTTCCGGGCGAACAGCATCCTCTCATTTGGCGGACCCGGCGGACCGAAACTGGAGAAACTTCCATGAAAATTCCTGTTTTCCTCATCACATCTGTCTGCTGTTCTCTGGCATCAGGGGAAGCACAGAATCTGTTGAAGAATGGTCAACTCACCCTGGCTGGCAAGAAGATCTCTGCCTGGACAGCCGATGATGAGCCCAAGCAGGCAGACAATGAGAATGCTCCTGAAGATGCGGCGAGCTGCCTGAGGGTTGACATTGCATCTGAAGCCCAACAGCACGGTTACATTTACCAGATGGTAAACCTGCCTGAGAAAACGAAGCCGGCATATCGACTGTCGGGCGGATTGAGAAGTTCGAAGGACGGCCTCGCTTTCTTTCAGATAAAACTGTTCAGTGGAAAAGACCGCCGCGGTATTTTCAACGTGGGGCGCAGCAAGACTCAATGGCAACAGGTGAACAAGGCCTTCGCGGTGGATGCAGACGTCAATCGCATCCAGGTGCTCTGCCGCTACTATCGGCGAGCCGACTGTGTTGGAAAAAAGGTCTGGTTCTCAGACGTCCGACTCGAGATTTCGGATAAGCCCGTTGTGACCAATTCAAAACCGAAAAAGGACGACAGCAAGAAGTCGCTCTGGGTGCTGGTGCTGGGTGATTCTACTGTTGCCAGTTATCACGAGGCTTCAGACTTGCGTGGATGGGGACAGGTGCTCGGCGACTATTTTCAGGATCACGTTGGAGTGAAAAACCTGGCTAAGAGCGGCAGAAGTTCGAAGTCGTTCATTACGGAAGGGCTCCTGGATAAAGCCTTGAAAGAGAAGGCTCATTACGCGCTCATTCAATTCGGCCATAACGACTCTCACAGGAAAACTGAGCCAAAAGCCACGGACGCGAATACCGATTTCAAAGAGTACCTCCGCACCTACATCGATTCCTTCAGAAAGATTGAGGTGAATCCGATACTGGTGACCCCAATGCATCGCCGAACGTTCAGAAAAGACGGTTCTCTCTCGGACAATCTTCTCCCCTACTCAAAAGCGATGAAAGAGGTCGCGATCGAGAAGAAAGTGCCTTTGATCGATCTGCACAAAATGAGCGGCGCGCTTTTCCTCGAGCTCGGCGATACGGCGAGCACGGACTTGAGCGTGAATGAAACGGACCGGTCGCATTTTTCGGAGAAGGGTGCGCGGGCGATGGCAGCATTCGTCATTAAAGGGCTGGCCGATTCCAAGAGCCCATTGGCGAAAGCGATCAAGCAGTAGTTTCCAATGATCCAGGATGCTGGATACTTGATGCTCGATGCTGGTAGTTATGCCCCAGTGTGTGCCTCGGGCGCGACAGGGATGCTGGATACTTGATGCATCGAGCTACGAGTAGCCAATCGAGCATCCAGTATCCAGTATCCAGTATCCAGTATCCAGCATCTAGTACCCGGCTCGAAATGGCGTGGCACCGCCGAACTGCTACTATCGCGCGGCTGTTCAAATGCAGTAACCTGTCAGGGCCGACTTCCAGCCAGAATCACGCATGAGTGCGACACTCACGATTCAGTACGCGGGCCAATCTCGTGAATACGAGGTGCCGCCAGGCACGCCATTCTACATTGGCCGAGGCGATTCCTCGCTGAGCATGCGTATCAACCATGCAAGCATCTCGAGGATTCATGCGCGGATAGAGAACAAAGGTGACCGGTGGTACGTGACGGACATGGGCAGTCGCAACGGCACCCAGTTGAACGGCGAAGATACCGAGGGTGAAACGCAATTGGATTCCGGTGACGAGCTCCGCATCGGCAGACTGAAAATCATTTTTTCCGCTAGTGTCCCCGTAGTGGTCATGGACGCGGATGACGAACGAACTTTCGTGGAAGACTGGGATTCAGATACAGATGGTTTTGACGCGCAACCGGATGATAAGACAGAGCCGATTTCTGCCAAACAGAGCGGAATGGAATGGGTTGAGGATCAGGTTACTCCTGTAAGCGATGCGGAAGCTGAAATGGTCGGCCCGGAGGCCGAAGAGGAAGAAGACGATTTCGGCCTTGGCAATTCGGACGACCGCAATCTTGACAAAGGTGACACGCCTGCCGAAGAGGCAGACTGGGAAGAAGAGATGTTGACCGTTGATGGATTGGAAGATGACTCGGCACCATCACCAACGACACCTGCCGAAGCTCCGAGGCGCCACGGGGTTGTCTATGCGGCTGCCGGCGCGGCAATCTTCATTCTCGTGGCCGGCGCCGGGGCTGCAGGTTACTTCATGTTTTTCAAGCCGGATTCGCACGTCGAAGAACAGGCAGGAGCGAACAATGCCGACGAAGACGCTTCGGACCCGGCGGACAACGGAGATACTGAATCGGATATTGAGAACGAGGGGGATGAAACAGCGCCTTCAGACGACCCCGGTGGCAATGAAGCTCCCGGAGATGATCCAATGGATGACGAGCCGGCCCCAGAAGAAGATCCAGCGCCTGATTCCGTTCCCGAAGAGGACGAAGCCCCGAATGAAGACACGGGGCTGGATTCTGATGTCCCCGTCGAACTGCCCGAGATCGATGGTGGGACCGTTGAACTCCCAGAGTGAAATCAGAAGATGCGACACCCCGAGATTCTTCAGAAAGCAAAAACGGCCCTGCTCGTCGTAGACATCCAGGAAAGGCTGATTCCCGCGATTTCCATTTATCCCAGGCTCGAGCCTGGCATCCTCCGGATGATCAAAGTCGCGGCAGAGCTGGGCCTCACCACTCTACTGACCGAACAATACCCGAAGGGGCTGGGCAGCACTCTCGCCTCGATTAAAGAGGCCCTGCGGGCGTACGAGCCCATCGAGAAAAACACATTCAGTTGCTGTGGCGTGGACGTCCTTCAGCAGAAACTCGAAGAAGCCGCAGTGGAGGCGGTTGTGCTTGTCGGAGTAGAGGCGCACGTTTGCGTCCAGCAGACGGCGCTCGATTTAATCGCTGCGGGCATCCGAGTGCACGTGCCCGCGGATGCCGTGGCTTCGCAGCGCAAGTTCGACTGGCAGATGGCCATCGAACGGATGCGCCAGGCCGGGGCAATCATCTCAACAGGGCAATCGATCATTTTCGAATTGCTGGTCGAGGCTGGAACGCCTGAGTTCAAAGCGGTGTTGCCGTTGTTAAAGGAAAACTGAAAGTGGAGGAGTTTGGATGCGGCACAGGCCTTTGCTGTGGCTGGCGGCAGCTTTTCTGTCCGGCACTGTGGTCGCGAATTTCTTCGAATTCCCGACCGCGCACTGGTTGGCCTTCTCGTTAGCCGCGGCACTTGTCACTGCATTTCTTCTTTATCGGCATCTGGCAGCCGCTACCAGACTCCCCATGTTGCTCGCAGCCTGCGCCATGCTGGGCGCGGCGCGTTATGAATCACAGACCGGCAAGCCGGCTCTTCTCGATTTGCTGAAGACCGAGAGAAGGGTTCTCCTCGAGATCGAGGGAATCGTCAGCGAAAAGCCGCGGCTCCGTGTCTGGGGTGACAGACAGAATGACTCTGACAGTCGGACCACGCAGTTCATTCTCGAAGAGATCATGGTTCTTAATCAGCGTGCTTCTGAGCCGGCGGAGGCGCGAATTCAAGCAAGTGTTGAAGGGCACCTTCCCGAGTTGAAATACGGCGACCGTGTCCGCTGCCTCGGATGGTTGGGACGGCCTGGTACACCGCGCAACCCCGGCGAATTTGACTACCGTACGTTCCTTTCACATCGCGGGATCCATTTACAGTTCAGACTCGATGAGGGCCGCAACATCCAAATACTCTCGAGCGGCAACGGTAACGCCGTCTTCGGATCATTGATGACACTCAATCGGATCTGCAGGAAGATCCTGCACTCAACCGTCGAAGGTAAAGTGGCGCTGCTGCTCGACGGGATCATTCTTGGAAATCGCGACAGTCTGCCCGCCCGCATCGAAGAGGACTTCATCGCTACCGGCACACGGCACCTCCTTGCGATCAGCGGCCTGCACGTGGGCCTCATTGTCGGTGCAGTTGTTCTCGCGCTTTACTGGGCCGGAGTTCCAATGCATTGGGCGAATCCCGCGGCAGTAGCTTTCGCGTTCTTCTATGCTTTTTTTACCGGAGGAAATACTCCGGCGGTCAGGGCAGCGGTGATGGTCAGCGTGTTTCTGATTGCGCCTCTGTTCAATCGCCGCTCTGACTCTTTGAATCTACTCGGGCTGAGCGCGCTGATCATAATGGCCGCAGATGCACACCAGCCCTTCAGCACCGGCTTTCAGCTTTCCTTCATTGCCGTGTTAAGCATCCTGCTGCTTACCCCTGAGCTGCAGAACATGTTCGAGGGTGAAACAACTCTCGAGCGCATGATCACCCGGCAGAAAAATAATTCCGTAGCCGGACATCTGCGGCGTTTCGTGTACCTGAGCCTCTGCGTTTCCGCGGCCGCGTGGATCGGGACGTTTCCCGTCACCGCTTACACCTTTAACAGAATCGCTCCCCTTGCCATCATCGTAAACGTCTTCGCCTACCCGATTGTCTGCCTGCTTCTGTCGATCGGAATGCTTGGCTTCCTCGTGTCGGTGGTCGTTTACCCGCTCGGCCAGGTCCTGCTTATTCTGGCCGCACATATGGGTGAATGGCTCTTGAGTCTGGTCCATTTGGCTGCACAGACACCCATCGTCTCTAGACTTTTCCTGCCGTCCCCATGGCTCGTCAGCCTCATTCTGTTTTATCTGTGGGTTTTGCTCTTCGTCGGCCGCGGATTCCTCCAATTCAACAGGATCCACCTGGGCGTCTGCGCGGCAGTATGCTGCATCGTTCACGGCGTCCATATCAACTTCAAGCACCAGGAACAGAAGGGAAGCTTCACTGTTGCCGTTCTCGATGTCGGGCACGGAGGCGCGACCTACCTGGAACTGCCGGACGGCACGAACATGCTTTACGACGTCGGTTCGAGTAGCTCCAGTGATATAAGTGCGCGGACGGTGGCACCCTTCCTCTGGAGACGGGGAGTAACTGAGCTCGAACGGGTGGTCATCAGCCACCTGGATTCTGACCACTATTCCGGCCTGTCATCGCTGCTCGAACGCATCAAGGTTAGAGAGCTGATCGTCACTCCACAGACTTTTCGGCGGAAGACAGGCACGTTGCTCATGCGGCGGGCGGCGGAAGCAGGCGTGATCGTGTCCTCCTTGTCCGCCGGAAGCGACCTTGCGCGCGGCAGGAGGTGGAAGCTGCAGGCTCTTTCTCCCCCCGTCGAGGCCACTGAGTGGTCTGACAATGATCTGTCTCTGGTCTTGAAGTTGACGCTCGGTGACGTTTCCATTCTGATGCCGGCCGATATTCAGGACATCGCGATACAGTACATGCTCCAGCATCAAGCCCGACAACTCCGCTCTGATATACTGCTCGTGCCGCATCACGGGGGCTTCGCACTTCGAACTGCCGACCTGCTGAAGGCCGTGCAACCCAGCCACGCGGTGTTTTCAGCATGGTCGTACTGGCCGAACACAGAAACGCTCAGACTCTATAAGGAGCACGGAGCGTACGTCCATATCACCGGTCGGGACGGCCCGGCACTTTTCCACACGGACGGGGGCAACGTCGTTTACACCAGACAACTGCGTCAAGAGTAAAGGTATGCATAGCACCAGCTTCATCGCAATCACCCTCATCACCGTTTTTGCACCCCTGGTCGCTGAAGAGGATTCAGGCAGTAAACAATTCCGCCTGATGATTTCAGCGCTTGAATTCGTGCTCGATATCGAGACCAGGGAATTGGCCAATCAGCAGATCATCAAAGTGGAAGATGAGCTTAGCGTGCTCGAAGGCAAAGTAGCCAGTTCCAGAAAGAGGCAGGCAAGCCATCGAAAGACCATCGCGGAAGAAGCATTAAACCGGGAGGATCGCGGCCAGCTCATGAAGCAGATCAGGGATGAGGAGAAACTCACCAAGACGCTTCGCAAATCCCTTGCGGACGAAGAAAAGCTTATCCCCCGCAAGATTTCGATGGCAATGGCCGAGGCGAAGAAACGTAACAGATCCCTCGACCGAGGGGCCAGAAAGCTCCTTGCCAAAAAAGCTCAGCGCGAGAAATGGACCTGGGAAGCAGTAGAGAAGAACCTTCGCGAATCTGCCGAATTGCCAGAAAAGACGATGGCCTCATCTGCCAAGAGAATTCAGGAACTGAAGGAGATCCTCGCGGATGCGGAACTCGATCCCAAGACATCCAGTTCCAAATACTCAAAGGCATGTAAACAGATGCAGCTGAAGGCGAAAATTAAGAGCCAACTGGCAATTCTCAACGCACGCCTCGACCGCAAACGACGCAACGTCAATCACCAGCATCCGGCCACCATCGATTACCTGATGAACAGAGATCTGCAGACCCAGCAGGTCACTGGATTTACTGACCGGGGTAAAGCCTGGCGCATCCGCTGTCGTCTCTGCGAAAAAATATTAAGAGAGTACATCGCCATGCTGCAGTCCAAAGTCACTTTTCTCAGGAAATACCGCTCCCTCTTTCCGAGAGAGGCCGAGGCCACTGCCGCTGACTACAGCACTGCTCAGAAACTTTTGAAGTGGATTCAGAAGTTCGACACCATCACCTTCTACCCGCCGGAAGTGGTGACTCTCTAACTCTAAGGAGAAAGGGCAAACTTTCTCCATTGTCTCCCCTGTAAACAATCCGCGCCTCCGAGCACACTAAGCATTAATTTGCTCTAGCATTTTCGGCCATGCCAGGTCCGCATAGAACCTGTGCCCCTCCGGGCCGACGACTAATTGGCATTTGTCTTCAGCGCCCGCCCCCCTGTAAATGCGTTTCAGGTGTTTAAATGCCTTGCGAACGCCCTTGATGGGAAAAATAACGTCATCCTTCCCCGCGACTAAAACCACCGGTTTGGGCGCGAACAGACCCATCACATCCGGCATTTCCGCGTAATTTAAAAGGTGCGGCACATAGTTGTCCATGCAGTGATATATGGACATGATCGAATCAGCGAAAGTACAGAAGTAGCAGGAAGGGATGGCGAATTTGAGCCTGGGCAAAACCGCGGCCGAAAAAAGACTAATTGTTCCACCGCCGGAGTTGCCCATGATGCCCACTCGCCTGGGATCGTAGTCATCACGAGTTTCCAGATAGTCCAAACCGCGATCGACATCAAAGACACGTTCCCCAATCAAAGTGCGGCCCAGCATCAACGCATGCATGGTAGCATCGTGGCACCCATGCTGGGCAACACGTTCCTGCACAAGCTCTCGCCTCCCGCCAAATGATCGCTGCTCGATACATAGCGCCGCTATGCCGCGCTTCATGCATCCCAGTGCAAAATCACGGTCTCCGGGCACGTCCATCGCTTTCGTCTCATCATCGCGCTCCACTGCTATCGAATGGTGCATGCCGCTCGTGTGGCCCTGGACACAGATCATGAAAGTGTAGGGCGGCTCAGCATTCGCCGGAAGACAGACATAAGCGAGGACGTCCGAATAGGGCTCACTGGTGAATGCTATCTTTTCGATAGAACCCAATTCATGCTCGCGCTTCCAAAGGGATGCCGCCCTGAGCGGTACGCGTTCCTTCGGATAATCCCCAAGGAGCTCCTTCACTTTTTTGCGGAGCTTGCGCTGCCACGCCTTCACGTCGCCGTCTGTGTAGGCAAGGGGGCGAGCTGTCTGTTTCATCAAGTGTTTGTGCTGGACCGAAGGTGACAGATGCAGTTTTCGAGTTTTGGCCATGATGGTATTCCTTTGAAGACTGAAAGGTTGGAAACAGATTCTCTATTCGCTTTTGAGCCGCACACTATATCTGAGCAACATCAGATTCAGTGTGTTCTCTTCGTGAAGTTCCTTGCCGGTAATCGAATTAATCAGATCTCGAAATTTAATGCGTCCTTCAATTCCTTTGCGCTCAGAGATGATCTCGAAGGAATCCTGAACTGGCTGATCCCAGAGATCAAAGTACTTGCGATCCATAAGAACATAGACGTTCTCACCTTCGTGTTTTCTGAGCCTGAGCCTGACGGAATCGGAATTCGGCCTGTAGCCAATAAAATCTGTTTTCCTGCCCAGGATGGCTCCTGCATATGTGTGCCATTTCAGCCACATTCCGCCCACCAGAATTGCATCAGCTGCAGTCAATCTCGGCTTCAGATCCAGAACCAGTTTTTCGAATGGGCTCTCGCGCACCGCCGGGCCAACATAGATAAAAAAAATGTTGAAGAGAATCATCAGAACCAGTGAAAGATATCTGACGCTGGTGACAGCCCATGGGATTGCATCCGCTTTGAGGGCCACGAAACGCGCCGCAAAAATCGCAATTCCAGGCACGATTGGCAGTAGGTAACGGGATCTGGACGTCTGACGAACCACAAGGGTGAAGAATAGAAAAACCGGAATAACAAGGCAGAGCAGAAAGACCGTCTCCCTGCGTCTGTCCACAAGCTCTTTAAGAAGTGGCCTGCCCCAGATCAAGAATCCTGAAAGAGCCAGCAAAGACCATGGAAATGAAATCCGAAGATAATCTACAGGGTAACGCAGGATATTTTTGCCGATTCGAGAGAGGTCTCCCCCAGCGCGCGCATTGATTTCCTCATTATAGAAGAAAGAAATGAAGGCATCCCTGAGGCTCTGGTCAGACGGTTTATGGTATCTGGCGAATTCAGATGCGGGAGTATCAGCAGATAAGAGAAGAGCGTACCACCAGAAGCAGAAAATCAGTGCAGGGCACCAGAACCAGGGATTGAACAGTTGGCCTTTCCCTGTTTCCTTAAGACTCCTGCGCTCGATGATACAGAACGCTGCGATTGGCAGCGCGGACAATACCAGTCCCACATGGCCCTTGACCATGACTGCTATTCCGAGCCCCACCGCAGCAAGGAAGTAGCGTCTCCGTACTCTCTCGTCGGATATCACGGCAAAAAAATTCAGATAAAGCAGGAGCATCCCGGACAGCATCACCATGTCGGTCAACGCGAGTCTGGAATGCACGAGAATGGTATAACTGGAGGCCGTCATCAGCCCGGCAAGCCGTGCGGTCAACGGGTCCTGGAACAACCGCCTGGCCAGAAGGCAAGTGAGTACAACGACTGATGCACCGGCCAGCAGGGATGGCAGCCTCGATGCCCATAGACTGAACCCGAAAACCTTGCATGAACCAAGGACGAGCCAGTTCATCAACGGCGGTTTACCGAGATGAAGATAACCGTAATAGGTCGGCACCAGATAGTGCCCATTCTCCGGCATGGAGATAACGGTCTGTATATAGAACCTCTCATCTTCACGAGTGATGGAGAGGCCACCCAGCCCGGGTATACCCGCAGCAATGGTGAGCAATGCGAGGAGAATTAAATCGCTACGGCGGAGATGTGGAGTGTCCACAGAAGATTGATCAGCAGCAATGGAACAAGTCTCTCCAGCATGACTTTGAGATGCGGCAAAGCAAGTGTCGTCTTCACTTGTTCGTGGCCAATCATCCTTCCAGCATGTCGGTCCGACCATCCACCATTCCACTGTTCCACTTTTCCGCTCTTCCATTTCAGCGAATGGCAAAGCGCGAACCCTTGGGCACAATCAGCCTCCGAACTTTTCCCTCTCCGCCGATGCTTCACCTTCATCGTGCCTTTTCGAACGTTTTGGTTGTATGATTGCCTCATGCATCGGTTGATAATTCTCTTCGCAATCTTGTGTGCGCCCGGCTTTGGGCAATCCGGGCCAGTGATATCCGGGCCCAGTTCACTGCAGTCGGCTCAGGTGCCGCTTCGCTGGTCTTTCGAAGACGGCACCCAGGAATGGAAGGCTCGGGATTGCCAGATCAAATCGGCTTCCGGACGCACAAAGCATGGCAGCAGGTTTCTGTTGGTAAAGAGTGCATTCCCCCGCGCAGCACAGATTGAGTTCGTCGGCGACCTTCAGGTGCAGACCCTCAAAGAGATCCGCTTCTGGGTTTTCGTGCCCCAGGGCTCTCCCTCTGATATGCAGGTATTGCTTTACCTGAAGGACAAGGACGGTCTCTTTTATCAATATCTTCATCCCGGAAAGCTCCAGGATGGCTGGCATCAGATAGCTGTGGATGTCTCATCTGAAAGTGTCAGCCTGCTGCCGCAGGACCACTATGGCCATTGGGGCAATCGGGTGGCCGCGCATGCCAATACTCTCGGCATCAAGCTCATCTCGCGACAGAGCTATTCGGGTGAGTTCAGTATCGACTTGGTGGAAAGGGTGGCCGGGACGGTAAAGAAAGTGCCTTTGCGGATTCTGGATTTCAGACCGGGGCCTTCAAAGCTGGGGGTGTTTGAGAAGTTTGAGGTCTCGTTCCGCCTGAACAGGGAGTTCAAGAACCCGTTCGATCCCAACCACATCCAGGTCGACGCGGAGTTCAAATCACCGACAGAGGGATACACGGTCCCGGGCTTTTACCATCAGGAATACATCCGCAGCAAAGACAATCCGCGGCGAGAACGATTTCTGGTGGATGACCGGGTCGCCAATTCCAACCGCGCGGTGAATTCAGAGCTCACGGTCGAAAGGTGGGAGGAGATGATCCCTTTGGGCGCGCCCTCATGGAAGGTACGTTTCACGCCGATGGAACCAGGCGCGCACAAGTATCGCCTGATTGTCAGAACCCGCGGAGAGACCATCGAATCCCAATGGCAATCGTTCATCGCCAAACCTACCAATAAGCCCGGGTTCGTCAGAGTCTGCAAAACGGACCCGAGCTATTTTGAATTTTCGAATGGAGATTTCTATTACCCGATCGGTCACAACGTCCGCTCGCCGTTTGACGAACGCTGGTGGGCGACTGTTCTTGAAAAGGAAAAGCTGCCGCCGGACAGGGGCACTTATGCTTACGACGAAATCCTGCGCAAGATGCATGAGAATGGTGAAAACTTCGCGGAAATCTGGATGGCGAGCTGGTGGCTTGCTATCGAGTGGGCCAGCGATTGGCGCGGCTACCGGGGTCTGACCGATTACAACCTCGCCAACGCGAGCAAGCTGGATTACATGCTCGAGCTCGCAGAAAAATACGATATCTATTACCACCTGGTGCTCGACAACCATGGCAAAGCCAGCACCTGGTGCGACCCGGAATGGATCAACAATCCATACAACGCCGACAACGGCGGACCTGCCTACGATACGGAGGACTATTTTGCGAATCAGCAGGCCCGGGATATCTACAAAAAGACGCTTCGCTACGTGGTTGCCCGCTGGGCCTACAGCCCTCGTATTATGGGTATCGAATTGTGGAGCGAACTGGACCTGACCGGTGCCGGATTTAGATTCAGGAACAACCCGATAAAGGCGGATTGGCATCGCGAAATCGCCCAGGAACTTCGCAACCTGGATTCCTTCAAACATCTGGTGACCACGCACTATTCAACAGACTGGCACCGGATTGATCCCAAAGTTGTTTCGCTGCCCCAGATTGATTACGTCGTGGTCGATGCCTACCGCAGCAAGAATAGCATTGTTCAGCTCATCGATCAGACTTATGCACGCGCCGGCCAGTACGGCAAGCCCTGTTTCGTTACCGAGTATGGCGGCAGCCCCTGGGCGACCAGCGAAGCACAAGTCGTCGCGCTGCTGAAAGCGGACCTGCAGGCCGGGCTCTGGGCCACTTACATGACGCCATCCGCGGCGACGCCGCTGTTGTGGTGGTTCGAGTTTATCGATCACAAGGATCAGTATTTTCGTTACAAAGCTCTGGCCAATTACGCGAAGGGAGAAGACCGTCGGAACCAGGGGCTCTATCAGCATGATGAGGCCGGTGTGGTCGTTGCGGGGAATCCTTTCGATCGACTTCGTCTTGATACGAAGGTCCTCACCAACGGGCAGCGGGCTTATGTCTGGGTGTATGACCGTATCGCAATGGAGAGCTGGCCCCGGGAGGGTTCCGCTCGAACGTTCAACGGCGCCAGCCTCTCGCTCGCGATGGGTTTCGGCGATTACACCTACGAAGTGTGGAACACCGTGACCGGCAAAGTGGTCAAGAAAGGAGATGCTTCCGTCACCGGACGGACCATCTCGATCCCGCTGCCACCGTTCACGATTGATTGCGCTGTCAAAGTGAAGCCGAGATAGAAGAAGATGCCTAACACTTACGACCTCACCGGCAAGGCTGCGCTCCTGACTGGCGCGGGCAGCAGCAAGCAAACCGAAGAGTTCGGCCGCATCGAAGGCATCGGCTCAGGTATCGCCAGAACTCTCGTGCAGAACGGCTGCGACATTATTTTCACCTACAACAGCAGCGTCGAAGGCGCGATGAAACTTCGCGACGAGCTTTACGCGGAAGCGCCCGATCGAAAGATCATTCCTGTGCAGTTCAGCGCGTCAGATTACCAGGAAGCCGCTCCTGCGCTTATTGATGCTGTGGAACGTGAATTCGGCCAACTGGATTTGCTGGTCAACAACCTTGGCACCACGTACGTCACGCAGAGCGAGATCCCGCACGATGAGCCGGCCGAGGAGGCCGAAAAACTCCTGCGCATCAATTTCCACGCGGCGTACGAGCTGAGCAAAAGAGCCTGCGAATACATGCAGGCCAAGGGCGGCTACCTGGTAAATGTCACTTCATGCTCCGTCACCATGCCACACGCCAAAAGGCCGGCCTACGGCGTTTCCAAGCATGCGATGCACGGCATGTCGAGCGAATTCGCTTCCCACTATGGCAAGCACAAAATCAAAGTGCTCGAGCTCCAACTCGGTATCTTCGAGACGCTCATGACCCTTCCTCGGCTTGCCTTCTATCGTGAAGCCTGCGGAAAAGGAGCGGTTCCACTCGGACGCCTGGGATACCCGGAAGAGGTTGGCAATCTGGTGGCATTCTTCCTCTCTGGCGGATGCGATTACATGCACGGCGCAGCCATCAAAGTCGATGGCGGATTAACCATCCGATCTTTCGACACGCTCACTATCGAGTGATCGACTGAGGCGATACGTTTTCGTTCATGACCCCACCGGGCCGCCCGAGATTCAACGATGCTTCCACTTTTTTCCTGCTTCGCTCTGTTGAGCTCTTGTCTGGCTGAGCCTCCGGGTGAGGCTCTGACGTTGAAGGCCCACTGGACTGAGTCGCCAGTCAAGAAGACGCGACACACCACCTTCGTCGCCTCCTTCAATAGCGAAGAAAATAACGACGCTGACTTCGCCACGGGCCTGCCCCTCGCCGGCGGATTTGGAATTGACCCGAAGGTGAAAGGCAAACACGGAAATGCCGTGCGCATCGCGGAGACGGGCGGCCATCTTCACTTTCGTGGCGAGGGCAATCTCAATCCTCACCGGGGGACGCTCAGGATGCTCGTGCGTGGAAAAGTCTGGCAGGACAGAACTTCTCGCTGGCTGTTCGAGTCGCGCAGCAAGAGCTTCATGGGAATTCGTCGCGATCCCGAGGCCCTGTCACTCGTGTTTCGAGAAGGCCGGTTTGCGAGAGATGAAGTCTCCACACTGAAACTGCCCTTTGGCGAGGTCTCGGCCGATGCGTGGCACTCAGTAGTCGCATCGTGGGACTGGCGCGCAGGAGAAGCGTTGATCGCTCTCGATGGCAGAGCAGTGCGCGGTAAAATCAAATTTCCAGGCCGGCACAGCCGGGTGATGGTCTTTTATGTTGGAGGCGGGTTCGGCGCACGGTTAGGCGGTATGAATGAGCCGGGAATGGAGATGGACGAATTTGCCCTTTACGACCTTCCTCTCTGGGTGCTCGATCCGGCATCCGAGCTGGGCAAGGAGGATGAAGCCCTGCTGAGCGAGGCTGAGGCGGGTGTCCGGAAGTGCTACAACCAGATCGTCGCCCTGCAGCGCTGGGGAGGGTGGCAGACGCTATACACGTGGCCGACCTTGATTGGCTCGGCAGCTCAGGGAAGGGAGTGGGTGGATTTCGAGGAAGTGGTGGGGAACGACAAGAGCGCGGCCACACCCCGCATCGCTGCCCGCCTGCTCTACAGCTACGAAGTGCTCGGTGATTACCGTTTCTTTGAGGCCGCCCTGAAGACTGGAGAATTCCTCCTCGCCGCCCAGGATAAAGAGCTCGGATTCTGGCTGCACGGATACGAAATGACCGTCGCCGGCATCAGGCCTGCCACGACCCGACGGCACATCAAGCTCCAGGACAGTGTGCAATCGCACCCGATCTTCTTTCTCTCTTATTTGCATCGCCTGACCGGTGATGATCGCTACCTCGAAGCACTCAAGAAGGCGGGAGAGTTTTACCTGACAGCGCAGAACCCCAACGGCAGCTGGTCTCATCACTTCGATGCCGAAAAGGGAATCGGCCTCACCGCTCGCGGCCAACCGCAGGGCGGCGAGATAAACGATCTCACCATGAACGATGCCATCGATGTGATGGCCCTGATGTATCACATCACTGACGATGTTAAATATGTGGCCGCAATGAAACGCGCCGGCGAGTGGCTGCTCCGCGCCCAACTGAAAGGAACGGTCGGCTGGGCAGAACAATACGACAAAGACGATCGCCCGGTCCGGGCCAGACACTTCGAGCCGCCCGCGTACTCGAGTTCGGCGACGCGCAGCGCATCTCGTGCCCTTGTGGAACTGTATCGTTTCTCCGGAGACGAAAGATTCCTCGCAGCGGTCCGCAAGGCCGTGGAATGGGTCGAAGGAAAAGCAGAGGATGGCCTTTACTGGTGCTACTACGACCCCGCCAGCGGCAGGCCCATCGCAGGATGGCAGGGGAAGACCTACTTCATGGATGACGCGGATCAGCGTAACTGGATTCGAAAACAGCCCATCGGTATCTGGCAGACCAAGCCTTATTACAGGCTCTCGAGCATGCAGCAGTTTCTCGGAAAGGCAGCCCCACCGAAACCGGAAGATCTGGTTCCTGACGTGACAAAGAAAGCCGCCGCGGAGCGAATGGCCTCATACCGGCCACGAGCGAGATACGCGCTCGATACGCGGCACAAGTCGGGTCTGTGGGTTGTACCGAAGGTGTCCAACTTCATGGGATCCATCGGCGCAGGCTTTGGCGCCTTTTCGCCGCGCACGCTTATGCTCCTTCAGTACATCGAATCCGCACGAATCGTTAAAGGTGAATTGGAGCCGGGGCCGCGGCCGATTGGGACGCTGTTGCGGCTGGCGTATCCCAAGGCGGATTGGTATGCAGTCGGGTGGGGGAAGGATGGCTGATGGATGAATGGTTGGCCCTGTTGTGAGACCTGCGAACCGTCGACGGCGCTGAAGGTCTTCCATCAACTGTCAACCATTCTCTCCTTACCGAAACCGGATCGAATAAAGATCCGCATCCTTCAGAGTGAATCGCAGGCGGATCTTTTTGCCGACCAACTCCTTCACCTCTCGCCGGCCGCGCCAGGAGACGGAGCGTTCGATGTGATCGCCGTAGATTTCATCGCATTCTTTGAGGGTGTAGCCAGGCATCGGTGTACCTTGCTCCTCAAGAATCTCACAACGCACGCTGCCAGCGGCCGAGGTTGAATAATTAAGGATGAGCTCTACCTCGCCCGGGTGTGTTACATCGCCTATCGTAACCTTCTGGTTTCCGTCTCGGGTTAATGAATCCTGGAGCGTGTTGTCCTTGACCATCTCCATCGAATAGAGCGCCCCATCTTCCTGCTCCAGATTCAGGGCGGCAGACGCTCCTTTCTCGGCGAGAGTTTTCACCTCGGAAGCCTTCAATGCGCGGCGGAGAATCAGGATGTCGTCGCACTTGCCGAGGAAGGGCTCGTTTGTGAGCGACGTCGGCGGGTAATCTTCGCCGAAGCGAAGGCCGCCGAGCTCAAGTGCCAATGCACCTGAACCGGGCCTGCCGCCGGACGCTACTTCTGCGCCGTCAAAGTAGAGCTTGACCTCGCCGTCGTTCCAGGTAGCCGCGACGTGATGCACCGTGTCCGGGTCTTTCTCCTTGCTCCAGTCCCCGATCTTTGAATGCATGGCTACGACCTTCCACCCGTCATAGCCGAAACGGATGGCGCCGTCCGGGCCGATGTTTCCGCCGGAGTTCACATCGAAAAACAGCTCACGGGGTTTTGTGGAGCTGCCGTTGTACGCAGAGAAAAGACGGCGATGCCCGGCGGGCATTCCTTTTACGTGAACGGCTATGGTCGACTGTTTGCCGAGATTCTTCGTTTCGGGCAAAGAAAGGACGGCCGCGTCGCTGAATTCGAGCGAAGACTTTCCGAAGAGCGGCTGCGACTTTTCAATCTTGACCGGGCCGGCAACTACCGAAGGCAGCGTGGGACTCAACTCTTCATCCGACTCCTCAAAAGTGAACGCCCTGGTGACCAATTCTCCGCCTGCCATCGGGGCTCGCACAGAGACGAAACCATCCATGCGCAAGGTGTATCTTCGCATCTGGCAGCTCTTTCCGGTGTAGTAGCCTTCAGATGCGTAGATGGAGAGATCGTTCGGTGTGTCCGGGATGAATGGGGCCGTCTGCACGATCCCCCAGGCGACCATGTTGTTTCGATTCACCCAGGTCTGTTTCTGGAGGCCGGGACGAATGAATGCTTCCCGCCATCGCTTGAAAGACCTGCCATCCCGGCTGGTCATGAAGACGCCGTCGGAAACACCGCCATGGCGATGCCGCACGCCCCGGCGTGAAGGAACAAATCTTTTGGGGAAGCCCATCAGGATATGCGGCGCACGAAAGTAAGGCGTGATCTGATTGGTATAGAGATGCTCAGGCACCGCGCCCTGGTAATCCAGCCAGACCGGTTCGGTCCAGCTCACAAAATCCAATGAGGTGGCGGTCATGATATCGCGTTTGCCGTTGCGAAAGCCCCGGTGGAAATCGACGTACTGCTTTCGGATCGGATCCCAGAATGCAAGGTTCTGTGAATCAAAGGCCCCCTTGGTAATGACCGCCTTCTGATTCATCTGCGTCCAGCGGATGCCATCCGGCGATTTGAAAGGCAAGAGTCCACCGCCCCCGCCAGCGAGGGCTTTGTATTTCGCATCCGGAGCGGCGCCCGGATTTGCGTCTTTCATGGGCGCGAAATTGTGGGTGCCTGCGCCCATCCACACGATGTTGTTCTCTTTCGAGCCGTTGAATTCGAAAAGCTCGAGGTTCGGTTTCGTAAATAGGAGACCGTCTTTGCTTTCCGCGTAACAGGTGACCTGCTGGGGTGAGTTTCCACTGCCCCGGTAATACATTCGGTAGAGATCGCCATCCTGAAAAACAGTAACGTATGCTGACGTGCTCCCTTCCCAGGGCTCGTCGAAAACGATTGCCACTTCCCGGGGCACCGGCCGATTCAAGTGAAGGTGGGCGCCCTCCATCTTCTCGATGAGCCAGTCGTCCACGAAGAGTTCGATTCGCGAGCCGATGTCCCGTGTCGGAGCTTCTTCCGCGAAACTCGCTGTCGTGCAGAAGACGATTAAGAGGAGGCTGGACATGGGGATCAAAAGACCAGGTAAGAAAGAACTGCCGCGATGACAATCGCCAGCATCGATGCGCACCCGGTCTTCTGCTGCGGGAAGACATCCGGATGCTGCTCGGAGAGCTCGGCGGACATTTCTTCGACTTTCTCCTTCGCGTCTTTCAGATCGCATCCTGTCATTTTCCGGTAGATCTTGATGGCCTCTATCTTTCGCCCGCCCGCGATGGCGTCGAGCAAATCCTGCTGCATTGGATCCGGCTCGGGGTTTTCGTCTGACATGGGAATAGAGTGGGGTAATAAAATATTGGAATGACGGAGTGAGTGGGGCCTTCAGGCTTCGACCCCACGTTGGCGATTTTTGTAACGCACTCCTATGCTCGTTTCAATATCACTCATTCTGTCGAGGAGACTACAAATGCTTAAAAGATGCAAAGCAGGTCAAGTGGCCGCCACCTTCATTCTCCTGGTGGTCCCGCTCGCGGCCGAGCCGAAGCCGAAACCGAAACCAAAAAAGAAACGAAGGCCAAGCCCTGCGCTGAAATCCATCGAGGATGCTGAGGGGCTGCCCCGAGTGCTCCTCATCGGCGATTCGATCTCCATCGGTTACACGTTAGCCACGCGTGCGCAGTTGAAAGGCAAGGCAAACGTCCATCGCATACCGGCCAATGGCGGCGATACCAGACGTGGTCTGCAGAGCATGGACAAATGGTTGGGCGAGGGGAAGTGGGACGTCATCCATTTCAATTGGGGATTGCACGATCTCAAATACGCTCCCAAGGAAAGCCCCGAAAAAGGCAATAAGCCTCGGGTCCCCATCGAGGAATACGAGAAGAACATGGAACAGCTTGTCACCCGGATGAAGAAAACCGGCGCAACGCTCATCTTTGCCACAACAACGCCGTATCCGGCCGGAGTCACTCCCATACGCATCCCCGCAGACGCGGTGAAATACAATGAGGCGGCCATCCGAGTGATGAACAAGCACGAGGTCACCGTGAACGATCTTCACTCTTTTGCGCTCCCCCGGTTGAAGGAACTGCAGAGACCAAAAAACGTGCATTTCGAGAGCGAGGGTTCGAAGGCACTCGGCAAGCAGGTAGCTGCCGCCATTCAGGCTGCACTGATGAAATAGCTTTGGATCGTGATGCTCGACACTGGATGCTCGGTACCCGGTGTTGGTGATATCGGCTGCGGATCCAAGGCGTACTAAAGTGAAAGTGACAGGTCACCGCACTCCAAAGACAGCTTTCGAGCTGGTCAGGGCAACCGGACGGGAAAGCTGAATCCTCTAAGCCACCGCCTTCACGTATCGCATGCGGAGATCGTAGAGGAGTTGAACGAAGAGGTTTTTTTCTTCGGCCGTCGTGTTGTCCCTGGTCTTCTCTTCCAGCATTTCGAGCATGTCGATGTTGAATTTCGCCCACTCGAGATCCTGTTCTTTCTTGCCGGTAGCGGGATTCTCCGCCTCGCCGAGGCCAAACAGTGCCTGGGTCGCGAAGCTCATGAGCAGGTGCTGCAGTGAGGGCTCGGGGATGGGGGGCTTATCCGTTTTTCCGCCCGGTGCTGTTGTCGGCTCCGCTTCAAGATTCCTGATTTCATCGGACATCAAAAACTCCCTTTTGAAAGTGCGCTGGCTGGGCATTTTGCCCGCTGAGGTTCTGAGTTCAACTCTGCAGAATGGAAAGCGCCAGAGCTGCCACCTTTTCTATCGATAATTTCGAGAGCTCAGATGATCCCCCGAGCGTTCGAACTTTCTCACCGATCGGCCCCCACAGTTCAGACCGTGTGGGGCCAAAAATAGCCAGCACGGGACAGCCAGCCGCTCCCGCGAGATGCGTAATGCCTGAGTCGTTACCGATGTAGAGCGCGGCCAGCGAGAGCAGACCGAGCAATTCACCGAGAGGTGGATGTCTGAGCCATCTGGATTCTGACCCGATTGCCTGTCGGACCAGTACGGCCGTTTCCTCATCTGCCGGGCCCTCCACGAACAGAACCTCTGAATCCGTATTCCTCTCCAACTCGTGGACGAGATGGACAAACCGATCCGCCGGCCAGTTCTTGGTTGGGCTGCCGCTTCCAGGATGACACACCACAAAGGGCTCTCGCACACCGAGTGATTCGAGCGCGGCTCTCGCTTCTGATATCTCCGCCTGGGTCGCGGGGATGAGGGGATTCTCAGAAACCAGGGACATACCTGATTCTTTGAGAGGTCCGAAAAGATGTTCGGTGACGTGCCCTGAAAAACACTCGACAGGTTTCGGATGCCGGCACAGCAACCGGCCTTGTCGGCATCGAGCAAGCTGTTTCGAGAATACGGCCTCGGCATCCCCCCAGTAGCTCAGGATGAGGTCGAATCGCTCAAAGAAACCTGCCAGCCTCGCATCCGGCTCAAGCGCCTCGCTGAAGAAGGTGTGCAAACCGGGCAGGTCCAGATGGTGGAATCGCAGGTGTGGATAACGAGGCCCCAGTAATTCGCGGGCGGACCCTGGAGCCATCACGTGATGCTCAGCTCCGGGGTATGCTGCCATCAGGGATTGAAGGACTGGAATCGTGACGATGAAATCCCCAAGTGCGCCGGGGCGGATGGTTAGGATCTGCATGGCATTCGGGGGACAGGAATCTGATTCAGGATGCTGGATTCGGTATTCAAGATTCAGGATTCACGATTCACGATTCGCGATTCACGATTCGCGATTCACGATTCGCGATTCACGATTCGCGATTCACGATTAGCGATTCGCGATTCACGATTCGCGGTCCAAATTTCACGATTCGCGGTTCAAGTTTCACGATCCTGATTCAGCACAAAAAAAGGCCAGACACTCTGGTCTGGCCTTTTGAGTTAATTTAAGCTGCCGCGGAGCGTCAGCACTACTGGCTGCTCGTCACTCTTCCTGCGGCTTCTTGCCTCTGCCTCTCGGGGCTTTGACCAGGGGCACTCGTACTTTCTTGCCGCCCTGATCTATGGTGATCCAGCCGTTGCGGATGACGCTGGCGGCGACGCGCATTTTCTTGACCGTGCCGTTCGGCAGGAGCACTCGGATGCTTTGAAGATTGACCTTGAATTTCCGTTTCGTGATGCCGGTGGTCTTGAGCCCGATACCGCCGACTTTCTTGGGCAAACCCCTCCGGGAAACACTGTTTCCAACGCGAGTTCGTTTGCCACTGATGGGACACACTCGTGCCATGTCTAGCCCTCCTGTACGGTTTCTGTGATTCTGTCGTTTCTTTGAAAAGGGCGCAGATTATAAGGAGTTGATTCTCTGATGCATGGTACTTTGGGAAGGCTTTGATCCGATCACACTTCCTGCTATTCTGCGTTCCAAGTCATTCGCTGGCATGTTTTTCATTCTTTTGACTTGAATTCAGTGATTCTTGAAGACCTATACCCTTGCTGTCTGAAGATGCCACTGGCAAGCTCATTCGGCCTTCAAGAATCGTTCATTCAGGTTTAGTCAGGCTTGTCCCACCAACCGGAAAACGGCCATGGCCGAGGAAGCATCCACCAGTCCACCCAAAGTTGTCGCTGCGATAGATGTCGGATCCAGCGGAATCCGCCTTGAGATTGCGGAGATTCTGCATGGTGGCGATATCCGGCCTCTCGAATCGCTCCATCGGAGTATCCTGCTCGGCAATGATACGTTCGATACGGGACGGCTGAGCCAGGAGAGTATTCAGGCCGCGTGCGAGGCGCTGAGGCATTACAAGAAGGTCATGGAAGAGCTCGGCGTCACCTCTTACCGGGCGGCGGCCACGAATGCCGTCCGTGAGGCGGAAAACTGTGACACGTTTATCGATCGGGTCTACATGTCTGTCGGCCTGAATCTGGAGCTTATCGATGGCGCCGAACAGAGCAGGTTGACCTACTCTGCGGTGCAGAAATCTCTTGGCGATGAGATCGACTTTGAAAACAACATCGTCGCGCTCGTTGAAGTGGGCGGCGGCGCGGTAGACGTGATGCTGATGGACAAAGGCGAGGCGGTCTACGCGGATACGTTTGCCCTGGGGGCCATCCGAATCCGACATGCGATGCGCAGCTCAAAAGGATCTGTCAGAGAGAAGAACAGTTTCCTCAGGCACATGGTTCACACCTATGCCAGAAATATTCCGTGGACCATTCCGCTGGATCGGGCCCAGACATTGATCGCCCTGGGAGGCGATGTCCGTTTCCTCGCAGGGCAGTTGAGCCCTGAGAAGGCTCAGGACAGGCTCTGCACGCTCGATCGGGATGCCTTCCTGCTGGCCTGCCGGAGCACGGCGGACGAAGACATCGATAGCCTGGCGCAGCGCTACAGCCTGAATTCCAGTGATGCGGCGACGCTCGGCCCGGCGCTGCTGATTTACCAGGAGATCGTACAAGCCACGAACGTCGACCAGATTCATGTGGCGAATGCGAGCGTCCGTGACGGGCTGCTCATCGACCTCGTCAATGAGGAGCAGGGCAAGGGGAAAGAAGAATACGCCCGCCAGATCGTTGCATCGGCCGTGGGCCTTGCCCGCAAATACCGAGTGGATGAAAAGCATGCGATGCACGTGGCATATCTGGCGACCACCATATTCGACGAACTGACAGATGCACATGGCCTCGGGCCCTGGGAAAGGCTGTTGCTCGAGGTTGCAGCCATCGTCCACGAAGTCGGCTCTTATGTGCACAATCGCTCCCACCACAAACATTCCATGTATTTAATTTCCGCTTCAGAAATCTTTGGACTCGTCCAGGAGGAAATCGAGGTCGTAGCGAACGTGGCCCGCTATCACCGGCGTTCTACGCCGCAGACGACACATCCTCAATACATGGCTCTCGAGCGCGCGGAACGCATGACCGTCTGTAAACTGGGTGCCATTCTTCGGGTGGTGGATGCCCTGGACAAAGCGCACGTGCGGAAGGTTCGCAATCCCAGAATTGTTGTCCACGGCGAAGAGCTGCGCATTTTTGTGCCGCGAACGCTTGATACGCGCCTCGAGCAGCTCTATCTCGAGGAAAAGGGCGATCTGATGCAAGAGATTTACGGCCTTAAACCGCTCCTACTACCTTCCGGAACGTGATCAGTGAATCAGAAGTTTTTCAACAGGGAACTGGCCTGGCTCGGTTTCAATTGGGAAGTGCTCGAAGAGGCGTTGGACCCGGAAGTCCCCCTTTTCGATCGGCTGTTCTTCCTCAGCATTGTCGCAAACAACCTCGATGAATTCTTCATGGTCAGGGTCGCAGGGCTGAAGCGAGACGAGCGCGAAGGCAAGAAATCCCGTTGCCCAGCCGGTATGACGCCCCTCGAGCAGCTCAAAGCGATTTCTGAGAAGGCTCACGAGCAGGTTCATAAGACCTATGTCTGCCTGAACGACAGCGTCGGCCCCGCGGCCGCTGAACTGGGCCTCAAGATTCATCGCTGGAAGGATCTCAGTGAATCCGAACGGCATCATCTCGAGTATCGCTTTCACGAAGATTTTTTTCCCGTGCTCACCCCCATGGGTATCGATTTTTCACATCCCTTCCCGCTGCTCCAGAATCTGAGCATCAACCTGGGCGTCCTGCTGGAGAGAGATGAAGGGGAAGAACACGACCGGCTGGCCATTGTGCCGATACCGTCCGTCCTGCCGCGTTTTGTTGAATTGCCATCCGACGAAGGGAACGAGTTTGTACCGCTGGAAGAGATCGTCCGGCAGCATCTCGCATCCATTTTTCCCGGCCAGAAAATTCTCGATACCGTCGTTCTCCGGATTACCCGCGACAGCGAGCTCGACCTCGACGGAGACGCGCCGAGCCTGCTGGCCGAGGTGGAACGGGAACTCCGAAATCGCCGGACCAACAATCCGGTCCGCCTCGAAGTAGAGTCTGATATCGAAGATAACTTTCTTCAGATTCTCAAGGATCTGCTCGGACTGGAAAGCGACGACATCTATTTCATTCCCGGCATCCAGGACCTCAGCGCGCTTTCCGACCTGGCTTTCTTGCCCGGTTACGATGACCACCATTTTGAATCCCAGCCGCCGCAACCGGTGCCGGAGCTGGAAGAGGCTGATGATATTTGGGAGGCCATTCGGGCCCGTGACATCCTGTTGCACCACCCGTACGATTCGTTCGACCCCGTTGTCGGGATGCTCAAGACTGCGGCAGCGGATCCGGACGTTCTGGCCATCAAACAGACCCTTTATCGGACCAGCCGCAATTCGCCCGTGATCGAGGCGTTGACTGAAGCCGCGCTTGCGGGCAAGCAGGTCTGTGTTCTGATCGAGCTCATGGCGCGTTTCGACGAAGAACGAAATATCGAGGGGGCCCGGCAGCTCGAGGAAGCCGGTGCGCACGTCATCTGGGGCATGATGGGTCTGAAGACCCACGCAAAGGTCTGCCTGGTGGTCCGGCGTGAGCCAGCCGGCATCCGGCGTTATATCCATCTTGGCACGGGCAACTACAACGAACGCACAGCCAAGCTGTACACCGACTTCGGAGTGCTGACAGCCAGCGATACCTTTGGCAAGGACGCGTCCAGCTTCTTCAACGCGCTGACCGGATACTCGGACATCCCGGAATATCATCACATGATCATGGCGCCCTACCAGCTCCGCGATCGCCTGCTGTTTCTGGTGAACCGCGAGGTTGCCCGCGCTCAGGACGGCCTCGCCGCGAGAATCACTCTGAAGATGAATTCGCTCGTGGATCCCACCTTAATCGAATCTCTCTACCGGGCATCGCAAGCCGGCGTAGAGGTCCTCTGTAACGTGCGCGGCATCTGCTGCCTCCGTCCCGGCGTTTCCGGGCTCAGCGAAAAAATCAAAGTCGTCAGCATCATCGATCGTTATCTCGAGCATTCGCGTGTCTATCACTTTCTCAACGGCGGAAACGACGAGGTCTATTTATCGAGTGCGGATTGGATGCCGCGCAATCTTGATCGCCGCATCGAGCTCCTCTTCCCGCTCGTCGATCCCGACGTAAAGCAGAAGATGCTGGACAACCTGGAAATCTACTTCGAAGACAACAGAAACGCGCGAGTGCTGCAGCAAGACGGCAGCTATCTGCGCTGCTCACCGAACGGCCAGCCAGAACTGCGCTGCCAGGTTTATTTCTACGAAGAAGCCAGGCGGCAAAGGAAAAGCGCGACGGCAAGGCCGCCGTCGCAGTTAGTGCCCAGGGAGAGGAAGGCAGAGGGCGCGTGATTCTGTTAGATCCCTGACTCTTGCAGGGCGCAGCTACAGGCTTCTGCCCGGCCGATTGCCTGAACCCATGGCTGAAGCTCTATCTTTCTCTTCGTCTTAATCGTTGCCCCGGAGCAGGATGAGATTGATTAAGACGAAGAGAAAGACGAGGAGAAAGGCAAAGCCAGTCTCGCATGAATAAAAAAAAGGCTGCTCATGGAGCAGCCTTTTTCTGTTTCAGTCAATTGTTCCTCATTCTTCTTCCGGTTCTTCCTCCGGAGCTTCTTCCTGGCCGGCGCCTACTACGGCCGGTTCTGCTTCCTGCTCTTCGGACTCTTCTTCCTCCGGCGCGTCCTGGGGGACGAAATCGAGCTCATCATCTTTGACCTCGATTCTCAGCAGGCTGACATCGGAGAATGTGCCCTTGAGGATGTCTTCTGAGAGCGGGTCTTCGACGCGGCGTTCAATGGCTCGGCGGAGCGGGCGGGCGCCAAAGTCAGGGTTGTACCCTTTTTCGATGAGGAACTCCCTGGATTCGTCAGTGAGGACGACGTCCAGATCTTTCGAGAGAAGGCGGGCACGGGCGTGGCCGAATTCAATGTCCACGATCTGTTTGAGATTCTCTCTCGTAAGTGGGTGGAAGACGATGGTCTCGTCCAGGCGGTTCAGGAATTCCGGCCGGAAGTGACGGTCTACTTCGTCCATCAACCTTGTTTTCATCGCTTCGAAATCATGGTCTTCCGATCGTTTGGCAAAGCCTAGCGAGACCTGGTTCTTGATGACGTCTGCGCCGATGTTGGAGGTCATGATCAGAATCACGTTCCGGAAATCGACGTGTCGTCCGAAGCTGTCGGTCAGGCGGCCTTCTTCCATGATCTGGAGCAGCATGTTGAATACGTCCGGGTGCGCCTTTTCGACTTCGTCGAGAAGGACGACCGCGTACGGGCGGCGGCGAATCTGTTCGGTGAGCTGCCCGCCCTCTTCGTAGCCGACGTATCCCGGGGGCGCGCCGATGAGGCGGGAGACATTGTGCTTCTCCATATATTCAGACATGTCGATCTGAATAAGTGCTTCATCCGAACCAAACATGAATTCTGCCAGGGACCGGGCCAGGTGCGTCTTACCAACGCCGGTCGGGCCGAGAAAGATGAACGAACCCACCGGCCGGCGCGGATCCTTGAGGCCGGCACGAGAGCGCCGGACGGCCTTGGAGATGAATCTGATGGCATCGTCCTGGCTGATGACCTTTTTATGGAGCTCTTCCTCCATCTTGAGCAGACGTTCCGCTTCGGCAGACTCGAGCCGGGTGAGAGGAATACCGGTCATGCTTGAGACGACGTAGCTGATGACTTCTTCGTCCACGACACCCTCTGATTCTTCGGTGTTCTCCCGCCATTCTTTGACGGTTTCGTCGCGGTTCTTTTTCAGCTTGTCTGCTTTGTCGCGGTAGCTGGCAGCCTGTTCGAAATCCTGTGCGGCGACCGCGGCTTCCTTCTCGCGATTCAAATCCTTGATCTCGACATCCAGCTCTCGCAGGTCTGGCGGCTTGGTGGTGCTGCGAAGCCGGACCCTCGCGCCCGCTTCATCGATGACGTCGATGGCTTTGTCCGGCATGAAGCGGCCGCTGATGTAGCGGGAGGCAAGTTCGACTGCGCTCTTCAGGGCAACGTCTGTAATTTCGACCCGGTGATGGGCCTCATACTTGTCGCGGAGTCCCTTGAGGATCTCGACGGTCTCTTCGTCGTCCGGTGGCTCGACAATGATCGTCTGGAATCGGCGTTCGAGTGCGCCGTCCTTTTCGATGTATTTGCGATACTCGTCGAGGGTGGTCGCGCCAATGCACTGAATCTCGCCGCGTGAGAGAGCGGGCTTCAGCACATTGGAGGCATCGATGGCGCCTTCGGCGCCGCCGGCACCGACCAGGGTGTGGAGCTCGTCAATGAAAAGGATGACATTCTTGACGCGTCGGACTTCGTTCATCACGGCCTTGATGCGCTCTTCGAACTGGCCGCGATATTTTGTGCCGGCCACCATCATGGCGAGGTCGAGCACGACGATACGCCGGTCGCGCAGCAGGTCGGGCACTTCCTGGGCGACGAGGGCCTGGGCGAATCCTTCGACAATGGCTGTCTTGCCGACACCGGCTTCGCCAAGCAGGACCGGGTTGTTCTTGGTGCGGCGGCAGAGGATCTGAGTGAGACGCTCGATTTCCTTTTCACGGCCGATGACCGGATCGAGCTTGGACTCTTTTGCGAGCTCTGTGAGGTCGCGCCCGAAGGAATCCAGGGCCGGAGTGTCAGACTTGCTCTTCTTCCGATTTCCTCCTTCGCCGCCTCCCTGCGATTCGGGCTGCTGGAATTCAGCGTGCAGGAAGCTGAGGACTTCTTCACGAACGTCTTCCAGTTTCATTGCGAGATTGAGGAGCACTTGTGCGGCAACGCCATCATTCTCACGGAGCAGGCCGAGCAGAAGATGTTCCGTGCCGATGTAGTTGTGGCCAAGGTTGCGCGCCTCTTCGAACGCAAGCTCGAGCACCTTTTTGGCTCTTGGTGTGTAAGGTAGCTTCTGGCCGATGGTCGCCATGTTCGAGCCCGGCGGGACCATTTTTTCAACTTCGAGCCGGATCTGTTTGAGGTTGATGTCCAGGTTATTGAGGACACTCGCTGCGACTCCGCTGCCTTCCTTGATGAGGCCCAGAAGAATGTGTTCGGTCCCGATATATTCATGGTTGAGCCGTTGGGCTTCTTGACGGGCAAGTTCCATGACCTTTCGAGCCCGGTCGGTCATTCGATCAAACATGGAATTCTCCTAAACGTTCGTTTTTGATGTTAAAAATTCGGGATTAGAGCTCACCGAGAGCATTGCGAATGAAGTCGGCCCTTGCGAGGTCTCGTTCGGGGGCCTGTAATTCACGCCGGAGAGTTTTCTGGAGATGCGCCGGCTGAGAGAACAACAGCAACTCATTAATCTGCGAGACTGTCGCCCCTTTGAGTATCTGCATGTTAACGCCCAACCGAAGATGCGAAAGCAACTCCAACGCTTCGTTAGAGGACATTCTACGCGCACTTTTCATCAAACCCAAAGCCCGCCACACTTTGTCCTCGAGACGTTTTTCGTTCTCTTTCGCCAGGCGTTCACGTTCCCTCCGCTCATACATGATTATCTGGGGCACGACGCTGGAAATGTTGTTGAGCAGCTCCTCTTCTGATTTGCCAAGAGTGGCCTGATTCGAGATTTGGTAAAAGTTGCCCGTAGCCTGCGTGCCTTCCCCGTACAGGCCGCGAACCGCAAGGTTGATTTTTGTCACGGCCCGGAACACCTTCTCGATCTGTTTGGTTAGAACGAGGGCCGGCAGGTGCAGCATCACAGATGCGCGCATCCCTGTGCCGACGTTGGTGGGGCAGGCGGCCAGGTAACCAAACTGTGCATTAAAGGAATACGGCAATCGGCTCTCAATGAGGCTGTCGAGAGCGTTTACCTCCTCCCAGGTCCTTTCCAGCTCAAAGCCTGAGCGGAACCCCTGAATGCGAAGATGATCTTCCTCGTTGATCATGATGCTGACGGTCTCATCAACATTCAGCGCGACGCCGCGGTCCCCGGCGCCGTCCGCATGTTCTTTGCTCATCAGGTGCCGCTCGACGAGGAACTCGCGGTCGGTCTCAGAGAGGCGGTTAAGCGAGATGTATGAAAGTTGGTGCGAGTCCAGTTCGCCGAGTTTTCGCCGGATGAGGTTTTCGAGTTCCTGCTTGACCTCGAGAGTGGCCTTTGTGAGAAAATGGAAGCCGTCCACATTCCGCGCCAGACGGATGCGCGAGCTGATCACGATGTCTGATTCGGACCCCGTTCCGCGCAGCCATTCTCCTACGTGGGTGGATAGATCATCCAGTTCCATCCCTTTTCTCCTTTAGCTCCTGAACTTTGTCCCTCAGGTCGGCGGCACGCTCGAAATCTTCATCTTCGACCGCCTTGTCCATCTCACGCTGAAGGACAGCGATACGCTGTTCAACGGCCATGGATCGCCCCATGTGCGATGGGGCCTTCCCGGTGTGCCGGGTACTGCCGTGAACTTTTTCAAGAAAGGGTATGAGAGGGCGCTTGAAGGGCTTGTAGCAATCGGAGCACCCGAGCCGGCCTGATGACCGGAATTCGGAGTAGGTCATACCGCATTTGGAACAGGCGATATCCGGCGTGGTAGCGGATGCCTCAGGCTCACCTGCGAGCATCCCGCCAAGCATCTGGGGAAGGGAAGGTTGCTGGAGAACGCCCTGTTCCCTTGCACATTCTTCGCAAAGGTGCACCTCGCGGCGCTTCTCCTTGTCTTCGAGATTTTCAGTGATGTGAACTGTGGCGTTCTTGTCGCACTGATCGCATTTCACGCGAGTTGTACTCCCTGGCCAATGTGGCGCACAGCGCCTTTTAATGTCGGTTTAGACTGATTTATTGCCTGCAATTTCAGCGAGAAGGATACTAGCACAAGGTATGACCGCCATCAATTGTGAGCCCAGGAGGACGATGTTTGATGGTTATTGGCTGATGGTTGATGAGCTCAACGATTGAGATCGAATACCTGCGACAGAGTAACCCCGATTCTGCGACTCTCAAAAATCGCGATATCAGCCGACTGGCTCAGCTTGTATTCCCGATCGCCGAACATGCCGCGCCGATGCATGAGGATGAGCCAGCCCGCGGGCTGCTTTTGGTAATTCACAAGTTTCAGGTCTTCACGAAATGATCCGACTTCCCGATGGGCGATGGTGACAAGCTCAGGGTACGGAAAGATGCCCACCGCCGCGTCCTTCGGCGCATTCTCGTTTACGAAGTCGATCACCTGCCGGTCCAGCGCGTCGCACCAGTAGGTCGTCTCGAGTCCAAGCCGGTGAGCAC
>JASLXP010001170.1 GCA_030740295.1 Planctomycetota bacterium
CTGGCCGGTGTCGTCGTCGATGCTGCGGGCACGGAAGTGGTGAAATTCCGAACCAACCATGAAGGGCGCGGTCGCTTCGACATCGCTCCTGCAAAGGGCGGAAAATACACACTCAAGATCACTGAACCGTCGGGCATTCGGACGACTTATCTGCTGCCGGAAGTCAAAGGCTCAGGCGTCATTATTTCGGCCGTTGATGAAATAAGCGGCAAAGGGGAGCACGTGCGGCTGAAGGTGGCTTCGACGAAAGCGGCAAAGCTGACAGTGACGCTCAGTAAGCGTGAAGTAGAGGTCTCGTCTGTTACGACCAGTGTTAAGCCGGGGGGCGTCAGCAGGATCTTTCTTACCCCGCCGAAGAGTGCCGACGGCGTGCTGGTAGCCACCGCCTGGGACGAAGAAGGTAACCCGCTGTCGGAGCGCCTGGTCTATCGGCAGCCAATGGAATCACTCAAGGTCAGCGTCAAGGCGGATAAGGATGCCTACGTGCCGGGCGGCCGGGCAACCCTCACGGTTAAAGCCACCAGCGGCGGCAAGCCCGTCAGCGCGGTGGTTGGAATAACCGTGACCGACGACACCGTCCTGGAGATGATCGAGAAGCGAGAACAAGCGCCCCGGCTGCCGGTGATGGTGCTGCTTGAAGACGAGGTGCGGGAACTTTCCGATGCACACGTATACCTGGACCCTGACAACCCGAAAGCGCCCCTTGCTCTCGATCTCCTCTTAGGGACCCAGGGCTGGCGGCGATTCGCTTTTATGGATGCGGCAAAGTTCATCTCGAAGAACGGGGATCATGCCAGGCGCGTTCTCGCGCTGCGGATCGTCACAAGGCGTGAAGTGGAGACCAGGAAGAAAGGTTGGAAGCTCTTCGAGCTCTTCAAAGGGAAGGCAAGGGGCCAGGTTGTTCACAGAAAGGTCGACATGAGACCCATGGAGAAAGCGCAGAAGCTTGAAGAGGCGGAGCCTGAGGTTGCGAAAGCCGAGGCCAAACCGGCGCCTGTCAAAGCACCTCCTCCGCCGGCCCAGCCGGAGGTAGAAGCCCTCAAAGATCTCAAACAAGAGCTGAAAAAAGAAGCGCCCGAACGCTCCAAGGAACGCCAGGAACTGGCCATAGCAGTCGCCGATGCGCTTGAAGCTGCGGACGAAGAAATTCTCGTGGTCGAAGAGCCAGTGCCGGCCCGCAGCGATTTCGTCGCCGTCCGCGTCTACGCACATCCCGCACGGCCGAACCGCCGGCCCGGCGAGCGCATGGATTTTACCGAGACTCTTTACTGGCACGCAGGGATCAGGACCGATGCAAAGACTGGCGAGGCCAGGATCTACTTTTCGCTAAACGATTCCGTCACGACCTTCCGAGTCTTCGCGGATGCCTTCAGCGATAGCGGCGCGCTCGGGCAGGGGACCGGCGCGATCGAATCCGTAGAGCCTTTCTACGTCGAGCCGAAACTTCCGCTCGAGGTGACGTCCGGTGACGTGATCCAGCTTCCAATCGGCATGGTTAGCGGCATCGGCAGCGATCTGCCGGATTCCTCGCTGGTCCTTTCTGCCGGTCGCGGAATTGAAGTTGCCACCATCGCCCCCTTCGCTTTACGGGCGAACGCACGCGAGCGCCGCATCGTGAAGGTTTCGGTGGGCAAGAATACCGGCATCTCCGATTTCGTTGTGCACGCCAAAGCCGGCCCTTATTCCGACAAGGTCATCCGCAAGCTGCGAGTCGCGCCTTTGGGTTTTCCTGTCGAAGTCGCATCCGGCGGGACCCTGGATGCCGGCTCTGCTGTCACGAAATCGGTCAGCATTCCCGCAAGCATCGTGCGCGGCAGCGTCAGCACCAGTATCGCGGTCTATCCCACACCGCTGGCTAACCTGACGGAAGCGCTCTCTCGGCTCCTACGTGAGCCTAACGGGTGCTTCGAGCAGACGAGCTCTACCACTTATCCCCTGGTCATGGCCCAGCAGTATTTCATGTCTCACCGCGGCGTTGACCCATCGCTTGTTCAGCGAAGCCGAGTGCTACTCGATAAAGGCTACAAGCGGCTGATCAGTTTTGAATGCAGGCAGCGCGGGTATGAATGGTTTGCCGGTGACCCGGGTCACGAGGCCTTGACCGCCTACGGTCTCCTCGAATTTGCGGACATGTCGCAGGTGCGGGAAGTCGATTCGGAAATGCTGACCCGCACCCGCCAGTGGCTGGCGAAAACCCGCGACGGGGAAGGCGGCTTTTCGCGCAAGCGCCGGGCGCTTCACACCTGGATCGTAGACAGCGACTGCTCCAACGCTTACATCCTGTGGTCCCTCTTTGAAAGCGGCGGTGGGAAGGGCTTCGAAAAAGAGGTCCAGTCACTGAAGGCTGCCGCGCTCAAGAGCCGCAACAGCTACGTCCACGCTCTTGGGGCCAACGTTATGAGCCTGGCCGGTGAGAAGGGCACCGCGAAAAAACTCATGGACCGTCTCGCCGGCAACCAGAAGAAGGACGGATGGGTTGACGGCGCAACCGCATCTATCGTGGGCAGCGGCGGCGAAGCGCTGAAGATCGAAACCGCGTCTCTGGCGCTTCTCGCCTGGCTGCGCGACCCGGCCTACGCAGGCGCGGTCGAGAAGAGCATCCGTTACCTGTCCGAAAGCTGTAAGGCTGGTCGTTTCGGCTCAACGCAGTCCACGGTGCTCGCGTTGCGCGCCATCGTTGCCTACGACAAGGCCCGCTCGCAGCCCGCAGCCAAAGGGACGATCCAGCTTTTTGTGAATGGCCGGCCCGTTGGCGCGCCCCTCCCGTTCGACGAGAAGACCCAGGGGGCAATCAAGCTGCCGGACATCGGCGAAGTCTTCGAGCCGGGTGATCACAAGATCGAATTGAAGATGGGAGACGGCGCCATCATGCCGTACTCCCTCGCCGTCAACTATCACAGCCTGACCCCGGCCTCCGCAGAGGAATGCCAGGTCGGAGTAAAGGTGAACCTGAGCGACACCTTCGTTGCCGAGGGCGCGGTGACCGAAGCGAACGTCACCGTGACCAACCTTTCGAAGGAACCCGTTCCGATGACGGTCGCCATCATCGGCGTTCCGGGCGGCCTGGAACCACGACACGATCAGCTCAAAGAGCTGGTCAAGTCCGGCAAGATCGATGCTTACGAAGTCATCGGCCGCGAAGTCGTACTCTACTGGCGCAGCCTTCGGACGGAACAGAAGTCCGAGCTGCCGGTCAGCCTGGTCGCCGCTGTCCCCGGCACCTACACTGGCCCTGCGAGCCGCGCCTATCTCTACTACACCGACGAATTCAAGGACTGGCAGGACGGCATGAAAGTCACCATCATCCCGCGCGCGGAATAGCAAACCTCTGTGATGAGCGCGAACTGTTTACGGGATTAAGAATCGTTTCTGTCGTGACGCGGTCTTCGCACCTATCCCTAATCGTTATCGTAATCGTTCTCATAATCGAGTTTTTGCTCTGGTTGTCGCTGGCGATACCGATTGAGAAACCGGTGGTGGTTAACAGACTGGTAAACGGCAGTCAGGCTGAAACAGCCGTTGGCGTTTAGTTAGCCCCTTGCGAATGGCCTGTCTGGACAATTAACTCATGCCTGTCAGCATGACCGTTTTGGCAACATAGGAGGAGAAAACGGTGTTTAACACGAGAAGACCGGACCTGGGCAGAACCTGGGTCAAAATCAAAGGCAAGATTTTCGGGGCCAAACCGGACACACGCGGACCTATCGGCGGAGGGAAAGGCTATCGCAACGTTGTTCGTCAAGGTGACTGCAGAGCAGGGACTCTTGACGAGCTGCTGGATGCACTGGCGAAGGCCCGCTCCGGTGACACTGTTTTCATCGACGGCAGCGTGGAGATCGACTGCACGGAAAGGGTCTTTATCGAGCAGCAGGTCATCGAGGTTCCGGAAGGGGTCACTCTCGCCAGCGACCGCGGCGTGGGACGTTCTAAAGGCGCCCTTATCTTAAGTGACACTTTCGCGACGAGACCTCTGATCCGAATCGGGGGGCCGGGAGTGCGTATTACCGGGATGCGCATACAGGGGCCGGATCCCAAGCGCCGGCTGGAGCATCATGATCGCTGTTTCCTGGAGGGGCGCGGGCATGAGTACTACTACAAGTTCCCCATCTCGGACGGCATCTTCACAGAACATTCGAGCCTGGAGGTGGATAACTGCGAGCTCGGCGGATGGAGCCACGGCGCGGTCTCACTGAGTGCCGGAGAAGGCCACCACATCCACCACTGTTTCATTCATCACAACCAGTACAACGGCCTTGGCTATGGCATCTGCCACGGCAACGCCTTTTCCCTGATCGAACAGAATCTCTTCAACTACAACCGCCACTCTATCGCGGGGTCCGGCTCGCCCGGCAGCGGTTATGAAGCGTGCCACAACGTGGAAATCGGCGAATCCTTGAGCCACTGCTTTGACATGCACGGCGGCCGGGACCGGAAAGACGGTACTGACATCGCGGGCACCCGGATGAACGTCCATCACAACACCTTTCGCAGCAGGAAGACTCCCATCGTCATCCGTGGAGTGCCGGAGGAGGAGGCGGAGGTCCACCACAACTGGTTCTTCCATCACCGGCCAGAGGGACAGCCGGGCAACAACCCAGTGAGATACGACAGCAAGACCAACATCCACGCCAACGCGTACGGGAAGCAGAGGCCAATGATCACCTGATCGGCGAGGTAGCGATGTGTTTCAATCTGCGCCGTCCCGAGAGTGGCACAGAATGCCATCAGGGACCTCGTGATGAGATTCTGATAGGTAATGGGACTGCGAGGATTGCTGTGTGGCCCGACCTGAGAAGTCAGTCTCTCTACTTCTTGCCGGGCATAAGCCGCGCGAGGTGAAATCGTACATCAGGGTCATGGGTCTTCTGGGCCAGGGATGCCGCTGCGGACAGCAATCCTTTTCCCGGCTTCCGGCGGATCTGCTTAATTGCTGCCACTTGCTCCCATCGGCTGCCGGAATTCAGAACTTCCAGCAGAATCTTGCGGCGAGCGTCCATCTCCAGAACATGGCAATTAGCGATCGCCCACGTTCGGCCGGCACGATCTTCTCCTTCATACCATTCAGTGACAGCCCTCCGGATTAACGAGAGATTCTTCGGTTCCGGATTTCCGTCCATCAGCAGGTCGAGCGTCAACTGCCTCAAATCCCAACTGCGCGCCTTCAACACCGGGATAAATGAGGGATAGCTCTGTTCGGAGATGAGTTGTGGCAGTAGCCGATAGAGCACGTCGCATTCGTCCGGGTTGCTGACGCTGGTAATCAAGCTGGCGAGTTCTGTGGAAAACTTCGGGGCGATCTCAACGATGTCCCTGACCAGGGCACGATGGCGCTGTCGCATGCCCGGCAGGCGTTTGCGGGCGAGATGTTTGTCACGCGGTGGGGTATAGCCGCTGGCGATCTTCAGGACGGTCACGGCCACCGTTTTGGCCGCGGTGGCGGCCTCGGACATCAGACGCGGCAAGTGACGGGAATCTCCGAGATGCAGCATGCCTCGCAGGAGCCCGTCGGTGTAATCCTTGTTTGCAGATGAAGTGCTGTCGGGATCCCTGGTGGCCTTGGCTTGCAGCCGCCTGAATTCCCTCTGAAGAAGCGGAAGCAGCTTGCGGTCGCCGAAGTAACCCAGCGCGTGAGCGGCCGCGGCTCGATAGGCCGGATCACCTGTACGAAAAGCTTCAAGGATTTTCTTTCTCGCATCGCGGTGTCGCGTCAGACCGACAAGGCGAATCAGGAGCGAAGCCACGACCGGGTCGGCAAAGCCCTGCCCCGGGCGGTCAAGTTCGGACAGGACTTCATAGTGTTCTTTCTTCACATGTGTTTTGAAGGTGTGATAGAGCAGCTCTGCTCTATCAGAATCGTCGAGATTCTCATGGGCGATGACTCGCAACACGATTTCCACGCTGGCCTCATCGGGCGTCTTCAGCAGCTTGTCGGCTATTTCGCGCAATTCGTCCTTGGCCATATCATCCAGATCGAGGACGAGCGAAAGATCGTCGTCAAGGTCATCAAAGTCCTGGGCGAGCGCGACGCAGGACATTGCGAGAAGAACTGCGATGGTCTCAATCGTCTTTGCGGTCATTTCGTGAGCTCCCATGTCCTTTCTGCCCTCACTCCCGAAACCGCGTCGCTCACTCGCACTCGCCACCCTCCGGGTGGATCGTTTGGCGCGAAGGGCACGAGCCATTCGCCGCGACCCTTCGCAAAACGCCGGACTCCTCCGTATTCCTTGCGCTCCCGACCAGAAGGCTCGAAGACCTGGAATCGCAGAGAGTGCGCTCCGGGCTCGCCGGCAATGGCGATGACTCTTGCTGCAATGCGGGCCTCGTTCCCGGCCCTTGCTTTCGTGGCGGGAAGAAGTTCCAGCTTCTCCACTTTGTAGGGCAACTGGGCATAGAGCTGGGCGACGCCGGCTTCGAGCCTGGTCGCGACAGTTACCGTCTCGCCAAGGTGCTCTTTTGACCGAACGTTGTAGAGATGGGCGCCGGCCGGGAAGTGAACAGTGACCTCGCTAAGCGCTACTTTGGCCTCTTCGGGCAGTCGCAGAGGGCCCCAGTGTCTTCGGAGACTGGCGAATTTTACGATTCCTGTGTAGCGAGTGTTTCCATCCTGGAAACTGAAACGCTCGACTCCCGGTATCTCTCTGCCATCTTTGAGCACCTGCACTTCATGGCTTACGCCGGCCGCGGCCAGCAGCGCTTCAATGATGACGGATGAGCTCTTGGACCTGCCCGGCAGGAAATTCAGGGTGATGGTCTTCCCCTTGCCGAAAGTGTGAGTGATCCATGTGGGGAACTGTTTACCTGCGATGGAGACAGTACCGTGGGGCTTTCCGGTGGTTGCCCTGGCAATGCGGCGATAGGAATGCGCAATCTCGATCTCTGGCGGAACGTTCGGGACTTCGAGCGTTGCTTTGGCCGGAAGTCCCTTCGCCTGGGCCGGTGCAGGAATCCATTCGCATCCGAAAAGTTCAGTAAGCTGCCCCTTGCAGGCGCGACCACCATGGTCGTCGCGTGTCCCGGGATCACAATCGGCGATCACCGTGCCGCCCCTTTCCACGAATCTTCGGACCGATGCAACTTCCGATTTGCTGAGGCAGGTGCTTACCGGCAGGAACAGGCACTTTCCCGGCCAGGTATCGCAAAAGCCCTGGCCAAGCTCCTCGTAGCTGATCCAGCGGTACTGGTGGCCTTTCATCTCGAGCACGTTCCGGATGGTGGAAGCGGCGCCCCACGTGGCGCCCCGCCATTCCGCTTTGCTGGCCAGTTGGCTGGCCCGTGAATAGTGGATACCGATCTGCGGCGGGACGCGCCGGCTGTTCCGGATGAGCGTGGCAGGTCCGCTCCGGATTTCGCTCAGTTCTTTGGCGGCTGCGGCAATGCCGTCTCTCGGTGTGCCATCGGGCCTCCAGATACTCATGTAGAATCCGATGCCGCCACCCCACGTCGCATAGATCGTGCTGCCGTGAAAGAGCTGATGCCACGGCATGAAATGCCCACTCGCCACGTCGTCCGGATAGTAGCCGCCCGTCCAGCGGCCAAGGGCCATGTCAGGCCGGCGCCAGGACCGAAATTTCTCCCGGTTGCCCGTATGCTGCCGAATCATGCAGGTGAACATCTTCGACGCTTTCCAGATGTCCCACCCGTCATCGAAGCCTCCGCCGCTCGTCGACAGCCCCAGCTTCACGCCTCTCATGCCGAGGCTTTCACAGATGAACCGGTCGAATTCGACGTGGTGCAGATAGGCGGTGTCCATGAACATCCTCAGGTCTACCATCGGCGCCAGGCTGTCTCGCCCTTTCACTTGCGCCAGACGGAGAGGCATGACTTCCCGCCACTTCTCGTACTTTGTTTCCCAGACCTTGTTCAATGCTTCGAGAGACCCGTATTCGGTGCGCATTTGCTTGCGAAACTCGTGCAGCGAGGCGGGGTGAAAGCCATATTCCCCACCCAGCGATTCTTCGTCCTGGTCGATGATAGCTGCCACGCCAGCGCGCAGCATGCCCGGCACTTTCTGAGGAATGACGTTGAGACGCCACTGGTGAAAGGTCGGCCCCATCGGGGTAGGGTTGCGCTGGTAATTCATGGCCGGGGCGTGATAGCCCAGCCCCAGCCCGCCAAAGTTCAGCACCCACGGCAACACGCCGTTCGACAGGCACAATTCAAAATCCTTGTTGAGCCAGTCAATGCCTGCCTGGTGAATCATCGGGACGAGTGAAGCCTGCTTGCCGACCTTCGACCAGGCGGCGTAGGGAAAGTCCTTTTGAGGGGGCGGGACATCGACAATCCAGGGCTTCTCAAATGCCGCCAGGGTCTTGCCGTCTTTGGTCAGTGCTACCCGCACGGACACATAACGCCACAGGGGCCGGGCGACTTTCACCGTGCAGGCCGAATGGTCCGGGCCGAGCCGTTGCTCAGAGCGACCGCAGAGCCGGCCGTAGCGATCGATGATGCTCGCCGTTGCAGTCGTTGCTTCTGGGATGGCTCCTTCATGGACCAGCGAGAAACTCAATTCCTCGCCGGGGCGAACCATCGGCTTTTCAAACTTCAGATCTGTGACAACAACCGGGCCTTTCACGTCCACGATCCCCCAATTCCAACCCAGGCTTGCCCCTTTGCCGTTCCTGGCAGTTATCTCTGCAACGAAGCGACCCGAAGACAGACCTCCAATTGCGATACGGACTTCCTTCTTCGCGCCAGCGTCGAGGTGCAGTTTGGAGCGTCCTTCCGCTGCAACAGTGCCCGCAAGATTTCGGAAGGCGACTTCGACGGTGCAATCATGATTTTCCTCGCTCTTGTTCTCCACGGAAATTACCACTGAGCCGCCTTCGATCATCACTTGTTTTCCGATTTGGATTGGTGTTTCCCGTCCAGCGGCCCACGCGATCTGCTTCGCCACTTCCGCTGCCCAGTAGTCGTAATGATTCACTCGTGTGATCGGATGAAACGCGCCGGGCGTGACGAATTCGGCTGGTGCTCTGCCTGGGCGATTGGTGGCGATGATTCTTCCCTTGCCCCATTGTGAGCGTTCAATCGGGCCGAATGGGGTCACTATGGCTGCGAGCTTCGACTCCTGCGTCATCATCGGCATCGGGCCCCGCTCGCCGATGATGACGAGGCCGGTGCCCCTGTCCCGGCACACTTGAAGAAGCGTTTCCTGCAATCGGGCCGGTAACACGGACCACGTTTTCTGGCTGGCCTTTCCCGGTAGAGTCCGACCGGCGAGGATGACGACATCCCTTGGCTTTGAGAAAACCTGTTCGAGAACGCCAAAGCACACCGGTGTTAAACGCCCCTCCTCGAGCCCGAGATTGACGCCCCGTTTCGGCGCCCACATGTAGGGGAAGTGTTCGTAGTCCATCTCCAGACGCTGGGCCAACTCGATAGGATCGCGGCCGTTGAAGTTGGGCGTGATGAACGCCGCGCTGAAGGCCCCGACGGGGAGCGGCGTGCCCCACGGCCGATGCTGGCTCGTGAATCCTTCTCTCGCTCGCCAGAGGTAGAGGTGCCTGTCGGGATTCCGGTCGCCGTGATGCCACATGAGGTTCTCGTGCCAGGGATCACGATCCGGGATGCCCAGTCTCGCCGCTGACGCCGGGTTATGCGCGGAGAGACCGGAGAAGACGACCCGGCCCTTGCCCAGCACGCCTTCCTGAACGATTGCGGCCGCCCGCCCGGCATTGTCCCGCAAGCGGAGCGTGGCCGACTGACCTTTGCTCCACTTGCCCCAGGAATAATCCGCAAAGACCAGGGCCGTCACATCAGCGCACAGAAAGTCGAACGGATAAGCGAACAGCCGATGAAAGTCAGGTACCGAGAAGATGCAGCGTTGGGGCGCTCCCTGCTTCCCATCCTGCGGCAGCGGAGCGCCCAATTCCTTGAGCATCCTGGAGACTTCGGCTGAGAGCAGTGACGGCTCAACCACCAGTGTTCCGCCAGCTTTGAGTGCCTCGCGAATCCGTGCCGGCCCATCCTTGATCGAGACCAGCGGCAAGGGCCGCAAGGCATCAGGCAGGGGCTTTTTCAGCCGTCCCGTTCGCCACCGCAGCTCAGATTGGGCAAAGCGTGCTGCCTCCCGTTCAGCAGTGTCCTGAGTTTTCGCTGTGACTTTGCTGACATAATCGATCGCTTCCGGCGCCAGTAGATTAGCCATAGCGCGGATCGCACCGATGCGGACGCGCCTGTCATCGTGTTCTGAGTGGAGCCTCTTCAGCCTGGCAAATCCCTGTTCCCGGCAGAACCCCAGCAGATCGATGACCCAGTCGTGTCTTCGTGTGCTGCTCGTTTTCCTGATGGCTGTGCCGAGCCCGGGCTCAGCAATCGTTTCATCACTCTGAAGACCGGCGGCTACTTTTTCAGCCAGAATGTCGGCATCGCAGGGACGCACCAGTGATCGGACCTGACGGTGTATGTCTGGCAGCAAGAGCTCCAGCTCTTCGTCCCCGCTGAGCATCGCTCCCAGGAGCAGCCCGCACTCTCCGCGGTCGTATGTCTTGAGAGCCTTCGCAATGCTCTCTCGCCGCTCGTCCGGCTCAAGCGCGGAGACTTCCAGCAGCCAGGATTCTTCATTCAGTCTGGCGATGTTCTCACCAGACGCGGCCATGAAATTTCCTGCTGACAAGGCAAGAGTGAGCTGCGCAATGTGTCTGAACAGTTTCACCGGTATGGATCCTTGAGTACCCCAGATGTTCAGCGGTTGCCGGGACGGTAAAGACGCCGTTCTCGACTGTCGAGTGGCTTGGCAACTGATGGTAACGTCTCGGCTCTAACCAATCCTCCGGCTTTAGTCGGAAGGGCCGGCAAGCCTGGCCGGCGCAGTGGTTCCTGCCGAAGAGCCGACTCGCGCCTGGATGGCAGCAAAAGAATTTGCAGCATCATTCCTTCCCGCGGCAGCAGTCCATTAGATTTGTAAAAACTCTTGCCCTTCAAGATCTCCTCGACTAATGTGCTCTTGCCTAACCGCCGATGCCCTCGAAAGACGACAGGACACGCTGTTCACCTTCGGCAATCGCAAGCTGGCTCTTCCTACAAGCATTCTTCCCCAATGTCGATTTCAAGTCAGACAGATCACCCGGGTCTCTTGACTTGAAATCGACAACGTGTCGATTTCAAGTCAAGGAACAGTGCGAATTATCTGACTTAAGATCGACATTGGCACTGACAGAGAACCTCGACAGGAGAAACTATGAAGCGGACAGACCTGCAAATACAACAGCTTCGGCCGGCCTTGTGGACGTTTCTGATATCGACGCTCGCCACCTGCTGCCTCTCATACGGAGACTCTGTCCTCGTCAAGGATGGCGAGCCGACCTCGATAATCCTGCTCGCCGACAAGCCCACTCGCAGCGCGCAGCTTGCGGCCAAAGAGCTCCAGCATCACGTCAAACTCATCACTGGGGCGGAACTGACCATCACAGGCGAAGGCCAAACGGTGCCCCAGGGCAAGTATCCGATCTACCTGGGTGAAACGAAGGCCGCCCGCAAGAACGGTTTCTCCACCGAGAAGTTCAAAACGCAGGAATACCTTCTCAGCATAGCCGATGAACGTGCCGTCATGGTCGGGCACGATGATCCGGACTATGGAGAGATTACATATAAGAAGAACGGCGCATGGCCGAAGGTCAATTTCAATTCGCCCAGATTCCAGGTGGGAACCCTTTACGCCGTCTACGACTTTCTCGAGCGGCAGTGCGGCGTGCGTTGGTACATGGTTACCGACCTGGGGACGGTTGTTCCCAAAACAACTACCTTGAAAGTGAAACCGTCCGAGCGGCGGCACCGGCCATGGGCCACACTCCGAACTATAGGCTACGGTACCTGGGCCAAGCCCGGCTCTTTCGGCATCCCTGACCTCATGGGGTACATCCGAAACCGAAACTACACCGGCGGCCGTGACAACCTGCTCTACAAACTGCGTGTTCGCTACAACGGCGGCGAGTTTCCCAAAGGAGCGCACACGCTGCAGCACTACCACAAGATTTACGGGAAGGTTCATCCGGACTGGTTCGTTGGCAGCTCGCCGGGTCGCGGCATCCAGCTCAGGTATTGGAAGGATGAAGTGGTAAGCGAAGTCGCCAAGAACGCGATTGATTATTTCAACGCGCACAGAAAGGGACCGGTGCCCAAAGGCAACCCAAAATTTTCGGGTGGAGCCGGGCACGTGTTTGGGCTAGGACCTTGTGACAACCGCATCTTTGGTGAAGATGCAAAGCCGCCTGCCCAGCCCGAGCGAACCGGCGGCTTTGGGGACGGCCGTTACAGCAATTACTGGTTTACCTTTGTGAATCGCGTGGCCAAGAAAGTACGAGAGGTCCATCCGGATCGGTGGATCGCGTCGCCCGCATACGCATCGCATTTCGAGCCGCCGGAATTCGAGCTCGAGCCCAATGTCGGCGTCTACATGGCAAACACCGGGGGCTGGACAGAAGGCAGCTACGGGATCAAGACTCTTACGGAATGGCGCAGGAGAGCGAAGCGGGTCTTTGTGTACGACTACTGGTACTCAAAGGGGAAATTCCCAGCAGTGCGGCCACACCGGGTGGCGGCTTACGTCAGGAAACAAGCCGAGGTTGGCGCGGAAGGGATGAGTATGGAAATGATCAGCAACTCCAACTCCGCCACCTATCACCTCGACTACTACGTCACGATGCGGATGTTGTTCGATCAGGAAATAAAAGTCGATGACATCCTTGAAGAGTATTACCGGCTGTATTACGGGCCCGCGGAACAACCGATGCGGGAGTTCTGGACGGCTGTGGAGGATTACCGAATCAAACTACGTGAGCTTGGCGTCCGGAACAAGATCTGGTTCGTCGTCAGACAGACCAACATCATGGAGACGCTGGAAAAGCACCTTTCTGCCGCTGAGGCTCTTGCCGTGAAAGAGCCCTTCACTTCGCGGGTAAAGGTCCTGCGAACTGGTCTGATCGACATGATGGAGGACCGCATCAAGTTTGCGCAGATGATCGCAGATGCTCGCAGATGCTCGCGTCCCGGAAGTCGAAGTTGCCAGGACGAAGCTCAAACCGGTAATCGATGGAAAAATCGACGATGCTGCCTGGAAGGACGCGGCCGAGCTTCCCCCCTTCTACCGGCAGGTCGGTGTCCACGGCTGGAGAACCCCGCTGACGAAAAGAGTGATGGAGCCCTGCCCGGATACGAAAGTAAAAGTCCTGTGGGATGATGAAAACCTCTATCTCGGTTTCCTGCTGCTCGAGAATCGGATGGAAAAGCAGAAGCTGGACCAGAAGCATTCTACCTCCGGCCTCTGCACCGACGACAGCCTGGAAGTCCTGGTCGATGTTGGCCGCCAGCGTAACAGAAAAGACTACGCGCAGATCATGTTAAGCGCACTCGGCATCCAGTGGCACCAGTGGACACGCTACGGATGGTGCAAACCAGTGCCCGTCGACCTGGGCTTTCAGTCTAAAGCCTGGCGGGGCAAAGACCGTTGGACAGCCGAAATCCTCATCCCTTTGAATTCACCTCTGACCAACGGCAAACCACCGAAGCCAGGCGACGCCTGGGGCCTGAACATGTTGCGCAACCGATTCACCGGCACCAGCCGTGCCTTCTGGTCGCAGCCATTCACCGGTGGCTTCCACGCGCCTGATCGCTTCGGCATTCTGTACTTTGTGAAGTAGTTGGAGCATCGGAGGTCAACCGCCATAATGCGCCTTCACTTTTCATCATTCCCGAGAATACAAAATGGCTACTGAATACAACGGAAAAATCCTCCACGTAGATTTGGCAGACGGAACGACACGGGACGAAGAGCTCCCCGAACTGATCTATCGTCGTTACCTCGGCGGTAGTGGTCTCGCCGCGTATCTGATGCTGAGAGACCTGCCGCCGCGCATCGATCCCTTTTCTTCCGACAACAAGCTCGTCTTAACTACCAGCGTCATCACTGGCATGTCACTTTCAGGCACCAATCGGTTCACCGCGGCAGCGAAGTCGCCCCTCTCTGAAAGTTATGGTGAAAGCGAGGCCGGAGGATGGTGGGGCCCTGAGCTTAAAGCAGCCGGCTATGATGGGGTCGTGCTGCACGGCCGTTCAGACAAACCCGTGTACATCACTATCCTGGATGGTGAAGTAGAAATCCGGGATGCCTCGAAGCACTGGGGCCAGCTCTCCGGCGAAGTTCAGGACGGGCTGATTGACGAGATCGGCGACAAACGGATTCGTGTACTTCAGACCGGGGTCTCCGGCGAAAACCGGGTGCGATACGCGGCCCTTGTAAACGAACTGAAACATTTTAACGGACGCTGTGGTATGGGCGCGGTCATGGGCAGCAAGAACGTCAAAGCGATTGTTGTTCGCGGGAAGAGTCGTCCCAAAGCGCATGACCTGTCCCTGGCAAAGGAGTCGCTCCAGTCATTCCAGCAAGTCTACGACCGGGATCAGGACCTGCTGTATCAGTTTGGCTCGTCCCGTATTGTCCCTGTTCTAGATGGCAGCGGTATCCTGCCGACACGAAATTTCAGACAAGGTTCTTTTGAGAAGTCCGAGGAACTCAGCGGTCAGACGATGGCTGACACCATCCTGGTAAATCGCGGGACGTGCTTCGCTTGTGCGGTCGCCTGTAAACGCGAGGTAGCTGTCGAAGAGCTGGGCGTCACACCCAAGTATGGCGGTCCTGAATACGAGACCATCGCGGCAGCCGGGACTCTTTGTGGAGTTGGGGATTTAAAGCGCATTGCAGCCGTCAATCAGCTCCTCGCTCAATACGTGCTTGATTCGATCTCCACTGGCGCATCCATCGCGTTCGCTATGGAATGTTTCGAAAACGGGATCCTCACGAAGGAAGAAACAGACGGGCTGGATCTCAGATTCGGCAATGCGGATGCGGTCGAAGAGCTCGTGCACAAGATCGGCCGCCGAGAGGGCATTGGCGACTTGCTGGCAGAGGGCGTTAAACGAGCAGCGAAGATAATCGGCAAGGGCGCTGAAAAATTCGCACTCCATGTAAAAGGCCAGGAACTGCCCATGCACGATCCACGAGGCAAGAAGGGCCTTGCCCTGGCCTACGCCACTTCGCCAACCGGCGCGGATCACATGGAAGCCCCGCACGATCCGGCGTACGCGGGATTCTGGCCTTCGGGCAACGATTTCGGCGGCCCTCTGGGTCTGATCGAGCCTGTCGAACCGAGCGACCTCAGCGCCCGGAAAGTGAAGGCATTCTTCGTTACACAGCAGGTGTGGAGCCTCTACAACGCTGTCGGCATGTGCGATTTTGTCGGCGCACCACTGAACTCCCTGGCACTCAACGAAATCGTCAAGTATGTCCAGGCATGCACCGGATGGGATACGAGCCTGCACGAGCTGCTGAAAGCAGGAGAACGAGCCAACACAATGATGCGCCTGTTCAACGTTCGTGAAGGCTTCAGCACAGAGGACGACATCCTGCCCGAGAGGCTTTTCGAGCCACTCGAAAACGGAGCGCTTGAAGGCGAGAGCCTCGACCATGAAGAATTCGATCGAGCCCTCGCACTCTACTACAAGATGGCCGGCTGGGATGAAGGCGGCGTACCGAGCTTCTCCAAACTGGTGGAGCTCGACCTGGAGTGGGCCGCTGAGGAGGGTGCCACAGCCGAAGCGTAGTGAATCGAGCCGGGCGCTGTTGGCACTCGTAGATGATCCCCTGTCTCAACTCCTGGCTTGATCGGGCGTGCGAACGGTTTCCGGAGTTGGGAACCGCTGCATCCTCTCATTCGTCTGTCCAAATTCTTCCTGCCCCACGCAAACAGTACGCGCACCTATCATCTCGATGAAACTCAGACGACGTTGTATGACCGAAGCCGGTCTTGCCTGGATGCTCGTTCTGATCTTTGGCCCAGTCTTTTCTGCGAAGGTTACCGGAGAAACCATGCACATTTATGTTTCGACCGAAGGGAATGACGACTGGTCGGGCC